>JAVYIN010000007.1:0-300000 GCA_035968315.1 Nitrospira sp.
CCAGCATCATGGTGGCGCCCAGGACGGCGGTCAGCGTGCCCACGACAAAGGCGACGTGCAGGGTCGTCGCACTCAGCCCGAAGAGCGGCGCCAGGCGGTTGATCAGGAAGCCCCCCGCATTGATGATCCCGGCGTGGAGCAAGGCCGTTGCGGGCGTCGGGGCATAGAGATAGTGAGGGAGCCAGATGTGGAACGGGAATTGCGCGGACTTGCTCATGCCGCCGATGAACAGCAGCAGCGTGACCGCCGTCGGTCCGCTGATGTCCAAGCCCGGCCAGGGCGACAGCGTGACCGGCATCTCGGCGGCCTTGGCGAACAGGGCCGGAAATTCCAGCGTGCCGTACAGGGCATGGGCCAGGACGACTCCCGCCAGAAACGCGATGTCCCCGGCTCGCAACAGTGTGAACGTCCTGAAGGCGCCTTCCAGCGTGCCCGCATGGGTATGGTTATGGGCCAGGAGATACAGCAGGTAACTCAGCAGTTGCCAGAACAGGAACAGCATCATCAGATTCGCGCTGGAGACCATGCAGAGCAGCACGAACGTCGCGATGCCGATGAGGGCAAGATACCGGGGTTCGTGGGGGTCCTGGTACATGTAGCCGAGGGAATAGGTGTAGATGACCGTGCCGATGCCCGAGATCAGCACCATCATGACGGCGCTCAGCCGGTCGATATAGAAGCCGATCGGAAACGCGAGCGACACACTGGAGGCGGGGTCATAGAAGCGGATACTGATCGGCCCCTGGGTGGCCACATAATAGAGCGTGGCGATTGCGCCGCAGAACGCCGCCCCGATCGGGAAGGCGGCGAGCTGTGTGCGGGTGCGGCGCGAGCGTTCGTCACCGACTGCGACCATCAGCGCCGTCAGGAGCGGGAGCAAGGGAAGCAGGATGGCGTACACGGGCCCCTCCCAGTTTCGGAAAAACAAAAGCCAACCGCGCTGCGCGACAGCATGTCCGCGCACCACGGTTGGCTTGTACTGAAACCGGCCCGAAACGTGCCGGTCACCCTACCGCCTCTGTCGTATGCATCGTGGGGGGGCCGCCTCTCCCGTGCAACCGTGGCGGACAGCCCACCCCATCAGATGAATACAGAATCTTCTTATCAAGGATCCGTCTCGGAGGAGTCAAGACATCGGGTACATTGCCCGCAGCCTTCTAGGCCTTCGGACCCACGCGGCGTGTCTTTTGGACCCCCGAGCGGCCGGTTTGCCCTTGTGACCCCGCAAAAGCACCTCTATACTTGAGCGCGACGATCTGACCGGAAGGACGGTGTCATGAACAACAAAGGACTGACCAGAGGCGAAATCGAAAGCGCCATCCGCAACGCCATCATCAAGTTCGAGCAGGAATTCATGGGGCGTGGGCCGGAAGACGTAAAGGCCTTCATCGTGCGGGATCTGGTCGTGGTGCGCCTGAAAGGCGTGCTGACACCCGCGGAGCGGCAATTGGCCAAGACCGCCGAAGGCATCGACATGGTCAAGCGGGTGCGCCAGACGCTCATCGCCCAGGGACGCGAGCGGCTGGTGGAGCAAGTGAATGAAATCACCGGCGCCAAGACCGTGGCCCTCTTTACCGATATCGATGTCCAGATCGGCGAGAAAGTCCTCGTCTTTTCCATGGATCGAGAACTGGAAAGCGCCGGTCGATAACCTGAATCGAGGGACGCATGAAAAAACTCATCGAGGGCTTCAAAAAGTTCCAACGCGAGGTGTTCAAGACGAAGCGCGATTTATTTTCAAGCCTGGCCAAGGGGCAGCAGCCGAGGGCCCTGTTCATTACCTGTTCAGACTCCCGCATCGATCCTTGTCTGGTGACCCAGACGGATCCCGGGGAACTGTTCATTCTCCGGAACGCGGGCAATCTGGTGCCGTCCTACGGGACGACGATCGGGAGCACGATCGCCACGATTGAATATGCGGTCGGCGTGTTGGGGGTGAAAAATATCATCGTCTGCGGCCACACGGATTGCGGAGTGGTGAAGGCCATCCTCGAACCGGAGCAGGTGGGCGATTTGCCCGCGGTGAAGGCCTGGCTGCTTCAGGCGGAAGCCACCAGGCGGGTCGTGCGGGACAATTACAGCCATCTGACCGGCGACGCCCTCTATGTCGCCACGACGCAGGAAAACGTGCGGATTCAATTGGGGCACATACAGACCCATCCGCTTGTCGCGGCGCGACTGCGAAACAAGTCGCTGGAACTCCATGGGTGGGTCTATTCCATCGAAACCGGCGATGTGTGGACCTATGATTTTGCCCAAGACACGTTCCGGTCGTTGATTCAGCCGTCCGGCAAGGCCCGCCGCAAACGGAAATAACATCCGAAATGACGCACCATCTGCGCGCGCTCGAGCAACTGGCCTTCGACAATTCCTACGCCCGCTTGCCCGAATCATTTCACGCGAAACTGCACCCCACGCCGTTCTCGAGCGCGCCCTATCTCATCAGCTTCAATCCCGCCGCGGCGGCACTCATCGACCTCGATCCGGCGGAAGCGGCGCGGCCGGAATTCGCCGGCGTGTTCGGCGGGAGCCTGCTCGTGCCGGGGATGGAGCCGTTGGCCATGCTCTACGCCGGCCACCAGTTCGGCACCTATGTCCCGCAGCTGGGAGACGGGCGGGCCATTCTCCTGGGCGAGGTGCGGAACGAGCGGGGCGCGAAATGGGATTTGCAGCTCAAGGGCGCGGGGATGACGCCCTTTTCGCGTGACGGCGACGGCCGCGCGGTGCTGCGTTCCACCATCCGCGAATATCTCTGCAGCGAAGCCATGCACGGCCTCGGGATTCCGACCACGCGGGCGCTCTGCATCGTCGGCAGCGATCACCAGGTCTATCGCGAGCAGGTGGAAACCGGCGCGATCGTGCTGCGCATGGCGCCCTCGCATGTCCGGTTCGGCTCGTTCGAAATCTTCTACTATCGCAAGCAGCACGAGCAGCTGAAAGTCCTGGCCGATTATGTGATTGGCCAACACTATCCGCACCTGGTTGAGGTCGCCGACAAGTATGCCCGCTTCTTTGACGAAGTGGTCGAACGCACGGCCAAGTTGATTGCCCAATGGCAGGCCGTCGGCTGGGCCCACGGCGTGATGAATACCGATAATATGTCAATCCTCGGCATCACGCTCGACTACGGCCCCTTCGGCTTCATCGACGACTACGATCCCGGCTTCATCTGCAACCACTCCGATCACAACGGCCGCTATGCCTTCAATCAACAGCCCTATATCGGTCTCTGGAATCTGAGCTGCCTTGCGCAGGCGTTGCTGCCCTTGGCCGAAAAGAACGAGCTGAAAGCCGCGCTGGACCGCTACACGCCGCTCTGCGAAGGGCGCTACATGGAGCTGATGCGGGCCAAGGTCGGGCTGCGTGAGCCGCAGGAAGCAGACGCGGGGCTGATTCAAGATCTGCTGGCGCTCATGGCCCAGCATCACGTCGATTACACGATCTTCTTTCGCGCGCTGGGCGAGTTTCGTTCGGCACCCGGAGACACCAACGACGGGTTGCGCGATTTCTTTCTCGATCGTGACGCCTTCGACCGCTGGGCCAGGCGCTACGCGGAACGATTGCGCGCCGAAGGAAGCCGGGATGAGGAGCGGCGCGCGCGCATGCAGCGCGTCAATCCGAAATACGTGCTGCGCAACTACCTGGCGCAGCAGGCCATCGAGAAGGCGCAGCAGAAGGACTTCTCTGAAATCGACCGCCTGCTGGTGTTATTGCAGAATCCCTACGACGACCAGCCGGGCATGGAGGCCTATGCCGCTGCGCCGCCGAACTGGGGGAAACACCTCTCCGTCAGTTGCTCGTCCTAAGCCTCTCCTGGTTGCGGAGCCCTCGTTTCTTGCGTCAGTATAGATCAGATGAACCGCAAGCTGAGGCGGAGCATATTTCGGAGCCCGCTTTTCACGTCCACCCAGGAACGATCACATGGCCAAGAAGCAGGGAGATTCCAAGCTGGCGGTGGCGGGGACCATTACGCTGGGACTGGCGATTGCCGGGGTGATGCTGGTCCAGTCGCCGCTGAAGAGCACGCGTCCGCCCTCCATGGGGGGCGAACTCAAGCCGCATGTGGCCGAAGGCGTCGTGGCGGCCCGCCTGTGGGAGGATCCCCTGGAAGCCGTGCGCCGCGTGGCGAAATTCGATGGTGAGGTCAGGTCGGCGGCCGGGGAGATAAAGGACGATGTCGATCGGGTGAGAGCCATCCGTCAGGAGCTGGACGACAAGATCGGCCAGCAACCGGGGCGGCCCATCACCGTGCTGCTGGTGACAGCCGAAGGCGGATTGTCGGGAGAAAGCCGGGAGACCCGTATCCGGGATCGCTATGCGATCGGCTCCGCCCTCGGGATTGCCTGTTATGTGCCCCACAATGAAAATCAACTGTCCTATGTCGAATGGCGGGACCGTGCCGGAGCGAGCCGGGTCTTGCCCTATGAGTGGTACGGGGACGGGCCGCGAACCTGTTCCCTCGACACAACCCGGGCCTCATCCATTCTCATTCTGTGGGTGAGCAGTGAGATCACCGGGGATCATCCCATCGGCACCCTGCAGCGGCTGACGCAGTCCATCCTGTGCGAGGAGAGCGCCATCGGGCGCCACGCCTGTCAGACGGGACGGGATGGCACGGTGCTGCTGGACCCTCGCCGGGAACAGCATCTGCGCTTCAAGATCATCGGACCGCGCAGCTCCTCTGGGTTCCGCAATCTCCTCGAAGAAGCGGCCGGCACGGTGCAGGGGCGCGACGATCACCTGATTTGGGCGAACGCCGGCGGGCGCGTGGAACTGTACTCGCCTTGGGCCACGGCCATGCCCAAGCTGCTGACGCAAGGTCTCAACGTCGCCGCCAAGCCGGCGGAATCCTCGGAATGCGCCTCGCCCGACGCGAGCCGGGAACAACTCTGTTGGATTTTGCTGAAGGCGGGGATCGAGCTGAAACACAGCATTGGATCGGACGACCGGCTCTTCGGCGCCTTGACGCAGGAGCTCGAACGCCGCCGGGTAAAATTCGAGCGGGATGCCGTCATCCTCATCGCGGAATGGGATTCGTTCTATGGCCGGGTGCTGCCGGTGGAGTTTACCGCCGCCGTCTGCCATCGCATCGCCCATCGGACCGACGCGGAGAACCGCGCCATCAATAAGGAACGGCTGGCGAGGATTCAATCGGAATGTGCCACGGTCAACCAGGCGGTCGAGCTTCAAGTCAACAGCCCGGCTGGAACGAGGGGCCTCGGCTTGAACGTCTGGCGATACAGCTACCTGCGCGGGCTGGACGGAGAAGTGCCTGCCGGAGAGAAGGGAGAGGCCGCCAAGGGGAATGGCGCGAAGTCGATCAAGAGCGCCCTGTTCGATAGCCAGGTGCTGGAGCGGCCCATCGGCACGAGCCAGTTCGATTATGCGCAGCGGCTGGCCAGCCGCATCGAGCGGGATATGACCGAAGTGGCCAATGCGATCTCGGACGATGAAGAGGACAGCACCAAGAATCCCGTCACCGCCATCGGCATCCTCGGCAGCGATGCCTATGATGCCCTGCTGATTCTGCAGGCCATGCGCGAGCGCTTTCCCGGCGCCGTCTTTTTCACGACGGATTTGGATACCCGGCTGGTCTACGCGGATGAATACCGGTGGACGCGGAATCTCGTGACCGCCTCCCACTACGGGTTGGAATTGTACGGCATGTTGCAGCGCGATGTGCCGCCGTTTCGCAGCAGCTATCAAACCTCCGCCTACTTTGCCACGCTCCAGGCGGTGGGGCATGTGCGGCCCTTGTCCGTCTGTCCGCCCAGCCCCGCCGGCCAGTCGCGCGGGATCGCCGACACACCGTTGTCGCCCTGCGGCTACCGGGCCAACCTGACGGCCGATCATGTGTGGTTCAGCGGGGTGGAGCCTCCCCGCCTATTCGAAGTCGGCCGGCATGGCGCGATCGATCTCTCGGTCGGCGCGGTTGAAGAGGGGCACACCCTGCACGCCCCCCGCGTGGATCTGTCGGATGATGCTCCGCAAACAACGGGCCGGCGGCCTCCGTCCGGCGTCATTTATGGGAGCGCCGGTTTGGCCTATGTGATCGGGTTCATCCTCTTATGGACCAGACCGGCCTCGCACCGGTGGATGACGGCGCACACGGGCCTCCTGCTTTTCGGGGCACTGGGCGCCGTTGGGCTCGCGTTCTTCGTCGATCGGGTGCTTCTCGATATCGTGCTGCGGAATCACGATCAGGGCGAACCGTTCTATTGGCTGGAAGGCGTCAGCCTCTGGCCGACGGAAATTTTGCGCGGGCTGGCCACGCTGTTGGGACTTATCTTCTTGATCAAGGCCTGGCGGGACCTCCGGTCGAATTCGGACTGGATGGAGGAGCGCTACGGGTGTGGCGCTCAGACCGGAGGGGCTCATGCAGAAGGGTGGCGGCGGTATCTCACGACCATGCAGTGGGTGTTGTCCCCTCGCGGCCGCCGGGAGGAAGCGCAGGTCGGGAATTTGTGGACGCTGTACCGGGAAGCCGGTTCAGGCCGGCATCGTCTCCCGCGCATCCTGCTGCTGGTGACGGTGTATGCGGTGTCGTTGGGGCTGCTCTGGAAAGTCATGGGCACCGAAGATTTTTCAGGCCCCTGCCGCGGGACGTTCAGTTGCCGGCTGGATCTGGTGCTCGTGCTGGCCAGTTATGTGTGCGCGGCGGTCCTCAACCTATTCGTGTTCGACGCGGTGCTGCTGTGCCGGCGCTGGATCGGCTCGCTGACGCAGGCCACGGAGGGCTGGCCCGAGGCACTGACCGGCCGACTCAAGTTGCAGTCCGCCGAGCATGTGGCCAAGGCGCGGGAGCTGATGAAGATCGAACTGATCGCCAAGCGGACCGATGTGGTCAACCGGCTCGTGCGGTATCCCTTCATCGTGCTGCTCATCATGATGGTGGCGCGCAACAGTTATTTTGACAACTGGCATTTCCCCCTGACGATGGTGGTGGGGTGGGCGGTGAACGTGTTGCTGGCCATGGCGGCGGCGCTGCTCTTGTATCGGGCGGCGGAGCAGGCGCGGAATGCGAGCGTGTCCAGGCTGAACCAATTGGTGCTGCAAGGTTTGGATCGCGGCACGGCCGGCGAGCCCGACGTCAAACTGACCCGCCAGGTCATTGAAGACATTGAAGCCGTCAGCCAAGGAGCCTTTGTGCCCTTGTGGCAGCAGCCGGTGGTCGAGTCCTCGTTCTATGGCGGCCTGGCCGTGGTGCAGTATCTCTATTTGAATTAATCGGCGGGGAGCGTGGGTGATGCAGACGATTCGTCTGGGGGATTTCACGGTGCGCCTGACCGGCGGCACCGATGGCCACGGCGGCGGCCAGGGCCCGCTGGTGGTCCTATTGCACGGCTTCGGCGCGCCCGGAGACGATCTGGTGCCGCTGGCCGAGGTGATCGATGTCCCGGCCGGGACGCGCTGGATCTTTCCAGAAGGCCCGCTTTCGCTGAGCTTTGGACCGATCGATGCGCGCGCCTGGTGGATGATCGACATGGCCCGCATCGCCCAGGATCGAGCGGCCGGGCGGGTGCGCGATCTGTCGCAAGACATTCCGAAGGGCCTGGCGCCCATGCGTGAGCAGATGCTGGCTTTTTTGAAAGAAATCGAGCAGAAACTCGGTGCCGATCCGCGCAAGACCGTCCTCGGGGGATTCTCGCAGGGGGCCATGCTCTCCTGCGATGTCCTGCTCCACAGCGATCGTCCCTATGCCGGGCTTGTTCAGCTTTCCGGCACCTTGCTCGCGCAGCCTCTGTGGGGTCCGCTTCTTCCAAAACGAAAAGGGCTGCCGGTCTTTCAAAGCCACGGCATGCAGGATGAGATTCTGCCCTTCACCGGGGCTGAACGCCTCCGCGATGCGCTGAGCCAGGCCGGCCTCGCCGTCGAATGGCATACGTTTCGCGGCGGGCACGAGATTCCGGAGACGGTCGTTCAACGACTCGGTTCGTTTCTCATCAAGCGGCTGACGAGATCCTCACCATGATGAACCGGTTTGAATTGAAGGGAGCCGACGGCAGGCTCATCCGTGGCGATCGCGCGATGGGGAAGGATCGTCAGGTTCTTTTCATTACCGGCTTCCTCTCCAAGCGCTGGGGGAACAAGAGCAAGTCCCTGGCGCAGTGGTGTCAGGAGCAGGGCTGGGGATTCTGCTGCTACGACGTGCGCGGGTTCGGCGAGTCCGATGGAACGTTCACGGACTACACTCTGTCGGATTGGCTGGCCGATGCGCGGCTGGTCTTGAATGCATTGAAGCAGGGTCCGTCAATTACGATCGTCGGAAATTCTCTCGGCGGCTGGATCGCCTGGCTGATGGCACAGGAGTTTGACGTCGTCGATCGGCTGATCCTCATCGCCCCGGCCTTCAACATGATGGGGGTGCGGGCCGCGCAGATTCCGGCGGCACGGCGAGAGGAATGGCAGCGCACCGGCTGGATGCCCTGGGACGACGAGCCCCTCCACAAAGACTGGCCGCTGTCATGGAAGTGGGTGGAAGAGAGCGAGTCTTATTGGAAGACGACCTTCGACCGGCTCAGGCCGGTATGCACGACCATCCTCCACGGACAGCAAGACAGCGTGATCCTTCCGGAAGGCAGCAGGCAGTTTGCGGAAACGCTCGTGGAACGAGCGCCTGCATTTCCGATCGCCCTCGAACTGATCCCCGGCGATCATCGATTGAGCAGTCCCGAGCATATGGAACGGTTTCGCCACGTCGTCGTCGAACAACCCTGAGGCAACACGATGCTCACCTTGATTCATAAAGAGTGCGGCGGTCCGGCAATGGAAGATTCGCTCGTCGGCGAAGTCTGCGCGATTCCCATCGACCGCTTTCCCTTCCCCTGTTTCACCTGTCTGGAAGAAATCGACGACGAGTCGGAACTCCGGCTGTCGCAAGACCTCGGCATCTAGCGGACCGTTGAAAACGCCTGCCTGCGGCGAATTCGGGACCCGTGAAACGTGAGGCGTGAAAGGTGAAACGAGGGGAGGCTCGGAGCGCTACAAGCCGGCTTGGACGAGGTCCTTCGGCGGGTAGTGCAATCGTTGCATGGTGACCGCGATGATTTCGCCGGCGGTGGCGGCGTCCTTCTGCACCATGCCGCGCTTCACGACGACCCGCATGCGCGTCGTCTTCTGGCTGAGGGTCTCCAGATCGATTTCAATATCCATCGGGTGCGCGGTGTTGGGGCCGTGCGCGACGATGTGCACCCCGGCCACATGGGATTCGGAGTTCTCGATGGGAAACCCCATGTCCTGGAGGGTGGTGAAGGTTTCTTTGAGCAGGGGCTCGACCGGCAGGACGAACGTCTTATAGGCGATGTTATCCATCGTGTAGGACACGCCGGTGGCCGACGCCGTTTCCGCTCCGGCCGAGAAGAGCCCCGCCGCGACCGCTCCGCAACCGGACGTCATCACGCCCAGTAACAGACACACCAGCCCGTGAAGCACGGTCACCGTTCTGCTACGCATAGGGCCTACGATACCCGGCTTTCCAGGCGGTTTCAAGCAAACCTCGGTTGTGCGGGGCGAGCTGGTCTGCTAAGTTGTTTGATTCGGCAGTATGAATTACTAGCGGAGGATTCCAAGGACCATGGCTACAACCAACGATAAGCAAGTCATTTTCTCTCTCGTCAATGTCGGGAAGGTCTATCCCCCGAAGCGGCAGGTGTTGCGCGAAATTTATCTCGGGTTTTACTACGGCGCCAAGATCGGCGTGCTGGGGTTGAACGGATCAGGCAAAAGCTCGCTGCTCAAGATCATTGCGGGCGTGGATCCGAATTATACCGGCGAGATCACCCGATCGAAGGGCTACAGCGTGGGCCTGCTCGAACAGGAGCCCCAGCTCGACCCGAACAAGACTGTGAAGGAAGTGGTCGAAGAAGGCAAAGCGGAACTGGTGGCGCTGCTCAAAGAATATGAAGCGGTGAGCAACAAGATCGGGGAAGTCGGTCCCGATGAGATGGAAAAGCTGATCGACAAGCAGGCGCAGATTCAGGAAAAGATCGAGGCGGCCAACGGCTGGGAATTGGAAAACGAGCTGGAGATCGCCATGGACGCGCTGCGCTGTCCTCCGGCGGATGCCAAGATCAGCGTGCTCTCCGGCGGTGAAAAGCGCCGCGTGGCCCTCTGCCGCCTCATGATTCAGGAGCCTGATATCCTCTTGCTCGACGAGCCGACCAACCATCTCGACGCCGAGTCCGTCCAGTGGCTGGAGCAGCATCTGCAGCAATACAAGGGCACCGTCATCGCCGTCACGCATGACCGCTACTTCCTCGACAATGTCGCCGGCTGGATTCTGGAACTGGATCGCGGCCACGGCATTCCCTTCCAGGGCAACTATACCTCCTGGCTGGAACAGAAGAAGGACCGGCTGGAGAAGGAAGAGAAGGCGGAGTCGAAGCGCCAGAAGACGCTCGAACATGAGTTGGAATGGATTCGCATGTCGCCGAAGGCCCGCCAGTCGAAGGGCAAGGCGCGTCTGAACCGGTATGAAGAATTGGTCAATCAGAAACAGGATCAAGTGGCCGCCGACCTTGAAATCTACATTCCGCCGGGACCGCGCCTGGGCGACGTGGTCATTGAAGCCAACGGCATCAGCAAGGCGTTCGGCGACAAGGTGCTCTACGAAAATGTGAATTTCAGCCTGCCGAAGGGCGGGATCGTCGGCGTGATCGGACCGAACGGGGCCGGCAAGACGACCATGTTCAAGATGATTCTCGGCAAGGAGAAGCCGGATTCCGGCACGATCCGGATCGGCGAGACGGTGAAGCTGGGCTATGTCGATCAGGATCGGAGCCTCGATCCCAATAAGTCGGTGTATGACGTGATCTCAGAAGGCCAGGACACGATCAAGCTCGGGAAAGTGGAAGTCAACGCCCGGGGCTATTGCGCCCGCTTCAATTTTGCCGGGACCGATCAGCAGAAGAAGGTGAAGGAGTTGTCCGGCGGGGAACGCAATCGCGTGCATCTCGCCCACATGCTGAAGGAAGGGGCCAATCTCCTCATCCTCGACGAACCGACGAACGACCTCGATGTGAATACGTTGCGGGCGCTGGAAGAAGGGCTGGAAAGTTTCGCCGGTTGCGCGGTCGTGAGCAGCCACGACCGGTGGTTCCTTGACCGCCTGGCGACACATATTCTGGCGTTTGAAGGCGACAGCAAAGTCGTGTGGTTCGAAGGGAACTACAGTGATTACGAAGCGGACCGCAAGCGGCGTCTCGGCAAAGAAGCCGATCAGCCGCACCGGATCCGCTACCGGAAGCTCACCAGGAACTGACCGTATTTATGGCCAACCGTCCCGGCGGCGCGCGGAAGCCCGTTGCACTGGTCACCGGCGCCGCCGGGTTGATTGGCCGGTATCTCCTCGCCACCGCCTCGCGCTGGGCGCCAGCCTGGGATGTGCGCGGGCTTACCAGACAGGATCTTGATCTCACGGACGAGGCGGCCGTCCGCCGGCAATGGCGGGAGCATCAGCCGGCGGCCGTCATCCACTGTGCCGCGATCAGCCGCCCCGCCATCTGCGAGCAGGATCCTGAGCTGGCCAGACGAGCGAATGTTGAGGCCACGGCGCTCCTCGCCTCGCTCGCGGGCGAGATTCCCTTTCTCTTTTGTTCCAGCGATCAGGTGTTCGACGGCCGGCAAGGCTGGTATGTCGAAACGGACCGGATCAATCCGATCAATTACTACGGAGAGACCAAGGCGGCGGCTGAACAGACTGTCCTCGCCAATCCCAGTCACACGGTGGTCCGTCTGGCCCTGACGGCCGGCACCTCGCAGACCGGCGACCGCAGTTTTGTGGAAGACATGCGTCGAAGCGCCGCGCGCGATCACCGGATCACCCTGTTTACCGATGAGTTTCGCAGTCCGATTCCGGCTGGTGTGGTCGCACGGGCGGTCTGGGAATTGATCGGCTGTGAGCGGCCCGGTCTCTACCATCTTGGCGGGACTGAACGGCTCTCGCGCATGGACATCGGTGAAGCCCTTGCGGCCTGGTATCCTGAGCTGGCGTCACGCCTCCAGCCGGGCTCTGTGGCCGGGTATCGAGGGCCCCAACGGCCGCCCGATTTGTCGATGCGCTGCGAGAAGATTCAGCGTCTCTTATCCTTCCCTCTCACAGGTTTTCGCACCTGGATCGCGTCACGCTCAGGTGACGGAGCGGATCCCTGGGACTTTGCCATGACAGAGCTCAATCCATGACCTCGTACAACCCGCTGACGCTCCTCCTCTGGGCCTGGCTGGCCATGGCCGCCTGGATGGCGGTGCTCTGGCTGGTTGAGCGGTCGCGGCGCAATGCGTCGCTCGCGGATGTCGGATGGTGTGTTGGCCTGGTCGTCGTCGTCGCAGGATATGCCTGCCTTGCGGCCGGTGAGGTGGAGCGGAAACTTCTTTTGGTTGTGATGGTGTCGGTCTATGGCCTGCGGCTGGGCGGGTACATCCTCTTTAATCGAGTGATCGGCAAGACAGAAGATCGCCGCTATCAACACATGCGTCGTGAGTGGCACTTGTCGGAGCCGATCGTGATGTTCGGCTATTTTCAGCTGCAAGCCGCTGCCGTCGTGCTCTTCTCCCTCCCCTATCTGGCGGTGATGCAGAATCCCAGGCCGCCGTTCGGCCTGTGGGAATTGGCCGGGGTGGTGGTGTGGCTCCTTGGGGTCGGAGGGGAAGCCCTCGCCGATTGGCAGCTCGCCCGGTTTCGCGCGAAGCCGTGGAATCATGACCGTGTGTGCCGCGAGGGGCTCTGGTATGTCTCACGCCACCCCAACTATTTTTTCGAATGGGTGCATTGGTGGGCCTATGTGGTGATGGCGATCGGAAGTCCCGGCTGGCTGCTGACGTGGATTGGTCCGGCCGTCATGGGGGTGGCGCTGGTGAAGATCACCGGCATCCCCTGGGCGGAGGCCCAGGCGTTGCGCAGGCGCGGGGAGGACTATCGCCGCTATCAGGACACGACGAGCGCCTTCATTCCCTGGTGGCCGGGGTCTCGGCACAAGTAACCTTATTGGCCGGTGTTGAGCTGAGCGAGGCGTGCGCGGGCGGTCTCCGCCTCTTTACTGCCGGGATAGAGGCGAATCACATCATCGTACAGTTGCTTGGCGTGGGGAAGGTTCATCTGGCGTTCTTCGAACTCGGCGGTGTCCAGCAGCTCCTTGGCCTTGTCGCCGCCGCAGGCGATGGTCAGACCAAGGAGCAGGAGGCACAGGCTTGTGCGGAGGGTTGTCGCTGCGCGCATCATCAGATCATCCTACGCGGCCTGCTTTTTCTTGTCCATCCAGAGGGAGAAGGGATAGGGCCACTGATGGGTGGACAGATTTCTATCCGGTTTTCTCGTCTGGTAGGAAAGCCCACGCAGCTTGTCCCACTCGATGTGCGCCCGCCCTCCTCCTGTCTCGTGCAGTTTCTGCCACGACTGCAGGAGGTCCAAACAGGCATGGTCGATATGGCGCAGTGATGTGATGCACACCCGTACCTCGGCCTGGGGCGGGATGTTTTCCACGGCCGCCGCGAGGCGTGGCAGGCTGACAAAAGTGGCGATGCCGGCCAGCTGCAGCGTCAAAGGCCCATGCTCATGATCCTGGTTCAGATGGGCCTCAAGATTTTGCGTCGTATAAATCAGCTTGGCGGCCGCCAGCCCGACGCCGATCATCACGCCGGTGAGCAAATTGGTGAGGACGATCAAGCCCATGGTCAGGGCATAAATCCAGACTTCGCTCTGCCCATGCTGGCGCAGGTCTCGGATGACGCCGAAGTTCATGAGCCTGTATCCCGTATAGACCAGGACCGCGCCTAAGCTGGCGGTGGGGATCATGTTGAGCACAAAGGGCAGAGCCCCGACGAACAGAAGGAGCCAGGCTCCATGGAGAATGGCCGACGCGCGGGTTTTGGCGCCGGCCTGCACGTTGGCGGCGCTGCGGACGATGACTCCGGTCATCGGCAATACGCCCCCGAGGCCGCACAGCGCATTGCCGACGCCTTGCGAAAACAGTTCGCGGTTGTATTTAGTGCGCGGGCCGGTATGCAATTGATCGACGGCGGTGGCGGAGAGCAATGTCTCAACACTGGCGATAAACGCTAACCCGACAGCCTCCGTCAGAATAGTGGGGTCGAGCAGGTGGCCGGCACTGTCGATGCCGGGAAAATGAAAGACCGTGAATGGATTATCGGGAAAGGCAATGTGGCTGATCGGCAGATCGAACAGAATGGTCACCACCGTCGCGGTGGATACACCGATGAGCACGGCCGGCACGGCGCGCATCTGCTTCGGCGCATAGGCGGTCCACAGGAGGATCATGGCGATGGTGAGAAGACCGATCCAGGCCGCTTCTTGATGGGGGGTTGCGATCGGTCCGTCAGGGACCACCGCTTTCATGAACGCACCCGGCAGGGAGAGGATGTTGGCGATCCCGCTTCCGTGAGGCGCGTCGTCGATCATCACATGGATCTGGCCGGTGAAGATCAGCAGACCGATACCAGCCAGCATCCCGCGGACGACGGCCGGGGAGACGGCCCGGAACCAGTGGCCGACTTGCAGCCAGGCCCAGACGATTTGGATGAGGCCGGCCAGGAGCACAATAATCCCGTATTTCTCGACGCCGTGTGTGTGAATCAATTCCCACACGATGACGGTAAGACCGGCTGCAGGCCCGCTGACCTGGAGCGGGCAGCCGGCCAGCCAGCCGACGACCAGGCCGCCGATGATGGCGGTCATGATCCCTGAACCGGGAGGGGCGCCGGAGGCGACGGTGATCCCCATGCAGAGGGGCAGCGCCACGAGGAACACCACGAAAGAAGAAAAGAGATCGTCTTTATACGCGCCCACCTGCGAGGCCGCAGGGGGAACACCGCTGGTTGCTAAAGTCATGACCGCACCGCCTTCCGAGCCTGGCAGGGGCTATCGTCCTGCTCGCACCAGTCTATTCAAGAACAGGGCAAATGCTAATGAAAATTGAATAATCGCCGCTGTTGGCAGGCCAACGGCGTTGGTGGTGAGGGTTCTCAGTGGGGGGTCGGCCGCTCGGTTTCCTCGATGCCATACCGGGGTGCGGTGATATCTTCGCTCCGGCACAGAGGGCAGCGGCTGGGGCGGGTCAGACGGCGGCGGTCGCGGAAGACGAAGCCGCAATCCTGGCAGTGAGACGGTTCCAGGATGAATCGACGGGTCTTGTCACGGGCGATGGATTTCACGACATGTTCGAGGTGCTCTTCGACCTGCCGCTCGGGAATCCCGAGCATCTGCGCCAGCTGGTGCGTGGCCAGACGGGTGCCGGTCAACAGGTCGATCATGCGCTGGCGGGGAGTCCGGCCGGGGCTCAGCATGCCGCATCGTAAGCCACCATCGACGAAAAGCCAAGGCGGGCCTAGCAAGACCGGCCATCTTGCACCGCGGCCAATAGTTTGACAGGATGAGCGCATGCCGACTCCCAGCTGGGATGATTTCGCCGACCTCGCGCTGAAACGTCTGGCAAGCTCGGGCGCCGAGTACGGCGACATCCGGATACAACGGGCCACGACGCAAGCCATTCGCGGTGAAGATCGCCGCATCGCCTCGATTCGCGACCAGGACGACATCGGATTCGGGGTGCGCGTCCTGTATCACGGGGCCTGGGGGTTCGCGGCCAGCTCCATTCTCTCGCTTGAAGAAGTGCCGCGCGTCACCGACCTGGCGGTCGAGATCGCCAAAGGCTCCGCCTCCATCGCCGTCGAGAAGGTCGTCCTGGCCAGAGAGCCGGTCCATCGCGACCGGATTATCACGCCGGTCCGCATCGACCCGTTCACCGTGCCGCTTGAACAGAAAACCGGCCTGCTCCTGGCGACGATGGATCGGTTGCAGCAAGAAGCCGGCGTGGTGCGCAGCAGCGCCGGGCTCTGGACTCGGCGAGACCGCAAGCTCTTCGCCTCGACGGAACGGACCAGAGTGGAATTCGACCTGCTCGCCTCCAGCGGCGACTGCACCGCGACGGCCCTCCACGACGGGCGGTTCGCCAGCCGGTCGTTCAATACGCCGCAACTCCGGCGCGGCTATGAACTGGTCGAAGAAGCCGATTTTCTGCGGCAGGCTCCGCTGGTGGCGCGGCAGGCGGTTGAGAAGGTGCGGTCGCCCGCCGTCGAGGCGGGCCGCTATGATCTGGTGCTCGATCCCGAGCATCTGTCTCTCACCATGCACGAATCTTGCGGCCATCCCAGCGAGTTGGACCGTGCGCTGGGGTACGAGGCGAACTACGCAGGCACCAGTTTCCTCACCACTGACAAGCGTGGCACGTTCCGGTATGGGTCGCCGCAGGTGAATCTGGTGGCGGATAACACGGAACCGGACACGCTGGCGGCCACCGGCTATGACGATGACGGGGTGGCCTGCCAGAAGTGGGACATCGTGCGCGAGGGGATCTTCGTCGGGTATTGCACGAATCGCGAAGTGGCGCCGAAGATCGGCGAGGCCCGCTCACGCGGGTCCAACCGCGCCGATGGGTGGGGGAGCGTCCCCATCGTCCGCATTGCGAACATCGGTCTGGAGCCGGGATCGGCCACGCTCGATCAGCTCATCGCCGATGTGAAGCGCGGGATCTACATCGAAGGCCACGGTTCCTACAGCATCGATCAACGGCGCTACAACTTCCAGTTCGGCGGCGACGCGTTCTGGCTGATCGAGAACGGGAAGCGCACCCACATGCTGCGCGACGTGATCTACCACGGCATCACGCCGGAGTTCTGGAATAGTTGCGACGGCGTGGCCGACCGGTCGCATCGCCGGCGCTATGGGTTCATTACCTGCGGCAAGGGCCAGCCGGGGCAATCAGGTTGGATGAGCCATCCTGCGTCGCACGCCCGCTTTCGGAACATCCAGGTGATACGGGGGGAGGGGCGTTCATGACGACCACTAACGCCAAACCCTGGCCCAAGATGACCAGCCGTGAGGAGTTTCAGTTCCTCGCCGAGCTGGTCCTCAAGTGTTCGACGGCGGACCACACGCTGGTGACGCTGCAGGATCAGGATGGCGGGACCACCCGCTTCGCCAACAATCAGATCGTGCAAAATGTGAACACCCGCCGGGGAAACGTCGCCGTCTCCGTCGCATTCGGGGCGCGTCAGGGCACTGCCACGACGACGGACTTCACCGCCGGATCGTTGCGCGAGACGGTGAAGCGGGCCGAAGCCCTCGCGCGGGTCTCTCCCGAAGACTCGGAATTTCTGCCGCCGGCCGGCCCTCAAGAATACGGTGCCTGTCCGGCTGCGCGCGGCGAAACGATCAAAGCAGGTCCGGTTGTGCGTCTGGAATATGCCAATGAAGCGATCGGGCAATGCCGCATGGAAAATCTGTCGGCGGCGGGGATTGTCTCCTCAGCCCGCGCCTCGGTCGGCGTGGCGGCGGGGACAGGGCTCCTGGCGTTTGAGGAGCGGACGGAAGCACGGTTCAGCATCACGGTGCAATCCGGCGATGCCACCGGCTGGGCCTCATCGGCGCATCGGTCCATCGACCGGTTGAAGGTGCAGGAGCGCACACTCTCCGCGATCCACAAGGCGATTCAGGGGGCTGATCCGCAGGAATTGGCGCCCGGCCGCTATCGGGTGATCCTCGAACCGGCGGCGGTGGCCGGCCTCTGGTCCTGGATCATCTGGATGCTGGAGGCCAAGTCCTACCTGAAAGGCACCAGTCCCTTCGCCGGCAAGCTGAAGCGGCGGATCCTCGACAAGCGGATTTCGCTGGACAATGCGCCGGGACATCCTGATCTGCTCGGCGTTGGTTTTACCTCCGACGGATTGCCCTCTTCCGCGTCACGCTGGATTCACCACGGAGCCTTGCAACAGCTCCTTTATGACCGGTTCACCGCGCAGGCGCAGCAGATCGGTGTCATTCCGACGATCGAGGCGCCCTGTCTCTCCCTCGACGGCACGCCGGCCGGCTCACTGGCCCAGCTGATCAAATCGACGGATCGGGCGATCCTGGTCACGAATTTCTGGTATCTCCGGACCGTGAACCCGACCGACCTCACGCTGACGGGGATGACGCGCGATGGAACCTTCTTGGTGGAGAACGGGGAGATCGTGTCGGCGGTGAAGAATTTCCGCTTTCACGAGAGCCCGCTGCGGGCCTTTCAACAGGTCGAAGCCTGGACCGCGCCCATGGAAGCGGTCACATCCGAGACCGGCAAAATGCTGGTCCCCGCCGTCGTCCTGCCGGAGTTCCATTTCTCCAGCGTGACGCGGTTCTAGGAAGTGGCGGAAACCCCCGTGAGGGTGGTTGCACCTATATACGATTGCAGGACTTGACCAGTTGTTGTCACATTGAGAGCCATGATGGATATCAATAAGGTTATAGAATCACGAAGAAAAGAATTGGGTTTGTCGGTTCAGCAGGTTGCCGATTCTATCGGAGTCAATCTTAATTCTTACTACGATATTGAATGGCATGCAGATGAATTAATAAAGGCAGTTGAACTACGGAGCATCAAGCTGCTTTCACAAACGCTTGGCTTAGGGATGTTTAAGTTACTTTCTATGCAATGCGCCTTTTGTGATGCAAACGCAGCATATTTGGAGGAGTATCGCTTGCCACGCCATGAGTTGATCAAGGCTCTTCGACAGAAAATGGGATTAAGTCAGCAAGAGTTAGCGGATCAATCAGAGTTTTATGATTATGCAATTCAAGCAATGGAGCGTGATCCCGATTACTTGGAGCGATCCCGCGTCGAAAGTGTTCTGGATCTTGTCGCACCGCTAAAGGTTCCCTTGCAGGTACTACTGGGCGTGAAATGCCCAAAATGTGGGCTTTGATTAGAACTGCAGCGAGAAAGAATTTAAAAAATGGGGATTCGGTCTGGCGGGCTGACTGGTCGCGATCCGCCACAGGGTCCCACTCTTCAGTATGGCAGTGAGAATCGTTAGCAACCAATTGGGGGCGCGCAGGCTTGGCCCATCTGGAGCGCCTTTCTCCAGTATGGGTATTGGTTTGCCGAGAGTGCGGCGTATCTCAGGTTGCATCCCGCCACGGTCAGTCGACGCTTGACGCAGGCGGCAGATGGGCCATGTGGATCCGGTCCAACCTCTTTGCGTAGATTTCTAGAGATACAGGAGTTGGTTGGCGACTTCTTCGGCGGTGAATGTATTGAGCAGGGTCATGATCCGTCTCGCAAGTTCGAAGTCCGAAGCGCGGCGGTTTGCGATGAGGATACCTGCATGCTGGCGGTGGTCGCGAAGGGCGGCTTGGTGTAATTGTTCAAAATCGACTCGATTGTGGGTGAGGATCGCGTGCCGGTGGGCTGCCGCAAAGTGCAGTTGATCAGCATCGGAGCCTCCAAGATTGTTCGCCTCACGCGTGGTCAGCACCTCGAAGCCGTGCGGACGCAGAAGTTGCGCAATGAAGACCGACACGTCTTCGTCGAGGTAAAGCCGGACGAAGAGCGAGGACTCGGTCACTGGAGACGGGGATGAATCTTTTCGGTTGGGACGCGATTGCAGCGGATGTCTTCGTCAATCGCGTCACGGTGCTCCTGATAATAGCTGAGCGCGTCGAAGACCTGGGCCAGCGTGAGGTGAGGCAGCCGTCCGATGATTTCTTCCGGCGCGACGCCGAACTTCCATAATTCAGCGATCGCTCGCACGGGGGTGCGGGTTCCGCTCACAATGGGAGCCCCCCGAAGAATGTCTTCAGTACAGACAATGTAGGGATGGCTTGTCGCGGTTGTCATGACTCGACCATACTCGTGGAAATTCTAAAATCCAAGCCTACTGGAGGTGTCCTGAGAAGTCAATTTGAACGCTGAGCCGCCGCTTGGCGTGCTTGATGATCGGAACGCGCCCGTCTCTCCCGTTCAAACCCGTCGCATGTCACCGTATCAGATCTGCTGCTGACAGCTATTGAGGACCGCCTGCTAGATCGCCTTCCGGCCGGCTGGCGGTTTGAGAATGTCGATCATCGCTCGGCTGATCCGTGTGACACTGATGTCGAGCGCGTCCTTGATCGCAAGGTTGGCCTGTGTGTAGAAACCGAGCCCTTCCTCCGTTTCAAGGAATTCGACATAGCGGCGCAGGTCTTCCTGTAGAAGTGTGCGGTAGGTAAGGAGCAGACTGACCCATACATGGGCTTGTATTTGCTGCCGCCGAGCTTCGCGGCTGCGGGCGAGCTGGCCGCGGAGATGGTCCAGGCCTGATCGCTGGGCGGCGGGCAAGGTTTCCTCATAGGCCGCCGCGACCCCCAGTCCGAGCGACTCTGAAATGTCCAAGAGCAGTTCCGTACCGTTGGCTGCCCGATCGATCCGGCGAATCAGTTGGAGGCGGTCGTTGTCCGGCGGGGCTTTTTCCAGCTGTTTGGCGAAGGAGGGTAATTCCTGCTGGAACCGGGGCTCGCTGGCCACGTTTTCCAGTGTCGTCACTTTTCGGCCGAGATCCGACTTCAGCCAGTTGAGGGTTGCGGTGAGCACGTTCGGGCGCAAGGAGGTTTCCAGATTGTGCGAGATGGCCTGTTCGAGCATGGGGGCATCGAACGAGGTTGCCAGCGCGTGACGGAGGGCGGCCTGTTGTTCGCCCGGCAGTTTCCGCTGTTGTTGATCGAATCCGGCCAGGACTTGTTGCGGAATCTGCTGAATCTGCTGTTGCAGGCCTGATAAGGCCATGACCTCTTGGACGAGGAGCTTCTGGCTCTCTGCTCCGGCCCACGCGGGGAGAGACCAGCAAGAGAGTATGAGTCCCAGTACAACGTGCACAACGGTGACGATCATAACAAGCTCCTTGGGCGGTCGTTCGAGATGAAAGAACCCAACAGGCTTCAGTCTAGCAGATGCCTCTAACCCATTGATGTACTTGTAATTTACATGGGGTAAACAGGCAACAAGAAACGGCCTTTCAGCTCAGGGCCACCTCTCGTTTCCCTATTCACATTTCGCGGTTCCTAAACATACTGCTGGGAGTCTTTTTCAACCACCGGCTGGGTATGAGCGTAAGGGGAGCGACCGGATTTAAAAATTCGGCTTCCGGCCTTGGCAGGATATTATCCGGTTTTCTTCGTTTCTATTGGAAAAATCATTGACTCACCTGCGGGTCAGGAGTAGAGAAGTACCTAGTGAGCCGGTGGATTCGTTTCCGCAGCCCCGGGCTTACAGAATGGTTCGCGTCCCTCCAGTCAGATCGTTGCTCCCAGCTTCACGGTGCTCCGGCGTTCTGGATGGTCCGCCGCTCAGCAAGGAGATGTTGCCATGTCCCGCCGGTATAGCGATGCCCCCATCAATCTTATCGCGCGCATTCCCACGCCGGAACAGCTGTCTGCCGCGCGGAATCACAAGCGATCGTTTGGCGAGCAGGTCAAAGAATCGGCGGCGGCATCTCTTCGTCGGATGGCCGAGCGGGTGCAGCAGGCGGGTGAGACGGTGGCGGCATTTTTCAACGGCAAGAAAACGGAAGAAGCCGGCATTCCCCAAACCGACGAACCGATGCGTGATGATGAGATAGTGTCTGGAGAACATCCGAGTGCCGTGTCTTCCGAATCCCTCGACCTCGTGCTCAGCGGAATGGATGATAGACAAGCCGTGGGTCCGCTCGATGCGCCGGCAGCTCCGGCGCCGCAACCGCCAGTGACGGTGGCATTCACGGTTCCGGAACCGGGAGAGCCTGTTCCCGAACCGGTGTCTTTGGAAGAAGTGGCGGCGTTGCGCACCGAACTTATCGCGCAACGGCTGGAAGTGGCGCGGTTGTCGTCGCAATTGCAAGAATTGAAATCGATGGTGGGTTCACAGCAACAGGTGCTGATGTATTTGGGCCAGGAAATGGAAACCCAGCAGATGCCGATTCTTGGGGCAGCGGCGCTGGGACCTTCCCGTCCGAAGAAACCCAGAGTCGCCCGCGCCAAGTCGACTACGACGGCCGCGTCTGGCTCACGGAAGACGGCTCAGAAGCCGGCGCTCAATCTGTAACGCGGCGGACAAGGGTGTGTGCGCCGCCTCCTCTGCCATTGCCCTGTAAGACGCCATCCTCTGCCGCATTGGCCTGCCCCTGTGGGCGACAACCCCCAACGTTTTGTGGACGAATCGTGAACGAGCGGTTTTCATTTGCAATAGTGACCACTATGCCGGTTGACTCCCGGCAGATCGCGGCCGGATTCAGGCTCCGCCTGCGCGGCTTCGCGCGCCGGGTGAGTCGAGCCAGCCGTCTGGTGTTCAGTGCGCTGCTGTGTGTGGCGGTCCTCTGTTCCGGAGCCATCGCCGGCGATTTGTCCGATGTGGTGCCGCGCTATGCCAATCTCGGGTCCCTCCACCATCCGATCACGACGACGTCGGAGCCGGCGCAACAGTATTTCGATCAGGGCCTCCGCTGGCTCTATGCCTTCAATCACGAAGAGGCGATTCGGTCTTTTGAGGAAGCAGCCCGCCGCGATTCGACCGCCGCGATGGCCTATTGGGGCATCGCCCTGGCCTTGGGGCCCAATATCAATGCGACGATGGCCAAGGCCGATGAGCGGCGCGCCTGGGCAGCGTTGCAGCAGGCGCGGGCGCAGGCCGGGCATGTCAGCCTGGCGGAGCAGCGGTATATCGAGGCTCTGAGCGCACGCTACAGTGCGAGGGGCGGATCCCGCGCGGCGCTCGATAAGGCCTATGCGGGCGCCATGCGGAGGCTCTGGCAGCAGTCGCCCGACGATCCGGATGCCGGGACGCTCTTTGCCGAAGCGCTGATGGATCTGCGTCCCTGGGATTTGTGGACCGCCGACGGCCGTCCGCATCCGGGAACGGAGGAACTCGTCTCGACGCTGGAAACGGTGCTCGCCCGCGCGCCTGACCATCCGGGAGCCTGCCACTATTACATTCACGCCGTGGAAGCGTCGACGAAACCCGAGCGTGCGCTTGCCTGTGCCGAGCGCTTGCCTGGTTTGATGCCGGGCGCCGGCCACCTCGTGCACATGCCGTCGCATATCTATATCCGTCTCGGAAAGTATCATGAGGCGGCGGAGCGGAACGTTCATGCGGTGCAGGTGGACCAGACGTATCTGTTGGGGCGCGAGCCGGCCGGAGACTACGCCGATGGCTACTACGCGCACAATCTGCATTTTCTCTGGGCGTCGCTCGCCATGGAAGGCCGCCAGGCCGAGGCGCTCAAAGTGGCGAAGGACTTGGCAAGGACGATTACCGAATCCGAAGCGCGGAAAGATACGTGGAAGCAATTCTATCTTCCGGCGCCGCTGTTCTCGCTCATCCGGTTCGGCCGGTGGGACGACGTGCTGCGGGAGCCGGTTCCGGCCAAAGGATTGCGGTATCACGAGGGCATGTGGCGGCTGGGGCGCGGGTTAGCCAACGCGGCGATCGGCCGGATTCCCGGGGCAGAGGGCGAGCATGCCGTGCTGGCCGGTCTGGTCAAACAATTCCGGCGCGACCGGAATCCGGAGGACAAGACGGAGCGGACGCTGCTGAAAATCGCGGAACGGGTGCTGGCGGGTGAGATCGCCGCCCGTAAAAAGCAGTATGAGGACGCGATCACGATGCTGCACGACGGGGTGCAGCTGGAAGACACGCTCCCCTATATGGAGCCTCCCTACTGGCCTATTCCCGTGCGCCACTATCTTGGTGCGATTCTCTTGATGGCCGGCCGGCCTGGAGAGGCCGAGCAGGTCTATCGGGCGGATCTAAAGCGCAATCCGGCCAACGGGTGGAGCTTGTTCGGGTTGATGCAGAGCCTGCGCGCGCAACAGAAAGCCGGCGAGGCCGATACCGTCGAACAGCAATTCAAGTCGGTCTGGACCTCTGCCGATGTCATATTGACGGCATCACGATTTTGATCGAATCGGTTAGGAGTAGGAGGAGCATGCAATTTATCGTCGGAGTGATGGGGCCGGCCAAGGCCAAGAAGAAAGATTTGGACAACGCACGGGTGCTGGGGGAATTTATCGCCCGGCGCGGCTGGGTCGTTCTGACCGGTGGGCGCGATGTGGGGGTGATGGATGCCGCTTGCGAGGGAGCCAAGCGGGTTGGGGGAAGCCTGACCGTCGGGATCTTGCCCACGGCAAAGGACAAAGTCTCCCGGCACGTCGATGTGCCGATCATCACGGAAATGGGCAGCGGCCGCAACAATATCAATGTGCTGACGAGTCATGTCGTGGTGGCCTGCGGGCTGAGCGGGTCGGGAACGGTGTCCGAGGTGGCGCTGGCGGTGAAGGCGGGGAAGCCCGTCATCCTCGTGGATGCGTCTCCCGCCGATGTGGCCTTCTTCCGAAAACTCGGCAAGCGGCTGGTCTCCGCCGCCTCTTCTCCGGAGGAAGCGATCGAGCTTATTATGAAACAGATGGGGGTCGGGAAACGGCGATCACGTTCGGAAGACCTTCCCGCATATGACGAACTCTCGATGTAAGTTCCGCCTGGAAGGTGCGTCTCCCATCGCAATTCCTCTCCGCCCATTGCCAGGCCACATCCACCTCACCGTGCCGGCCGTAGTCCGTGGTAAGATTTCTGAGGCTGGGCCGATCAATGACCCAAGAGGGGGATAGCGTATGACTCTGCGGAACGCTGTTATCGGTCTGTGTGTGGCGCTCATGATGGTCATGGCCGGAGGGATGGGTTGGGACTCATCCCTGGCGGCCACCGCCCAGTCCAAAGCCTATTTTGCCGGCGGATGTTTTTGGTGCATGGAGGAGGCCTTTGAAAAAGTCGAGGGGGTGATGTCAGCCGTCTCGGGGTATATGGGCGGGACCGTGGCGAATCCAACCTACGAGCAAGTCTCAGCGGGAAAGACCGGCCACGCGGAATCGGTCGAGGTGACGTACGATCCGGCCAAGGTCAGCTACCAGACACTTCTGGACGTCTTCTGGCATAACGTGGATCCGCTCACAGCCAACGCGCAATTTTGCGATCACGGCACTCAATATCGCGCGGAAATTTTCCCCGGTACGGCCGACGAGCAGAAATCCGCCGAGGACTCAAAGAAGGCCCTCGAACAGTCGCAGCGTTTCACCGCGCCGATCGTCACCCGCATCAGCCCCGCGTCGACGTTCTACCCCGCCGAGGACTATCATCAGGACTTCTACAAGAAGAATCCGGTGCGCTATAAATTCTACAAGTATAATTGCGGCCGAGCCCAACGGCTGGAAGAGCTGTGGGGGAAGCCGTAAGGCCGGTTCGCTCCAATTGTCGTACCGCTCTGTTGTCATGGCCCCGCGTCATCGCCGTTCCCGCTGATCAATCTTGAAGAGGGCCGGATCGGCATATACAAATAGTTGACCTTCGGCGGGTGCTCTGCGAAAAATGAGCCCAATGAGTTTGTCTTGGGAGACACAAGGATGAAGCGCACAGGAAATCGACGGATGGCGCAGCTGGGCCCGTCAGAAATTCGGGCCATGACGCAGGCCTGCACCAAAGCCAAGGGATTGAACCTGGCGCAAGGGGTCTGCGATACGCCGGTGCCACCGCCGGTGATCGACGGCGCCAAGCGGGCGATGGATCGCGGGATCAATACCTATACGAGGTTTGACGGACTGGCGGAACTGCGGCAGGCCCTGGCGGACAAGCTGGCCCGATACAACGGGCTTCGGGCCAATCCTGAAACGGACATCACGGTCAGCGCGGGGGCCACGGGCGCCTTCCACTGCGCCTGCGCGGCGCTGTTGAATCCGGGCGATGAAGTGATTCTATTCGAGCCCTACTATCAGTACCATGCGACGGCGCTCTTCTCCGTCGAAGCGGTCCCGGTGCCGGTGCGGATGCACGCGCCGGACTGGACGTTCGCCCTCGCCGACGTCGAGCGGGCGGTGACTGAGCGGACCAGAGCGATCGTCGTGAACAGTCCGGGCAACCCTTCCGGCAAAGTCTTCTCGCGCGCGGAGCTGGAAGGAATAGCGGCGGTCGCAAAGGCCCACGATCTCTTTGTCTTCACCGACGACATTTATGAGTATTTCCTCTATGACGGCCGCCAACACATCAGTCTTGCGACGCTGCCGGACATGGCTGAGCGGACGATCACGATCGGCGGTTATTCCAAGACCTTCAGCATCACCGGCTGGCGGATCGGCTATAGCGTGGCGGCCGAGCGCTGGGCGCATCTCATCGGCGCCATGAACGACTTGCTCTATGTCTGCGCGCCGGCGCCGTTACAGATGGGGGTGGCGGCCGGCATCACCGCATTGCCGGAATCGTTCTATCGCCAGATGGCGCAGGAGTTTCAGCAGAAACGGGATCGGTTTTGCGCGGCGCTGACGCGTGCGGGGTTGACGCCGTCGATTCCGCAGGGCGCGTATTACGTGCTGGCCGATGTGTCGAGCCTGCCGGGACAGACGGGAAAAGAGCGGGCCATGTATCTGCTGGATAAAATCGGCGTGGCTGGCGTTCCCGGCGAAGCCTTTTTCTCAGGCCCGGAAGGATCGCGTTTCCTTCGGTTTAGTTATGCCAAGACCGACGCCGATCTCGACGAAGCCTGCCGGCGGTTCGGGACACTGTGATAGCCGGAATCGTGAAAGGGAGGTGTGACATGCGAATACCTACGATCCCGGTGATTCTTGTGGCCGCTCTTTTGTCGGCTTGCGCGGCGGCCGATGGGCGTCACCCATTGCCGGTGCCGGCTGTGTCAGCCCCGCTGGCCGGCCACGTGGGCGATCGCAGCCTGCTGGCCGGGGAATGGGAATATGAAGATGGCGCCATTCTCACCCTGCGGCTGGATGAGCAGGGGAATGGGACCTACGCCTGGAAGGATGGCCATTTTGAGACGCAGGTCCTCGATGGGCATCGCTGGCAGGGGCTGTGGATGCAGCGTGAAAACGATCGCGAGGGTGGATTTACCGTGGAACTCTCACCGGACTATACCGAGGGGGAGGGCCGATGGTGGTATACCAGGATCGGCGCCAACCAGGCGCCCACCGAAAAGGGGGGCACGTTTCACCTCACGCGAAAGTCTACTCACGCCAGTTTGAGCGACACCCCTCCCGCCCCCTAGCAGGTTGTTGAAAAAGTCTAAGTGTTAGTCTTTCGGATTCATCGTTTCAAACAAGGCCGAATAATCCGCTTCTCCGTATCCGCGCGCGATGGTTTCCTTCAGGACGTCGCGAAGACTCTCCACGCTGGTCACAGGAAGCCCCCGACGCCGAGCCTCTCCGGTAAACAGGTTCACATCCTTTAAGAGATGGGTTGTGGGGAAATTCGGATTGTCGTACTGGCGTGTCAGTAAGCGGGGCAGCTTCTTCTCGAAGGCGGGCGCAAACAAGGCGCTGGACTTGAGAATCGCCATGAAGTGCTCCACAGAGATCCCCGATCGCTGGATGAGCCCAAGGCTGGCGGCAAAGGCGGTCAGTTCCGCGGCGATCAAGTGATTCAACGCTAGCTTGAGGGTGGCCGCTTGCCCCACGGGACCGATCAAGGTGGGCGCAGGAGAGAGTGAACGAAAGACGGGGCTCCAGTGGTCGAGCTGGTCCTGAGTGCCGCCGACCATGACAATGAGGCTCCCGGCTTTGGCTTCGGCAAGGCTCCCCAAGACGGGCGCTTCGAAGTACGCCCCCCCGGCTGCTGTCACGGACGAGAACAGCGCCAGGCTTTCGTCAGCGCTGATCGTGCCCATCTGGATCAGGGTGCGGTTGCGAAGCGCCTCACGCGGCGTGGAATCGAAGAGAACGGATCGAATGGCCGTTGCATCGGTAAGGAACAACAAGGCGCAGTCTGAGGCGGCCAAGGCGGCTGACGGCGAGGCGGCGACCGCGAGGCCTCGCGCACGCAATGGATCCGTTTTCGCGGCAGTGCGGTTGTAGATGGTAACCGCATGCCCCATCTCGTGCAGCCGTTCCGCGACCGCCCGTCCCAGCAATCCCATTCCTATGACGGCAACACGCATGGCAGTGTATCCAGTTCAGATCAATGAGGTCTGTGGCAAGTTGAGGATTTGGGAGATGAGCCTGCCGGGAAACCCGCTCGCGGTGGCGAAAAATCCCTGGAAGCGGGGAGTCGGCCGATTGAATTGCAAGGGCTGTCCCGTGCTGTCGCAGGCCGAGCCGCCGGCTTCTTCGAGCATCAGGACGCCGGCGGCCACATCCCATTCGTGTGGCAGTTCAAAGGTCATTACGCCGTGAATGGCGCCGCTTGCGGCGCGGGCGATGGCCCAGGCAATCGAGTGCATGGTGCGGGCGTCAAACTGTTCCGCCACCAGCTTGAAGCGGCCGCTGTGAATCTCTGCCTGGCCCAGGGCCACGATCGGCTGCGGGGGTGTGAGGCCGTTTGGCTTGCGCACCGGCGCTCCGTTGAGATGGAGCCCTTGTCCGCGCCGGGCGGTGTACAGCTCGCCGGTGGAGGGATTGAAAATGGCGGCGAGGACCGGCCGGGATTGTTCGACCAGTGCCACTGAGATGCAGAATTCCGATTCCCGGCGGATAAACGCTTTGGTGCCATCGATCGGATCGATCACCCAGACGCGTGAGGCGCTCAGCCGGGCCTCGGTGTCCGGGGATTCTTCCGACAGCCAGCCGTCGGCGGGAAATTGCCCAAGCAGGCGGTCTTGCAGGATGGCGTTCACCGTCAGGTCGGCGGAGGTGACGGGCGACTGGTCCGGTTTGGTAAACACCTCAAATCCATCCGTGGCGCACCGCAAGGCTTCCACGCCGGCTTCCCGTATGGCCGAGGTGAGCACGCGATATTCATGATCCCATGGCATGGTCTCAGGGTAGCAAGGTCACGGGCGGATTGAAAGCCGCAGGGGCCGTCGCTTGACCTCCTGAGAGAATCTGCGTACAAGCAGAGCCACGATGAAACTGGTGCAAAAGCGGTCCCGAAAAAGCGGCCTGCCTCCGGGCACCCTCGTCCATATCGGCGAGAAGAGGGCCGAGACCGTCGCGATGACGGCGTTCAATTATTCCGGCGCCCGCTGCGACGAGCGGACGGTTACGAAGCCCGAGGAACTGCAGCCGCCGTCCGATGAATCGGTCACCTGGGTGGATATCGGCGGCGTGCACAAGCTCGACCTGCTCGAAGCCTTCGGCAAACAGTTTTCATTGCACCCGTTGCTGCTCGAAGATATTGCCAATACGGATCAGCGGCCCAAGCTGGACGATTACGACACCTATTTATTCCTCGTGATGAAGGTGCTCTCGCTGACCGACCGGCAGGACATTCTGGTCGAGCAGGTGAGCTTCGTCATCGGGAGAAATGTCGTCTTGTCGTTTCAAGAGAACGGGACCGATGTCTTCAAGCCGGTGCGGGACCGATTGCGGGGGGGGAAAGGCCGCATGCGCCAGAACGGCGCCGACTATCTGCTCTACGCGCTGGTGGATGCGATCGTGGACCAGTATTTTCTGGTGCTGGAATCGCTCGGGGAGAAAATCGAGTCGCTCCAGGAAAAAGTGATGGCGGATCCAAAGCCGGACACGCTGAAAGAGATTCATGCGCTGAAGCGGCAGCTGTTGTTCTTGCGCCGCGCCGTCTGGCCGCTCCGCGAAGCGACGAACGGCCTGTCGCGGTCGGACTGCCTCTTCCTGCATGAGCCGACGAAGGTCTTTTTCCGCGACGTGTACGATCATGTCGTGCAAATCATCGATACGATCGAAACCCTGCGCGAGATGGTCTCGGCCAGCCTGGATATTTATCTCTCGAGCGTCAGTTACCGGTTGAACGCCGTCATGCGCGTGCTGACGGTCATTACGACCATCTTCATGCCCCTGAGTTTCATTGCCAGTATCTATGGGATGAACTTCGAATATATGCCGGAGCTGAAGTCCCAGTGGGGCTATCCGGCGGTGCTGGGATCGATGGGAGTGATTGCCGCGGGGATGTTGATCGCGTTTCGCCAGCGGCGCTGGTTGTAGCAGGCCGTTGAAAAAGCCTGCCAGCGTCGTATTGAGGACCCGGAACGGCCTATTCCTGGACTTCCACCCGGTCCACGAAATAGTCCGTGTCTCCGAAGCAGGTGCCGGGGAGGTAGCGGTATTCCTTGTAGTGCAGGATCACCCGTTTGCCCATGACTTTTGACAGCTCATCGGCCACGCGCTGGTCCCACACGCTGAAGCTCCAGAGCACCGGTGCCACGCCGGGAACGGTCGTCATGGCCAGCTCGCCCTCGTAGGTTTTACAGATCCAGCCTTTGTGGGAAAATTTCTGAATGTACCCGGCCCGATTCCCGTCCGAGTAGCTCCAATTGAACGCGATGAGCAGATAGGCGGAGAGGCCGAAGACTGCGAGGGTGAAGAGCACGCGCGGCCGGACGATCCAGAGGACTGGTGCCAGCACGGCCATCGGGTTCATCGCGTGCTCCGTGCCATTACGATGGCAAGTCGGCGAAGAGCCAGGGCGCGTCGCTCTTCCGCTTCTGTTCGTAGGCGGTGATGGCCGCCTCGTGTTGCAGGGTCAAGCCGATCGAGTCGAGCCCGCGGTACAGGCAATCCTTGCGGAAAGGATCGATGTCGAACCGGTAGGTGTTGCCGCCTGGCGCCGTGACGGTTTGGGTGCTGAGATCCACGGTCAGCCGGTAGCCCGGCGTGGCGAGGACGTCCCGCATGAGCGTTTGCACCTCCTCGGCCTTGAGCACGACCGGGAGGATGCCGTTCTGGAAACAGTTGTTATAGAAAATGTCCGCGAAGCTTGGGGCGATGACGCAGCGAAAGCCTTGATCGAGCAAGGCCCAGGGGGCGTGTTCGCGCGAAGAGCCGCAGCCGAAATTGTCGCGGGTCAAGAGAATCGTCGCGTCCTGATAGCGGGGCTGGTTCAGAAAAAAGTTCGGGTCCGGCGATCCGTCCTTTTGCTTCTTCCAGTCAAAGAACAAGCCTTCGCGCAGCCCCGTGCGCTTGATCGTCTTCAAGTACTGCTTCGGGATGATCTGGTCCGTATCGACGTTGACCCGGTCCAGGGCGGCGACGAGGCCGGTGAGTGTCGTAAATGCCTGCATGATGTCCTAACTCCAATGACGAATATCGGTGAAATGTCCCTCGACGGCGGCGGCGACGGCCATGGCCGGCGACACCAGATGCGTGCGCCCGCCTGCGCCCTGCCGGCCTTCGAAGTTGCGATTGCTCGTGGAGGCGCAGCGCTCGCCGGGCTTCAACACATCGGCATTCATGGCCAGACACATGCTGCAGCCCGCTTCCCGCCATTCGAATCCGGCGTCGCGGAAGATCTGGTCGAGCCCTTCCCGCTCCGCCTGCTGCTTGACGAGGCCGGAGCCCGGCACCACCATCGCGCGCACGCCCTTTGCCACCTTTTTCCCTTTGGCGAGGGTGGCGGCGAGACGCAGGTCTTCGATGCGTGAGTTCGTGCAGGAGCCGATGAAGACCGTGTCGATGGTGATGTCGGTGATCGGCATATTAGGGGCAAGACCCATGTATTCCAAGGCCCGTTCGGTGGCCTTGCGTGTTTTTTCATCGGTCATCGTCGCGGGGTCTGGCACGCGCTGATCGACACCCAGCACCATGCCGGGGCTGGTGCCCCAGCTGACCTGCGGGGCGATGTCTTCGGCCCGCAGCACCAGCGTGGCGTCGTATCGGGCATTGGAATCCGTCTTTAAGGATTCCCACGCGCGCACCGCTTGCGTGAACAGCTCGCCCTTCGGGGCGAGCGGGCGCCCCTTGATGTAGGCGACGGTCTTGTCGTCGGGTGCGACCATGCCGGCACGGGCGCCGCCTTCGATCGACATGTTGCAGAGCGTCATGCGGCCTTCCATGCTCAAGGCGCGAATGGCCGAACCCGTATATTCGATCACATAGCCGGTGCCGCCGGCCGTGCCGATTTTGCCGATGATGGCCAGAATGATGTCTTTGGCCGAGCAGCGATCGGAGAGGACGCCGTCGACCCGGATTTCCATTGTCTTGGGGCGCTTTTGCACCAAACATTGCGTCGCGAGCACATGCTCCACTTCACTCGTCCCGATGCCGAAGGCGAGCGCGCCGAACGCGCCATGAGTCGAGGTGTGGGAATCGCCGCAGACGATGGTCGTGCCGGGGAGCGTGAACCCTTGCTCGGGGCCGATCACGTGGACGACGCCCTGGCGGATGTCGTTCATGCCGAACAGGGTGATGCCGAAGTCCCGGCAATTTTCTTCCAGCGTCTGGATTTGTTTCGCGCTGATGGCGTCGGCAATGCCGAGCGTGCGGTCCGTCGTCGGCACATTGTGGTCGGGCACGGCGAGCGTCGCCGCCGGGCGGCGGGGGCGACGGCCGGCCAGCTTCAGGCCCTCAAAGGCTTGCGGCGAGGTGACTTCATGCACCAGCTGCCGGTCGATATACAACAGCGTCGTCCCGTCCGGCTCTTCACGGACGAGATGCGAATCCCAAATCTTGTCAAATAAGGTCTTGCCTGCCATCACTCATTCCTCACTAACGATCAACAGTGGAGTTCAAAGAACGCCTATTATACATCGGGCTCTTGCGGCATGCCAGGGCGGTTTGTCGTGAAAGAAACGCGCTTCAGAATTTTTCGCCGGTGCCGATAAAGGGGGCATGGACGAACACAGACTGAACCCCGACAACATTTCCATTCCCCGCTGGACCATTGCCCGCGATACCCGGTCGTCGGAATGCGCGTTTTGTCACTCGATCATTGTGCGGGTCACGACCGACGCCCGTCAGATCGCCTTCTGCAGTTGCCGCCTTGTCGAGTACCGCCTGCTGCCAAGGCCGAATATCCGCAAAGTCAAATCAGCCCAGCCCTGACCCTTCCGCTTGCCTTGCCTCATCGGACGTGGTAGCAGAGCATCGCTTTGCACGCCTGAAATGAGGAGAGGTCATGTCCAGTATGCTGTGGACTCAGCCGGAAACGATAGCCTGGTCGCACTGTCTCCTCGACAGCTTTCATCGCTGGACGGGCCGGGAGTTGCTGCCGCGCGCCGGGTCGCCGGGTGAACAGGCGCGGGCGTTGTTCAGTGCCCCGTGTGTGGTGGTGTCGCATGGCACGGAAGCCGATCCGATCTTGAATTACGGCAATCAGGCGGCGCTGGATCTCTGGGAGATGACCTGGGAACAATTGACACGCACACCGTCCCGCCTCACGGCGGAACCGATGAACCGCGAGGAGCGCGCCCGCATGCTGGCCGTGGCGGCGGCAGAGGGCTATTTCACGGGCTATCGGGGAGTGCGGATTTCGGCTACCGGGAAGCGATTTCTGGTCGAGGACGCGACGGTGTGGAACGTGGTTGATGGGTCAGGCGTCCTGGTCGGCCAGGCGGCCACCTTTGTCCGCTGGACGCCGATCGGGTGACGGCGGCATGGCAACCGAATACGATGAGGCGGGCAGCGCATCGACCTTAGTCGAGATGCTCGAACAGGAAGCTGGAGTATTGGCGGATGCCATGCCCCAGTTTATGAAAGTCTGGGATTGCCAGACGGCCATCCCGACGGGCAATCAGGCCTTCATGCTGCAATCGGCTCAAGATCCGGCTGACCGTTTCCGGCCGCAGTCCCGTGTAAGCCGAAAAAAACCACCGGGGAATTTTGTGCGGGATGATCACCGGACGGTTCCGTTTCAGCCGGAGCAGCCGGGTCAGTTCATGAATGGCGAGCAGCATGTGCGCGCGGGCATTGTGCCCGCGCAGGCCGATCATGGCGCGCTGCGCGGTGGTGATGTGCGTCCGTGTTTGTTCCAGCAGCGCGGTCCGCGCCTCGTCGTTTTTCCGCAGAAGGGTTAAAGGATCGTCGACGGTCACCGATCGTATGGTCACGTCCGTGACGGCTTTTGCGGCGAGCGAATCGGTGCGGGTGCGTTGGAGCCAATCGGAGAATCCGACGAGGTGGCCGGGGCCCAGAGCTTCGAGCAGGATTTCTTCGCCGTCCGCCGTAAAGACCACCATCGCGACAACCCCGCGGCAGATCATCAGCGCGTGCGAGGCGCGGGTATTCTGGCGCGAGAGAAACTCTCCGCTCCGATAGGTCGTGACCAAGCCACAGTGAGTGCCGACAGCTGTTTGATGGAGGGGAGGGAGGCTGTCGGCCTTCACCAGCGCACAATTGCCCTCTACGGGACAATCGAGGCATAAATCAATCGGAGGGAGCAGTTTCATGGATATCCCGGCCTTCTGTGCCTGTCGTGCGGTTGCGGGGGCGCCACGTGTGAGGCGGCCCGCCTTCCTCCCGAAAATTTTATTATAGAAGAAATAAGGGTTTTGTGACGCAGGTCACTTCCTCCCATGGGGAATCAGATACAATGCCTCGCCGCTACTCTGCCGTGTCATGGCGTTTGCGACGAGAACATTCAAGGCCGGCGATCGTGTCCTCTGTATCGGTGCGTTGGCCTTCTATCTGAAGAGATTGCAAATGCCGCTCAGCGATTTCCCCCGTCTGCTTGCGCAACAGTGGTCCCATCGTCTGGCGTTTCGCCTGCAAGTCTGGGTACTTATGGCGGGGCTCCCGTCATTGGCGGTCGGGGCGGCGCTGGCCGGAGTCCTCTACCACATGACTATCGTCTCGACGGAACGGAGCGTCGAATTGGCCGCTCGCCAGGCAATGGAAACGCTGGATCGCCTGATGTTCGAGCGCTATGGCGATGTGGAAGTCTTTGCCAGCTTGCCCGCCGTGCGCACGCTCGACCGGGACAATCTCCAGGCGGTCGCCAATCTCTACGTGTCTACCTATGCGCCGTATTATGCTCTGGCGGCCATCGCCGATCGATCCGGAGCGGTGCTGGCAGTCAGCGATGCCGGTTCCACGGGTCCGACGCCCGCCTCGGCCCGGGAGATCGGCCTTTCCGTTTCGGCGGAGCCCTGGTTTCTGGAGGCCCTGGCCCATCCCCAGCAGGTCGTGTTCGACGATGGTCCCCGCGATCGCTTGACTCAGGCGGTGGCGCACGATGGAAAGGCCATCATCGTGCTCGCACGGGCGATCAGCAACGCGGCCGGGACCGTTGTCGGTGTGTGGTCGGCGCACATTGTCGTCGAGTCGCTCGTCCATGTGTTTCAGCCGATGGGCCGAGGGGCAGACAAGAGTGTGCCCTACCCGATGGTCTTAAAAGCCGCATCCGGCGAGCGGCTGCTCGCGATCGGGGTTTCGGAGAATGCCCCTCCGGATGCCATTGTCCGTTCCTCAGGATTTTCCCGCTGGCCCGGCGGCCGGTGGACGCTCGAAGCCTATATGCCGTCGCAATTCCGCCGCCAGCAATGGATGCTCGCCGGCTGGGGGGGCATGGCGATCATGCTGTTCACGGCCACCGGCACGGCGGTGCTGGCGTGGATTTTTCGGCGTGAAGTGATCCGGCCGCTGGCCGATCTGGAGTCTCAGGTGTTGATGCTGGAGGTGCCGCCGCACCGCGCAGCCGATGACCTGATGACAGAGGTCCTGGCGCACGATCAGTCTGGTGCGTCCTCTCAGGAGCGGTTGCTGCGGCGGGACGACGAGCTGGGCGATCTTGCGCGCAAGCTCCACGCGCAGACCAGAGAGATTCATGTGCATCTGAGCCAGCTGTCCCTGTTGAACCACAGCAGCCGCGGCATTCAGGAACATGTTGTATCGCTTCCTGCCCTCCTGGAGCGGATTCTTCACACGGCCAAACTGCTGACCGGCGCCCGCTATGCAGCCTTGGGCGTCTTCGATGAGACCGGGGAGCGGCTCATACAGTTTTTAACGGCGGGGATTGATGACGAGACCAGGCGGGCGATCGGACCGTTGCCGACCGGCCGCGGGCTCTTGGGCGCGGTTATCAAGAAGGACGGCGTGCTGCGGCTCAAGGATTTGACGCGGCATGCGGAATCGGTCGGCTTTCCGGCCCATCATCCGGCGATGCAGTCGTTTCTTGGCGTGTCCATTCGCGCGCGCGGCACCCTGTTCGGCCGGCTCTACTTGACGGACAAGCTCTGCGCGCCCGCCGATGGGTTTGCGGAGCGCACCGGTGAGCCTGCGACCGGCGAATTCACGGAACTCGACGAACAATTGGTTGCGGCGCTGGCGTTTCAAGCGGGCACCGCGATCGAGACGGCCAGGTTAATCGAGGAAATCCGGGCGACGCAAAGCCGGGATCGCGCCTTGCTCGACTCGGTGGATGAAGGCATCTACGGCGTCGATCTGGCGGGCCGCTGTCTGTTCATCAATCGGGCCGGAGCTGCGATGCTCGGGCATGCCCCAAGCGACCTCGTCGGACGGGACATGCATGCGGCGGTGCATCATACGCGGGAGGATGGAACGCCCTGCCCGGACACCGCCTGCCCGATTCTCGGCGCGTTGCGCGCCCAGCATGGGTGCCGGCTCGAACAGGAGCGCTTCTGGCGGCAGGATGGCACCTCGTTTCCCGCGATATGCGCGGTGACGCTGTTGCGGGGCGAGGACGATGCGGTGACCGGCGCGGTCGTCTGTTTTTCGGATCTCACCGAGCGCCGTGCGATGGAGACGCGCGTCCGGCAGGGACAGAAGATGGAGACGCTCGGCCAGCTTGCGGCCGGGGTGGCGCACGACTTCAACAATCTGCTGACGGTGATGGCGGGCTACAGCGAGCTGGCGCTGCTGCAGGCTGACGCGCCGGCCTCGGTGCGGGCGAAGGTCGAGGAAATCAAGAAAGCAGCCGATCGCGCGGCGGTGCTGACCGGCCAATTGCTGGCGTTTGGACGGAAGAAGCCGGTTGAACGCAAAGTCGTGAGCGTCACCGATGCCATTCGCGGCGTAGAGTCGCTCATCCGGCGGCTGGCCGGCGAGGGCATCACCGTGGATATCGCATTGCCCGATGGGCGGTGGTTTATCAAGGCAGACGTGGGCGGGTTCGAGCAGATTCTGATCAATCTGGTCGTCAATGCCCGGGATGCGATGCCAAACGGCGGGCGGCTGGAGATTCGCGGCGCGATTCTCGACCCCGCTGCGGCGAGCCCGGCTTTGATGCAGGCCGCGCACGGGTCTTCGATCATGCTGACGGTGCGCGATACCGGAGTGGGCATGGACAAAGCCACGCAGGCGCGCATTTTCGAGCCGTTTTTCACCACGAAATCGGTGGGCCGGGGCACCGGGCTGGGACTGGCGACGGTCTACCGCATCGTCATGGAACATGATGGGGGCATCTATGTGGCGAGCGAGCCGGGAGCCGGGACGACCTTTACGGTGGTGTTTCCGTTGGTCGAGGCGCCGGTGGAACAGGCGCCGGCTGCGGGCGGCGAGGGGCCGGTTCGTGGTGGTGATGAAACCGTTCTGTTAGTCGAAGACGAGGCGTCGGTTCAAGCACTGGCCACATCGATGCTGGAGAGCCGGGGGTATCGGGTGCTGACCGCCCAAGACGGGCAGGAAGGCGTCGCGGTGGCACAGCAGTATGAGGGCCCCATTCATCTGCTGGTGTCCGATGCGAGGATGCCGCGCGTGAGCGGCCCGGCGATGGCCAGGCGCCTGCGGAGCCAGCGCCCTGCCCTCAAGGTGTTGTTCATCACCGGAAGCCTCGATGCCGGGAGAAGCGGGTACGGCGCGCTATCGAAGCAGGGCCACGTCCTTCGGAAACCGTTCACGATGCAGGCCTTGTTGGAAGCGGTCAGACAGGTGTTGGATCTTCCAGCCAGCCGGCGGGAGGTTCCGAATGAGGCCGGCGAGCCGGCCCGGGTGCTCATTATCGACGACGATGCGCAGATCAATGCGCTATTGCAGGAGATGCTCCGCAGCGAATCCTTCCCCGTGCTTGCCGCCGCCAGCGGGGCTGAGGGCATCGAGCGATTGCAGCAGGAGCCGGTGGATGTGGCACTCGTCGATTTGTCGCTGCCGGATATGGACGGCGTGCTGGTGATTCAGGCCGTGCAACAGCGCTGGCCGTTGGTGAAGATTCTCGCGATGTCCGGCGGGGGCATTGGCGTCACGCCGGACGTGTATCTGGCCCGTGCGCGCCAAGCTGGGGCGGCCGGCACGCTGGTGAAACCCTTTTCCCGCGAGCAATTGATCGAGGCCGTGCACGAGGTCATCGCGGACCCATTCTTGTAGCTGGCGGTGAGGGGCAGGTTGCACATGGGTTGGTTCAGAGACGAAGGGGTCAGAAGGGAAAGTAGATCTCAAAGCCTCCATACGCGCCGCTGTGGAAGGAACTGCTGTTCTGATAGCCGCCTTTGGCGAGCAGAAAGACCTTCCCGATCGGCACTTCGACGAGCGGGCCGGTCTGCACGGCCTTGAAATCGGCATTGCCCATCGCGGCAACGTCCCATCCCACGTAGGTCTTACAACAACCCTTGTCCGTCTGGTAGGCCAGCAGTTTGCCTCTGAGGCGGCTCCAGAAAAAATTGTCGAGGTCGGCGTAGGACGCGATGGCGTGGAGGCTGCCTTTTTCGTGCCAATACAGCGCTTCGAGTTGCCCGTACGCGCCGGCTTGGTGATCGATCGACGCGCTGGCGTTGAATCGTTGTTCTTCGATGCGGCGCAATTGCGGTCCGGCAAGGGCGGAGAGGGTCCAACCCCCGATGGTCTGGCTGATGCCTAGGGAAGGCACGACGAACTGCACGTTGGAGTCCAGCACCTGTCCGTTCACTTTTGAGCTATAGCCCAGCCCGGCGGTCATGATCTGAACAAACAGCGTGGTCTCTCCGGACATCTGGAGAAGAGGCGTGCGCACACCGAGGTAGCCCATATATTGGTTTTTGTTGTCGATCTGAAACCCCGTAAACACATCTCCCGCCTGGCTGGTCGCCGGACCGGCGATCAGGATCAGTACGGCCGATAGGAGTAGTGCCGCTCGTGTCATCGCTTGCTCCTTCATAGGTATCCCTTGCAGAAAATGATGTATAGCACAGATACTCCTGAGGGATGGGAGTGCCGAGGATTCTTCCTCAGGCCTGCGCGGGTCTCTCTTCCTGACGACGTTGCTGCCATTCCCTCTCATGCCACTCGCGCCAGTGCGATTCCCCTCGTTCGATGCTGTCGACGCGGAATCGGACCAACGTCGTCGTCCAACGGCGGACGATCGCGACGGGGCTGACCTTCAGCGTGATGTGCGGCAATTCCAGTAGGCTGCCTGCCAGCGAGCCGGTTGGAGTCCGGCCGAATACGGCGCTGACTCCCGAAAAAGACATATCTGCCAGGTATCCGGTGAGGAGCTGGTTATGGGTGTTCAGGCGGCAGGGGGCCTGGTGTTGGATCCGGAGCATGCGCCGCTGGTTCCACGCATAGGTGCGCCAGGGGACGGACAGGGCTTGTAGCAGGGACCGCACGCTGCTGGCTATGCCAGGGCGGAACCGGTCGCCTTCCTGCCATGGAGCCGGGTCACCGAACATTTTTTCGGTCAAGGCGCGTGCGGAGAGCGGGGTTACATCCGTGAAGAGGAGGCCGATGTCGATCTGTCCCGACGGCATGGGCGCCTGCCGAACGATGCGGCCGCTCAAACGGATGATGGCGCCGTCGGGGCCGGTGAGTAACAGCGTGATGAAGGCCTGCGCGGAATAGAGCGGACGGTCCAGCACGAGGGCGGCGCCGCGTTCGTTGATGTTGGCCACGCGGGCCGGGACCGTGTCCCCATGGATCAGGATTTCCCCAGCGAAATCGCGATTGAGCCGGAACATGTGCCGGCCCTGGGTTTGTTCGCTCGCCACGAAGAGCGCAATGGTTAATAGGAACAGATTCACCGAGCCCCAGAACAAACTGACCGGCAGCCCCGGGTCGCCGGTTCCCTCCCGCCAGTGCTGAATGCCCCACACAAGTCCGACGATCAAGAGAGCAAAGGTCAGGAGCAGGGGCCAGGCCAGCGAGAGTTCCGAGGCGGTGTTTTTCTTCACCCGTTGCCCTTTGGGCGTCACTTCGAACGGCCGTTCTTTTCGCGGCGTGGCCAGCGTCTTGAGCGCGACGGCACTGAGCGAAAAGCACATCGCGATTTCGTAGATGTCCGACCAGAAGGGATTGCGGGATCCGCGGCTCACCGGGCTCATGACCATGGCGGAGGCGATATAGAAGGAGAAGAAATAGGCGGAGAGGGCCCACACATCGGCTTTGAGCGGAGGCGTCTGAAAGAGGAGGCTGGCTAAGGGTGCGACAAGACAAATCAGACGGGGGGTGCCGAAGAAGAAATAGAAAATGGATCCGAAATAGTCGAGCCGTTGAGCCAGAGTGAGGCCGCGTTTGGTGAGGGGGTTGTCTTGTTGGAGGACTTGAATGCAGCCCATGGCCCAGCGTTTGCGCTGCTTGAGATAGCCTTCGAAGGTTTCGGGCATCAATCCGGCCGACAGCACGCGGTTGAGGTAGCAGGACGTATAGCCTTTCGCATGCAGTTGCATGCTGGTATGGATGTCTTCCGTGATCGTGGCGGTTTGAAATCCGCCGATTTCCTCCAGCGGTGTCCGCCGGAAGAGCCCGCCGCTGCCGGCGAAGAAGGCACTGTTGTGCCCATCGCGTCCCACTTGCAGCGCTCTGAAGAAGAGCGCTTGTTCGTTCTTCACCTGGTCCCCGACGCGCAGGTTTCGCTGAAAGATATCCGGATTGTAAAAATGGTGGGGCGTCTGGACGATAGCCACTTTCGGATCCGTGAAGAAGCCGACGGTGTCCTGCAAGAACGCGCGGGTCGGGACATGATCGACGTCAAATACGGCAATAAGGTCGCCGTCGGTCAGCCGCAATGCGTGATTCAGATTTCCGGCCTTGGCATGGCGAGGCCGATCAGAGCGACGGAGGTAGCCGCAGCCGAGGGACTCGGCCAGCGTCTTGACCTCCGGCCGGTGGCCGTCGTCCAAGACGTACACTCGGAACCGGTCCTTCGGATAGTCCTGAGCCAGGCAGCCCACCAGTGTTTGGGACAGGATCTCCAAGGGCTCGTCCACTACGGTGACCATCATATCCACGGTGGGAACGATTGGATAGGCCGTCAACGGAACCGGTTGGCGTTCCAGCGGCGACCAGGATTGATAGGTGAAAAAGGCAAATTGGCAAAATCCGTAGAGCTCGGCCAGATAGACGATCCAGCCGATGGACAGGCTCGCCAAATCGTCGGAAGGGATGGTGTAGAGCCCGCGCCATACGAGGTACCGGAGGTACAAGAACAGGCTGAGGCCCAGCACCCAGCGTTGCCTGTGAGGCTGGGTTAGCAAGAGGCCGATCACCGCCAGCACGAGACCGGAGATTCCGAAGGCTATGGGTGTACTGAAAAATGAATCCATCACAGACGTTGCGTGAATCTCCTCAATGCAAGCCAGTAGAGGGGGGCGCTGATCGTTCCCGTGTGGAGCCGCCTCGTGTAGCCAGACTAATCCTGAACGGAATAGAAGCCTATCCTACGAAGGCAGGCGACCTTTTGAGGGGTGTGAGAGATAACTAGTTGAATATAAGTGTGTAATTTGAATGGGCAGGATTCGGATTCATGCACAAAAGCGGGGGATCAGGTCCAGAGTTCGAGCGGGCCGTGATTGGCGAGGCCGCGGAGCAAATCTTGTTTGGAGACGATTCCGATCGGCCGCCGTTCTGGATCGAGGATCGGCAGAGCCCCTACCCGTTCCTCCATCATCACCCGGGCGATGTCACGAATGTCGGTGGTCGGAGTAGCCGAAAAGACACGAGGGCTCATGATTTCCGCCAGCTTTCGGCTGGCTGCCTGGGTGGAGACGCCGTTGGTCACCAGTTCGGGGACATGGCGGATCAGATCCCGGTCCGACACCATTCCGACCAAGGCGCCATGGAGCGATGTGATGGGCAGATGACGGAAGGATCGGCGTGTCATGATGGCCCAGGCTTCGGCTAAGGTGCTGTCGGAGGGAAGCGTGAGCACCGGCGCGGTCATCAGATCTCGCGCGAGCATCGCCGGTTTTGAGGGACGGGTGTTCCTGGTGTGTTCCTCATAGGCTTGCTGGGCTGCCAGCACGGCCCGGTCGGCCGGCGGCTGGCGCTGGTCTGTATTCCCCTCCGTATCCACGGCGTTGACCAGTGGCTCCCGAGGGGTCACGGGTTTCACCGGATACGGTTCGGCGATTCCATGAACAGCCTGCACGATGGACATCGAAATGTCTCCTCGCGCTCTCTATCGGAAGACTGCGGGCAATACTTAAGCAGTGACCATGAGGATATCGTCACAGCAGAGCAATAATTCCTGGTAATAATGCGACTAGTCGGGCGAAGTGGGGCATTCTGCGACGAATTGGAAGCGGGGGCAGGGAGTTCCTTGTACGAGGACGGTTTCCTGAAACATGGCTGCCGGCCTGATCCAGAGTCCGTGCTCGCCGTACAGCGCGCGGTAGACGACGAACTCCTCTTCCGTTTCCGAATGCCGGGCCACGCCGAGCACCTGGTAGTCGTGGCCCTTATAGTGACGATAGCGGCCTGGTTGAATCATGGTGTATCCTTTCTGACTCCCACTAACTCCCCACTATAAAAGGAAGGCTTGTGGCAACTCAACGGGTGCATGATGTCGTGGTGATTGGCGGCGGGTCGGCCGGCTACGCGGCCGCCAGAACGGCCCGCGAGGCGGGCGCCGACGTGGCCATCGTGGATCCCGGTCCGCTCGGCGGGCTCTGTATTTTACGGGGCTGCATGCCGACGAAGGCCGTCTTGCGCTCGGCAGAAATTGCCGCGCTCATGCGGCGCGCGCCGGAGTTCGGTCTGGCTCCTGTTGATGTACGCGCGGCCCTCCCGGCCATCGTTGATCGGAAAGATCGGCTGGTCCGCGAATTCGCCGACTATCGCATTCAGCAACTGCGCGATCCGGCCTATACATTATATGAGGCTCCGGCCTCTTTTCTCTCACCGCAGCTGATCCAAGTGGGCACCGGCCAGGTCGCTGCCAAGGCGTTTATTATCGCGACAGGGTCAATCCCGCGCGAGGACGTCGTCCCAGGCTTGGATACCGGCGCCTGCGTCACCAGCGACACGTTGCTGGAGAGGCGGGAGCAGCCGGAGTCGCTCGTGGTGCTCGGAGCCGGGCCTGTTGGGCTGGAGTTCGCCCAGTTCTTTGCGCGGATTGGCACCAAGGTGACGATCATTCAGCGCTCCGCACACGTGCTGTCGCACCTTGATGCGGATGTCGGGGGTGCCCTCGGCGCCGCGCTGGAGCGGGAAGGCCTCTCGGTGATGAGTGGCACACAGCTGCATCGCGTCGCCATGGCCGGGGGGAGGCCGGTGGTGGAGGTGTCGCGCCAGGGTCAGGACCAGACGGTCTCGGGAGAGGTGGTGCTCAACGCGCTGGGCCGTGTGCCCAACATAGCCGGGTTGAATCTGTCCGCTGCCGGGGTGGCGGTGGACGAGGGGCGTGTGGTCGTGGACGGAGCCATGCGCACGTCGCAGCCCCATATTTTTGCGGCCGGCGATGTCACGAATCTCTATGACGTCGTGCATATTGCCATACAACAGGGCGAGCTCGCCGGGTGGAATGCCTGTCATCCTGAACAGGCGCCGAAATGTTTCGAGGAGCGGCTGGCGACCGAAGTCATCTTTACCGATCCGCAGGTCGCCGCGGTGGGGCTGACGGAGAAGGCCTGTCAGCGGCGCGGGATTCGCTATCTCACCGGTTCCTATCCCTTTGCCGATCATGGGAAGGCGATGTGCCTGGGCGCGACGGAGGGGTTTGTGAAGCTGGTGGCGGAGCCATCAACGGGCCTGGTGCTGGGCGCCCAGATCGTGGGGCCGGAAGCCGGCGAGCTGATTCATGAACTGATCGCCGTGATGTACTATCGCGGCACGGTGCATGACTTGCTCCGTATGCCGCACTACCACCCGACCTTGGCGGAGATCATCACCTATCCGGCCGAGTCCATTGCGGAGCAACTGAACGTATCATGAACAGGACTGTTTCACCGATGCTGGCCGTCGTGCTGGTGGCCTTGTGCCTCTCCTGTGAACAGCAGACCTGGGAGTCGGCGATGGCCGCCGGCCAGCGTGCGATGCAGCAGGGGCAGTATGAAGAGGCGGAACGGATCTTTGCCGTGGCGGTGCGGAAGGCCGAACAGCGGGATGGGCTGCATCACCGGCATGTCGGGGTGGCGCTGTCGAGCGAAGCGCAGGCCCTTGCCGCGCAGGGGAAGTATGTCGAGGCCGAACCGGTCTATTCGCAGGCCTTGAAGATTTATCAGGATGCGCACGGAGAGAATCACCCCGATGTGGCCGCCACGTTGAACAATCTTGGGGTGCTCCACCGGATGCACGGGCAATATACCCAAGCGGAGCCCTTGCTGGTTCGCGCGCTGGCGATCAAAGAGCGGGTGCACGGGCCGGATCATCCGGATGTGGCGCTGTCTCTGCATAACTTGGGGCTTCTCTATGCCGCCCAAGGCCAACTGGAGAAAGCGGAGCCGTTGTATCGGCGGGCGCTGACGATCAGGGAACAGGTATTGGGACCAACTCACGCCGAGGTGGCGAAAAGCTTGGAAGACCTGGCCGGGCTGTTGCGCAAAATGCATCGCGATACTGACGCGGCGGGATACGAGGCGCGGCTTGCCGTCCTTCGCAAACCGCAGAGTTGAAGTCGAGTTCCCGTCCGGTGTAGCGTACGCGTATGATGTCCGAACACGATGCGGCTCTCAAGCAATGGCGCACGAATGCGATGATCGCCCGGGCGGTGGGGATTGTGGCGATCGCGCTGGGTTTTGTCTGCGGCATGCAGGGGCTCGATCATCCGGAGACGAGTTGGATGCCGACGGCGCTCGGGTTGCTGGTAACCGGCATGCTGGCGCAAGGCTACGCGTTGTATTGCTCGATCAAGCGCATGCAGCAGATCAATTCCCAATCATGACGCGGCATGGTAGCTGGATCAGGCGCGGGCTCTGCGGAGTGGTCGTCGTGCTGGCGCTCGGCCTTGCCGCCTGTGGCGCGCCGTGGCGGGACACCTACTTCAAGAAGGGGGTGGACCGGCTAACCCAGGAGGAGATTCGTGAACAGTTCGGGGCGCCGCACACGGCGAAGGCTCCGGCGTTGGGCGGGGATACGGTCTGGACCTACCGGGTTCCCATGAGCGACAAGGAGCTTGATCCCTCGATGTTCGGCGAGGCGTCACAGTCTGTCAGCGCCTTGATGACGAAGGCCGGCGAGGCGCCGAAACCCACGCTGTATTGTTACCGCTATACGCTTATTTTCAACGAGCAGAAAATCTTAAAGTCCTGGAAGCGGGACGAATGTGTGCCCGGTACCCGCGACACGCTCCTGCCTCACTAGTCCCTGCGCTCTCTTTTTCCCTATCAGAGGACTTCCGCCAGCCGGTTCAGGCAGGCGATGGTCGGTTGGTAGAACAATTGAAATGTCCGAAGATCGTTCGGGTCCACTTTGTGGGGGACAGGCCCGTGGTCACACAACACCAGGCCGATTGGGCGCGCGCCGAGATGCAGCGGCGCCATGATCGCTGATCCGGGGTTCCAGACGTGCAGGAAGGCGGGATTGATCGGCTTGCCCAACGGGGTGGTGAAATCATCGACCAGCACGGCTTCCATTCCTTCTATCACAGGCCGGAAAAAGGGGTGATCCTGTTCAAGCGATCCCGAGAAGGTTGAGAGGTAGGGAATCGGGTCCTTCACGCCCAGGATGAGCCGTCCCGTCAATTCATCGCGGTTTTTCTCCTGCACGAGCGCCAAGGCGACCCGTCCGAATCCCCCGTCGCGATGGAGCCGTCTTACCAGCATGTCAAGCAATGCGATCGGATCCTTGGCCTCGTCGAGTGCAAGGTGCAAGGCCTGGAGCGTGTCCTGAGGATTGGTTGTGATGGCTGCGGGCGCGCGCTCGGCGGATGGGGCTGCGAAAAAATGGGACGATTCCGCAGATCGGGAGGGGGCGGCCATTTCGATTCCGTCAAGCCCCTCCAGGGACAAACCGGAGGTGTGGGCGACGAATTGGCAGCTGCGGTGCAACGCATGGGCGATCAAATCGGCAAACGGCTCGTCGAGTAATCCGAGGCCGAATTGGAGACGCTGCTTGAGATTGTCCATATCTGCAGCTCGGGCAGGACCGGTCGAGGCTTCGATCAGGGCCGACGCTCCTTCCGCGATCCCTCGCAATTTCTGGTGATCCGTATGCCAGCGTAGGGGCAGCCGTTCCGGCGCGGCGGCGAAGAGTTCCACGAGGTCCGGCGGTAAAGACCACATCTGGGCCAGGGCTTGAGCCAAGCGCAGTTTGGGCATGCCGAGAAGGGCCTGTTCTTTGGCCACGCGGGCCGCCGGTGAGTCGGATTCAAAAGCCAGTTGTCGAAGAGACTGGAAAATCTCCGGACTCTGATTCGCAATGGCCAGATCCCCGACCGTATAGAGCAAGGTGCAGGTAAAGATTTGGTTTTGATTGGCATAGCGAATCGCCATGCCGAGCTCCATGGCACAGGCAGACGCGGCCAGGGCCCTGGCCAGGACGCCGTTGACAATCTGCCTGTGGGCCGGCCGGTGGTGAAGGTGCTCAACGAGATGAGCCCCGTCGACCAGGCGGCGCACAGTGTTATGCCCAAGCCAGGTGACGGCATGGGGAATCGAGGTAATCGGTTGTTGCGGGCTGTAGGCGATGCTGTTTGCCACCTGGAGCACTTTGCAGGTGAGGGCGGGGTCACGGCTGATCAATTGGCTCAGGCGATCGGCGGTTGCCGATCCGACGGTGAGGCTGAGAACCTTTTGGCAGGTCTGTTCCAGAGCCGGCAAGTCCGGACTCGCCTGGCTGCAGAGCGGCTGGAGCACGCGCGGCAGGCGAGGCTGGAGGGATGTCGCCAGCGCTGAAACCGAAAATGCAGAGGACAGGGACATAGCACTCCTGATGGATAAGGCCGCCGTTAATTGTATCGGAGGAACCGCACGAATCTTAACGGGCGGGCCTACCCGCCGCCCTGCGCTACAGCACTCCGGCCAAGCGGTTCATGCTGAGGGTGGTCTGACTGAAGAACAGTTGAAAGGCCTGAAGGTCTTTGGACAGCACCCGTCCCGGCGCAGGACCGTTATCCCCATAAATCATGCCGATCGGCCTGGTTCCGACCCGGAGAGGGGCAATGATGGCAGAGCTGGGAGCCCAAACGCGAAGAAAATCTGGGCTGACGGCGTGGCTCATCGGTTTGGAGAAATCTTCGACCAGGGAGGGTTCGGCGCGTTTCACTAAACTCAAGAAATACGGATGCTCTTTGGTCAATGACCCGGAGAGGCTCCCGAGGTACGGGGCCGGTTGTTCCACGCCCAGGAGCAGCCGGCCAATCAGCTGATCGCTGTCATTCGGGTTGAGCAGGGCGAGGGCGACACGCGCAAACCCTCCGTCCCGGTGCAGTGCGCGCACCAGCGTGCCCAGCAAGGTATTGAGATCTTTCGTCTCCCGCAACGCCGCTTGAAGCGCCTGCAGCGTTTCCATGGGGTTGGTTTCGATCGCGGAGGGTCCCCGGTGCGGCGTGTTGTCCGTGCCGGCGGTTGCCGAGGATGGGGTCTGAGCGGAACGGTCGGCCATCGGTTCCGTGGCGTCGCTCCACAGATCGAACGACAGTCCGGCGGACAGGACCAATTGCTTTCCCCGGTCGAGCGCACGCACCAGCAGATCTCCAAACAGTTGAGGTGGCAATCCGGTGCCGGATAGCAGGGCGCGTTTTGCCGATTCTACCGCTAGGGGGCCGGCGGGGCCGGTCATGGCCTCAATCAATGCCGCTGATCCCGTCACGAGTCCCTTGAATATCTGATTGCTGGTTTGCCAGCGGCCCTCGGGCTTTTCCGCTTCTGTGGAGAACAGGTCGATTACGAATGGAGGGAGGCCCCACAGTTGTGCGAGTGCTTGTGACAGCCGGAGGCGGGGAACGCCGAGGAGGGTGGTTTCTTCGAGATCTCGAGCGGCTGGTGTCCGGTGTGTCTGGGCAAGGTTGCGGAGCGACACATAGAGGTCCGGCGCTTGATTGGACACGGCCAGATCGCCGACCGAATAGAGCAACGCCGCACTAAAGAGCTGGCTGGGTGAGTGGTACTCAATGGCGGTTCCTAATTCGGATGCGTGAACGGCGGCGACCAGCGCGCGCGCGATCACCCCGCTGACGATGTGCTGGCGAGCCGGCCATTGGTTCAGTTGTTCAACCAGCTGGGCGGCCGTCACGATCGACCGGACCGTATCCAGTCCCAGCCAGCTGACGGCATGGGGAACGGAGGTGATGACTTGTTGCGGGCTATAGGCGATGCTGTTGGCGATCTGGAGCACTTTGCAGGTGAGGGCGGGATCGCGGCTGATCAAGCGGCCCAGTTGATCCGCGCCCGTGAGCTCGCCCGTGAGCGTCAGGATTTTCTGGCAGGTTTTCTCCAGCGCCGGCAGACAAGGGGTGGATTCATCGCAGAGGGGTTGCAAGGCCTGATGGAGCCGGGGTTTCAGTGTTGTGGCAATGCCGACTTCCGATGACAGGGAGGATGAGGACATGCGAACTCCTTGAGAGAATGTCACGGACTGTATCGGACGGTAGGGAATAAACCTTAACGGACAACAAGCAGAACACCGCTGTTTTCGCTTGCCATCGGCGTGCAGGGGGGGCTGTTCATCGGACGGTCAGCTCGGGTTGTGTGCGGCTACATCAGACCGGCCAGGCGATTGATCCCGAGCGTCGTCTGTGTAAAGTACAGCAGGAACGCTTGATAGTCCTGGGGCAGCGGGGGCGGCGCCTGGGCGCCGTGATCGCAATAGATCAACCCGATGGGTTTTGTCCCGACACGGAGCGGAGCCAGAATCGCGGCGGTGGGCGCCCAGGTATCGAGAAACGATTTCGCAAGCGAGTTGCCGGCCTCCCGCGCCATGTCTTCGGCAAGCAGAGGGTCAAATCGTTTGAGGATGCTGAGAAAAAAAGCGTGTTCCTGGCTGAGCGAACCGGACAGCGCTTGAAGATAGGGCGCCAGCGGAGAGACTCCCAATGCCAGCCGTCCGACGAGCTGATCGCTGTCGTGAGGATTGAGGAGGGCCAAGCCGACACGCGTGAACCCGACGTCACGCTGGAGCGCTTGAGAGAGGGTTCCCAAGAGCTTGTTCAAATCCTTGATCTCTTGCAGCGATTCCTGAAAGGCCTGCAGCGATTTGAGCGGATTGGCGTGGATGGGCAGGGCGCTTCTTGCACTCACGGACGCGGCATCCGGCGAACCGGGGTCGGTCTGGATAGACTGGCGATTAGCCGGCCGGTCGCTATTCTCCGGGAGTCCCGTGGCGAGCCCCATGGAGCGGGTCAATTGGCGTCCGCGGTCGGCGGCCAGGGTCAAGACTTCTGCGAAGCGGCCGGGGGGAAGGCCGCTGCCCTCGAGCAGTGTGCGCTTGGCTTCGTCGATGGCTGTCCGGGAACCCGGGCTGGTCATGGCTTCAACCAGCCTGGTGGAACCCAGCACCATTCCTTGATAGGTTTGCGGGCTGCTGAGCCATCGGCCGCGCGGCATCTCGTGGGTGGTGAGGCTGAAGAGCCCGACTACTTGTTCCGGCAGGTTCCACAGACTGGCGAGCGCCCGCGCCAAGGTGAGACGCGGGACTCCGATCACGCGCCGTTCGGCCGTCGCGCGTTCCTCCGGCGATGTGTTGACCAGTGGAATGGCGCGCAAGGCCTGATGGAGGTCTGGCGCTTGATAGGCGATGGCCAAATCGCCGATGGAATGCAGCAAGGCGCCGGTGAACAATTGTCCGGGAGAGGGATACGCCAGTGCGGCTCCCAATTCTCCGGCGTAGGTGGCGGCGAGGAGCGATCGGGCAATGATGGTTTCCAATGTGCGCTGGCTGTTCGGCAGGTGCTTCAATTGATCCACTAAATGGGCGGCCACCACCAGGGACCGGACGGTGTCGAGGCCGAGCCAGCTGACGGCGTGCGAAACGGACTCGATCGTCTGTTGCGGGCTATAGGCGATGCTGTTCGAAATTTGGAGCACTTTGCAGGTGAGTCCAGGGTCCCGGCGGATCTGCTGCGCAAAGGTTTCCGCGCTGGAGGTGGTTTCCATGAGCTCCAGAATCTTGCGGCACGTCGCTTGAAGAGCGGGTAAACAGGGGTTTTTCTGCTCAAATAACGGCTGAAGCTGTTCGTGAAGCTGCGGCCGGATCGAATCGATCAAGGCGGAGTCGCCCATGATAACTGGTGCGGACATGGCATCTCCCATAGAATGTGAACCAGTTTCTCTATCGGTCAATTATGGATAGACTTAAGATGAAACGATAGACTCATGGTCGTGGGGCGGATCGGCTGGTTCAAAGGAGGTGGAGATGCAAAGCGGCTGGATGAGTGTCGATAGCTCTGTGATTTTGGACGGGCTCAAGTCCCTCATCCTTCTGGTCTCGATCGTGCTGACGCGGACGCTGGTGGTGCGATGGCTGTCGCGCAATCCGGCCTTGTCGATGGAGGCGAAGCGCCGCTGGGTGGTGACGACCAGAAACTCGATGGTCTTCGTGTTTCTGCTCGGACTGGTGGTCATTTGGGCGCATGAACTGCAGGCCTTTGCCGTGTCATTGGTGGCGCTCGCGGCCGCCTTGGTCCTGGCGACGAAGGAGTTGATTCTTTGCTGGAGCGGCGCGGCCCTGCGTGTCGGGAGCAAGCTCTATGCGGTTGGCGACCGGATTCAGATTGCCGGGTGCCGGGGTGTGGTGCTGGACCATGATGTCTTTGCGACCAAACTGTTGGAGATCGGCCCCGGCCAGGCGACCCATTTGTATACGGGACGCGTGACCAGCTTTCCCAACAGCCTGCTGCTCACGAACGCGCTGGTCAAAGAAAATCCGGAACAAGAGTATGGTTTATATACCCTGATCGTGCCGCTCAAGGCGGAGGACGATTGGCGGAAAGCGGAACGGACGTTGCTGGCGGTGGCTAAGATGGAATGCGGACCGTTTATGGAGGAGGCGGCCCGGCAGATGAAATTGCTCGAACAAACGAATCTGCTGGAAGCGCCCTCGCCGGAGCCGCGCATTACGATTCAGCTGGATGAGCCTGGCCGCATCCATCTGGTGCTTCGGTTTCCCGCGCCCGATCGGGGCCGGTCCCGCGTGGAGCAGGCGATTCTCCGGCGGTATCTCCTGGACATGGCCACGCCGTAGATCGGAAATGGAGAGCGGGCCCCGTGCAACTCCCGCGCGAGACCCGTTGATCGGTCGCCGCCACCGACTGAACCCTTACTTCGGAAAGGATTTGGGCGCGGTTACGTGCTGCCAGCCTTCTCCGTTGAGTGACTTGAGCATGGCGACGACGTCTTGTTGCTCTTGCTCGGTGAGTTCGAGCGGGATGATCGTGTTGTCCTGATGGGGATTCTTGATCCCGCCCTGGTTGTAGAACCGCACCACTTCTTCGAGCGTGTTGAATCGCCCGTCGTGCATATAGGGCGCGGTGCGGGCGATCTCCCGCAAGGTCGGTGTTTTAAAGGCTCCGATGTCCTCCGGATTCTTTGTCACCATGTAGCGGCCGAGATCGACCGTGTTGGTATCCCACCCGATGCCGAGATTGTGAAACTTCTCATCGGTAAAATTGAATCCTGAATGGCAGCGTGTGCAGCGGGCTTTTCCTCGGAATAATTCAAGACCGCGGCGTGCCGATTCGGACAAGGCCTTCTCGTCTCCGCCGAGGTCGAATTTGTCCACGGCACTGTTGCCTGACAAGACCGTCCGTTGGAAGGTCGCAATGGCGTTGCCGACGTCTTCGATGACGATGTCGTGCCCGAACACCTCCTGGAACAATGTCCGGTAGCCGGCGATCTTCTTCATCTTGGCCACCATGTCATCGTGATTGATGAATCCGTGCTCCACCGGGCTCACAAATGGCCCGATGGATTGGGCTTCCAGAGTGTCTGCCCGCCCGTCCCAAAACTGGCCCTTGCTGAAGACGCGGTTCAGCGACGGCGGCGCGCTCCGGCCGCCTTTTAGTCCGTTGATGCCGGTCGAGACGGGTTTGCCGTCTGTGAATCCTTTGCTCGGCAAGTGGCAGCTCGCGCAGGCGATGGTGTCGTTTTTCGACAGGCGCTTGTCGAAAAATAGCAGCCGGCCGAGTTCGACTTTTCGAGCGGTGAGCGGGTTCTCGGCCGGGACAAATCCGTTTGGATCCTCCAAGCCTTGGATTTGCGGCAGGAGGTAGGGCGAATCTGAGGCGGAACCCGGTGCGGCGTCGGCTTGCGTCGAATCAAGCGAGAGCAGGAGGCTTGCGCCCATGAACAGGAGTCCCCCTGCGAGTATCGTGAGGGATTGCGTATGTGCGCGCATTGGATATCTCCTTTCGAGCGTGAATCCCAGGATCGTAATGTAGCGAGATCGATGTGAGCAGTTCAATGGATTATCATAATAGAGGAATTTGACTCTAGTCTCATTCCAAGGCAGGATATGCGGATCTGCGCCTAGGGAACATTCTTTTGTTGATCAACTCGGTATTCAGGAGGGTGTCATGCGAAACATACTGATCGCGACCGTGGCGGCATTGTCTCTGGTGGGGACGGCGTCCTTTGTGCTGGCGGATGATCCAGTGAAGAGTGAACTCGGGGCCATGAAAGATCAGATGAAAAGTGATCTGAAGGCTGAGGGGGATAAGATCAAGGCGGATAAAGAACAGATGAAAGCCGATATCAAGGCGAAGAAAGACGAAGTGAAAGGGAAGGCGAAGGCCCGCCGTGATGAGGTAAAGGGTAAGGCAGATGCCGCAAAGGACCAGGCCAAGGCAAAGCACGACGCGGTGAAGGCTCAGGGAGAAGAGATGAAGGCCGCCGGCCAGGAGATGAAAGCGACCGGTCAGGAATTGAAGGACGCGTTCGGCGGCCTGGGTAAGTAACGGACTCGCTCCGAATGGTTCTCAACGGCCTCCGGCTTTCCGCCGGCGGCCGTTGTTATGTGAGGCCCACGCAAGATGAGTCCGCCGGGCGCGCTTGTTCCGTCGGCACACATCTGGTAGCATCCCCGCCCGGCAAGACCGCTCATGCCTATGAAAATTGCAACCTTCAACGTCAATTCCCTGCGCAAGCGCCTCCCGATCGTGCTGGACTGGCTCGACCAGCAGAAGCCCGACGTGCTCTGCCTTCAGGAAACGAAAGTGCAGGACAGCGAGTTTCCACTCCTGGCGCTGGCCCCGTCAGGTTATGAGATCACGTTTCGCGGCATGAAATCATACAACGGTGTGGCAATCCTGAGCCGGAAGAAGCCGGAGGCCGTGTTCCACGGATTCGACGACGGAGGAGAGGTGGAGGATGCGCGGCTGCTGCGCGTGGTGATCGACGGGATTCCAATCATCAACACCTATGTGCCGCAGGGGTATGAGATCGATTCACCCAAGTATCAATACAAATTGGGATGGTATGACCGGCTGCGAACGTATTTCGCGCAACATCTCTCTCCCTCGCAGCCCGCGATCTGGTGCGGCGACATGAATGTGGCGCCGCGGCCGATCGACGTCCACAGCCCGGAGAAGCACCTCAAGCACGTCTGTTATCACGAAGATGCCAGAAAAGCCTACGAGAAGACTCTGGCGTGGGGATTCGAGGATGTATTTGTGAAGCTCTATCCGGACCGGCGGCAGTATACGTTTTGGGATTACCGGGCGCCGAGTTCACTGGAGGCGAATAAGGGGTGGCGCATCGATCATATTCTGGCGACGGCGCCGCTGGCGGAGAAATGTGTGAGGGTTGACGTGGACGTCGAGCCGCGGCGAGCGAAAGACCCTTCAGACCATACGTTTCTCTGGGCAGAGTTTTCGATCTAACCGCACGCGCGACGCCCACACCCGCCCGATCCGGGGCTACGGAAGTCGTCCGTACCACCGGATGGGATCAGATCAGACTTCCTCCCTTATGCCGCATGCACGAAAGTTTCTTTTCCACGCCGGGCGCCGAGTCGATTCTTCTGAATCAACGGATCGAGGACGAGTCCACAGTTGATGCACCGATGGATGACCGCCGTGGGCGCCAATTCCGGCTGCTCTTCTTCTATCATCAGGCCTTTACATTTTTGACAGGTCATGGGATCTACCTCCTGCTGCAATCAGTCGCGGGAATTGCGACATACGGGAAGGAACGTAACATCGCCAGATTAATTCCATGTTAACGGGTAGTTAAAAGTGTCTAATCTCGAACATTTTCAACAGTGCGATGTCGCGATCGTCGGGGCCGGTGCCGCCGGTTTGGCTGCGGCCATTTTCGCCGGGGAGGCTGCGCCACGTTCTGATCCACGCCGCATCGTACTGCTGGATGGCGCGAAGACCCTCGGGGCCAAGATCTTGGTCTCCGGAGGCGGCCGCTGTAACGTCACGCACGATGAAGTGTCGCCAAACGACTTCTTTGGGAATCGGCGCATCATCAAGAACGTTCTCGCCGCGTGTTCTGTCGAGGAGACGATCCAGTGGTTTGCCTCCATGGGCGTCGAACTCAAGCGTGAAGAGACCGGCAAGCTCTTTCCCGTGACCGATAAAGCCAGAACCGTTCTCCATGCGCTGGTCGAGCAGTGCCGCGCGCTCGGTGTGAGCATGTGTCCGAACCATCGAGTCGAGCGCATTGAGCGCAGGTCGGGAGCGGACGAGGGGTTTGCGATTCATCATGGGCAGGGAACCCTCTTTGCGAAGAAGGTGATTCTGGCCACCGGAGGCCGGTCTATCCCGAAGTCGGGGAGCGATGGATTTGGCTACGAACTCGCCCGACAGCTAGGACATCATGTCACGCCGACCGTTCCTGCGCTGGTTCCACTTGTGCTGGATGACCGCATGTTTCAGAAAAACCTTTCCGGCCTCTCCCAGGAGGTCGAGCTAACAACAATGGTGAACGGGAAACTCGTTGATGCACGAACGGGGAGCTTGCTCTGGACGCACTTCGGCATCAGCGGGCCGGTCGTGATGGATGCCAGCCGCTTCTGGTGTCTGGCTCGCGAGCAGAAAGATCCAGTGGCGGTCTACGGCAACTTTTTCCCGGGTCACACACAAGAGGATGTGCGGGAATGGTTCATCGAGCAGACGCGGGAGCACCCCCGACGCTCACTGGTCAAGACGCTGGCCCAACGGCTTCCCCAACGATTTGCCGAATCCCTCATCCAGTACGCGGGCTGCGACGGCCAGATCGCTAGCGCTCAATTGCCACGGAAAGATCGAGACCATCTTCTCCCTCTGCTGACGAAGTTTCCCTTTCCCATCGTGCAGGATCGCGGATGGAACTATGCCGAAGTCACGGCCGGCGGAGTGCCGCTCGAAGAGGTCAACTTTCGGACGATGGAATCCAAGCTGGTGCCGGGACTCTATTTTGTCGGAGAGATTCTCGACTGCGACGGCCGCATCGGGGGCTTCAACTTTCAATGGGCCTGGACGACGGGCCGGCTGGCGGGACAGGCTGCCATGAGCGAGCGGTCATGAGCGGCTCGGCGTCATCGATGAGCGGTAGGTCTGTTCCCATTGGCGTTGAAACTGGTCATAGGACACTGAGAGCTTCTGCTGCATCGCGGCGTCGATCGCCTGTCCGGTTGCCAGCACATTGATGACCTGGCGTACTCCATACATGCTGTAGCGGTCGAGAAGATGCTGTGTGGCTGATCGGGCTTCACGATAGGCGCTCTGACGAGCGTCGTCCGTCAGCTGGATCCACTCTCCTTGTAATGACGGTAAGGGAACGAACGCGCCGGCTTGCTGTCCGCCTTCGTCGAGGTCTGGCCACGGGTCTTCCGTGAGTTGCAGGGCCAGGCCTTCGAGGAGCCAATGGGGCACGGCGGCAACGGCACCTTTGACATGCTCGAAGAGCAAGGCATGGACAAATTCGTGACGGGCGATGCGGCTAAGGATGGCCAAATCTTCAAGGGCTCCCTGCGTGGGAAGGTGAATGGTTCCCGATGAGCGGTCGAAGAGGGTATCGGCCCATGCCGGAGTGCCTGCCGTGCTGGCAAATTTTTGAGCGGTATGGAGCACGACGGTGATGGGTTTCGATGGGACATGTCCGAATTTCTGTGTCAGTTCGTCGTGGGCATATTCCAGAATCGCGCGCATCTGTGTCCCGATGGTCTGGTCCGCAGGTCCATCGAATTGAATGATGAAATGAGCCGTGCTTGACCGGGGAGGCTGGGGTGGTGGTGTCGCAGGAGACGGTACCGTGGCGGTGGGTGTGCGGCTGGCTGTGTTCGAAGCCATGACGGGAACGGACGAAGCCGCAGTCGTTCGAGCGTTGTCCGGCTGTGTGGAGGGCGGGGGCTGGACGGTTTGTGCCGCCGCAGTGGTTACTAGTTCACTCTTGGGAATCTTGGCGAGCAACTTTCGCAAGTACGACTGATTGTTGGGATCGCGTTCCGCTCGTGTACGAACCAGATCCAGGTGTTTCGCCGCCAGACTGGCATTTCCCTTAGCCAGCAGAAGGTCGGCGAGCGCAAGATGGGGAAACGGGTCTTGTGGGGCGAGGCGAATGACGGTTTCCAAGAACTGCGGCGTCATGGCCGGATCACGCAGCTCCCAGTAGGCCTGGGTGAGGTTGAGGTGCGCCAGGGGATTGGAGGGATCCCAGGAAACCGCCTGCTTAAAGGCCTTGACGGAGAGGGCGGTGCCGCCGAACTTTTCCTGCTGGATGCCGAGATTGTTCCAGAGGCCTGCAATGTATTGCCGCGTTGGCACGTGTGTGAGTTTCTTGTGGGAGAGGGCTTTCAGCTGCGGCTCGACGCCACCGTAATTGCCCCTGTCGAGTTCGTCGCGAATCTTCTCGAGCGTCGAATCCGGCGCCGGACCAAGTTCGACCAATCGGGATGCCGGTACATCCCAGGTCGGATTCTTCTGCTGGCCTGGGAAGGTCAGCGCTGACGTTGGTGATGCGGATGTTGTCGTTGACGCAGGGTCTGCAGCCGGTTTGGGATCGAGGTAGGCGGGCTTCAGCCAGACCTGGTATCCGACAAAGAGCAGCAACGCCACGGCAAGAAGGGTGAGCGTAGAAGTGATATTGCGTTGATACCTCACGTGATCGTTCCTTCAGTTCCGTCACAGGTCGCGCGTCATCACGGCCGGCCGCGAAAGACTCCGGTGCCCGGTTTCATCGTTTTCCACAACGTTGTTTCATGGCAGCGCTCACATTGCGAGCCAAAACTGCCTTCGTGTTTGTCGTCCTTCTTGTGACAGCTGACACAGGCCGACGAGGATTTCACTTTCTTATCCATGCGCTCCGTATGGCAGGCATAACAGTCGAGCCCTTTGTGTCCGCCATCCAGTTTGAAGGTCGTCCTGCGATTGTGGTCGAAGTCCCACAATTTCCAGTCCCGCAGGCTGTGGCAGTCCTGGCATTCTGTCCCCAATTTGCGCCGGTGGACATCTTCGCTCTTGTGGCAGGCATAGCAGGCGGCCGGTGTCTTGTCCTTATAGAGGCGGCCGGTGTGGCAACTCTCGCAGGCTGTTGTGCGGTGCCTGCCGAGGAGGGGGTATGTGGTGTCGCGGTCATGGTCGAAGGCGATCGCTTTCCAAGTCTGCTCACCATGGCACTTGTCGCATGTCTCGCCGAAGTTCGACCGGTGGACGTCGTCTTTCTTATGGCAGGCCGCGCAATTGGTCGGGGTCTTGTCTTTGTAGAGCATGCCGGTATGGCACCGGTCACATTTCGTCTTACGATGATAGCCTTTCAGGAGATATGCGGTATCCCGATCGTGCGTAAAGAGCAGGATGTTCCACTCGCGTTCCGTGTGACAGCGCTCACAGCGGTCGCCATACCGCCCTTTGTGTGGGTCGTCTTTCTTGTGGCAGGTCGCGCAATCGGTCGGGGTCTTGTCTTTGTACAGGTGCCCCTTATGACAGGACTCGCATTTCGTAGCGAGATGTCGTCCACGCAGAGGATAGCGTGTGTGTAAGTCGTGGTCGAAGGTGATGGTCTTCCAGTCACTCTCCGCATGACAGGCGGCACATTTCTCTCCGTAGGCTCCTTTGTGTGTGTCGTCTTTCTTGTGACAAGCGTAACAATCAAGCGGGGTATCTTTAAACGCCGGCGTCAGGTGGCACTCCTTGCATTCCACGGCCGCATGCTTTCCCATCAAGGGGAAGCGCGATTTATTGTGGTCAAACGGAGCTTTCTTCCACGACCGGTCGTTGTGGCACTCCTCGCATTTGGTGCCTTCCTGCCCTTTGTGCTTGTCGTCCTTCTTATGGCACGAATAGCAGTCTAGCGGGGTGTTTTGATAGCGGTCGTTCGCATGGCAGTCTTTGCAGGCGACCTCCGCGTGCTTGTTACGGAGTTTATACCGGGTTGTGTCGTGATCGAACCGAATCTCTTTCCAATTCCGATCGGCATGACAATCGGCACATCCCGGTCCCGCCTTCCCTTTATGCTTGTCGTCCTTCTTATGGCAGGAGTAACAGTCTAAGGGCGTGTCTTTATAGCGGTTGTTGGCATGGCAGTCCTTGCAGGCGACTTCCGCATGTTTGTTGCGAAGTTTGTAGCGGGTCTTGTCGTGGTCGAACCGGATGTCTTTCCATTGCAGGTCCGTGTGGCAGTTGTTGCACGCCGTTCCGGCTTTCCCGTTGTGCTGGTCGTCCTTCTTATGGCAGCCGAAGCAGTCTGATGGGGCCTCGCGATACTTGGTCTTGGATTTGTGGCAGGACTTGCATTCGACTTTCTTGGCATTGGCATGGGCGCCTCTGAGCCGGAAATCCGTCCGCTCATGATCGAACGTCTGTTCGGTCATCGGGGCGATATTCTCCGTCCGGCCTTTGTGCTCTGTATGGCAGTCTTTGCAGGCCCGTTGTTCTTGGAATCGCCCGTGCAATCCTTGTTTGGCGTCGACATCCTTCCGCACGTCTTTGTGGCACTCGAGGCAGAGCGTGGTTTGAGCCGCTTTATCGAACCGCTTGTGGCATTTAGTGCAGTCTTCTTCCCATTTGGCATGGCCCTCGATCACCTGGCCCGGCATGAGGGCAGTTTCGACCGTATCGGCCCATGCGTCACCGCAGAGGACCGCCCAGAGTCCCAGGGTCAGAATGAGAATGTGGCGAATGCAAGCCTGCACGGGTAATGGTCCGGGTCAATACATGTACACGGCGATGATATGAAAGATCGTGCTCGCCGCGAGGAGATAAATCAGTGGAATGTGGAGGATATGCCAGAGCGAGAAAATGCGCTCGTAGGTGGTGAACTCAGCGACTCGCTCGGCTTCCCGGAGATAGCGGTTGGCGAGGTGCAGCGCGTCCTGCGCGCCTCCAGGAAATTCGGCCGATCGTTCACGTCCTAAAATCGATCGCAACTCTTTCCCGCAGCGGAAGGAGCACAGACGCCGTTTCCACCCGAGCGCGGCCACAGACCACCACATCGTGATGGCGGACCGTTCCACATGATTGGCCTCGCGCTCAAAGGCCGTGAGCCATTGTTCCACCCGTGGAGCCCTATGAAAACGAGACCGCATGTCATCGGCCTGGCAGGCGAATTCCTGCTGCACTCGTTCCAGCGTCGCGCGACGGCCATACAAGCCATAGTGGATCTTGGTATACACAAAGCGCCCGATCACCCCGCTGGCAACCATGATGAGCATGCTGATGAGCGCGATGGTGGCATTCAGCGACCGCAAATGAAACGTGGAGTGAAAGAGAATGAGCGCAGGGCCCGCGATGCCCATGATCATATGCCAGCGAAACCAATTCTTCAGCGCCCCCCATCGATGCAGGGCTCGCACATGCTTCCGCAAAGGATACAAAAGCATGGCCAGCATCGTGACGGATCCGCCGACGCCCAAGTAAAAACCGAAAGCGGAGCGCGGGGTGTAATACTTGCCGGTGGCGACTTTATAAGCGAGCCAGGCCAAGAGGCTCAACACGACCAAGGCCAGCAGCGGGTTGAGAAGGGAGAGGCCATCAGGTGTCGAGTTTCTGTCAGGCCTGGATTCAGGCTCTGTTGGCGGGCGAGAGGAGTCAATCGATCGTGGCAGTGGTTTTCTGATGGGTTCGGCAACGGCCATGCTCTGTCATTCCTCGTGCAGGGTGCCTATCACAGGCTGTGAAGTAGAAGGGACACGGGTTCCCCCGTAAGCAAGCAACTCTCGCGCCGTCCCTCCACCGATTCCCGTTTCTGAGCAAGGAAAGAGACTCTCTCGCCGCATGGTGTAGGGGCGAGGGAACATCTTGTTCAGAAATCGTATAGCTTCACCTGCTTGTCGTACCGGGTGTAGTCGCGTCTCGTGCATCAATTCAATGTTTTAGAGGATCGATTGGAATGGTACGCCCTTTGCGTAAGCACATTTGGGATTGATTTCCCATTCATTTATCTTGCTGCGCGCTAGTGGGATAATATTCCCAACATAGTAAATCGGCAAGCATTCTCAATCGTTCAGCCTCATTGGCCTGTATGGAGCTTATGAACGGACAGCAACAAAGCCCCAAGGAAGCCAGAAAATGGCCCGGAATTGTCCTGGTTCTGGGCGCGTTTCTCTTATTGGCGGGCCTTATGCAGCCGGGCGGGGCAGAGGCACAGGGGAGCAACCGTACGGATGTAGAAATCGATCATGGCGCAACGGGATTTCCCCTGACCGGCGGCCATGCGCAGGTCCAGTGTCAGCGCTGTCACCTGCAAGGCATCTTTCGTGGAACGCCGACACAGTGTATGCAATGCCATTCACCTGGTGGACGAGTCACGTCCACATTTAAGCCCGCGAACCACCTGCCCACCACGGTGAATTGTAATAGCTGTCACAGGACCACGAACTGGAAACCAGCGTTCTTTACCCATAATGGCATTGCGCCGGGCACCTGCTCGAAGTGTCATAACAACAGTATTGTTCAAGGAAAGCCTGCGACCCATATTCCGACAGCCATGTCGTGCGACAGCTGCCATCGAATGGTGGGATGGATCGGCGCGGCCTTTAAGCATCTCGGGGTGGTGCCAGGCAGTTGCGCCACCTGTCATAACGGAGTGCAGGCTCGTGGGAAGCCGGCCACACACATGTCCACGACGGCTTCGTGCGACAGCTGTCACAGACTGGGTGGAGCGAATTGGGTGCTGGTATCGAGCGGTTACAATCACTCCGGTGTTGTTCCGGGCACCTGTGCCACCTGTCACGGAAGAAATGCGACCGGCATTCCTGTTACCCACAAAGGTGGGACGAATGTAGCCATTGCCTGCGACAGCTGCCACCGGACAACCGGGTGGCGGCCGGCGACGATGAACCACACGGTGGTGGCGGCAACGCCCTGCTCAACCTGCCACAACAATACGCTGGCCCGTGGGATTCCTGCCGGCCATAGGGCGGGGATGACGCCGGGGACCTGCAACAGTTGTCACTCGACCGTGGCGTGGATTCCGGCGACGATGAACCATGTGGGCGTGGTGCCAGGCACCTGTGCGACGTGTCATGGCAGAACAGCGACGGGCATACCCGTTTCCCACAAAGGCGGCACTAATACGGCATTGACCTGCGACAGCTGCCACCGGACAACCGGGTGGCGGCCGGCGACGATGAACCACACGGTGGTGACGGCGACGCCCTGCTCAACCTGCCACAACAATACGCTGGCGCGGGGCATCCCGGCCGGGCACAAGGGCGGGATGACCCCGGGCGCCTGCAATACCTGTCACACGACGACAGCGTGGATTCCGGCAACGTTCAATCATACGGGGGTGACGCCGGGCACCTGTAATACCTGTCATGGCGTGACCTCGACGGGGATCCCGGCGAATCACAAAGGGGGGACCAATCTAGGGATCTCCTGCGACAGCTGCCACCGGACAACCGGCTGGCGGCCGGCGACGATGAACCACACGGTGGTGACGGCGACGCCCTGCGCCAACTGTCACAACGGAACGTTAGCGACAGGCAAATCCGGCAGCCATTTTATCACGACGCAAGCGTGCAACAAGTGTCATGGGAATACCACGGCGTGGACGCCGGTCACGGCCTACACGCATCTCTCTCCCTATTACAAGGCGCATCGGTCTGGCGTACTCTGCAGCGCCTGTCATACGACGAATAACGAAGCGATTGCATGGAAATATGCCGCCTACAAACCAGACTGCGCGGGATGTCACGCCGGTGATTTTAAGCCGACGGCTCATAAGAAGGTTGACTCACCCGTTATCTACTACACGGTCACGGAGCTCAAAGATTGTTCGGGCAGTTGTCATTTATATACGGACTCGACCTTTACCAAAATCAAGACGAGCCGTACGGGACAACATCGACCTACCGGTAGCTTCTAAATTTCCAGGGAGAGGCTTCCAGAGAGGGAGCCTCTCCCTGGCCCATCGTTCACACTCTAGGGGAGCGTGTGTTGCGGGTCAGCTATTCCAGCGGGTGGCGTCTTGTGGTGTGGGGGCTGTTCCTCGTGGGACTGCTGGCCGTCTCATGTGTCGCGGCGCCTGATTCTGCTTCTGCCCAGGTCCTTGATCGCATCGAGATCGTCGAGACACCCGGGGTGGCCGAGATTCACATTGTGTTCAATACCCGCGCGCTGTATTTGCGTCACACTCCGTCTGAAAAGGGCGATCTCATCAGGATCTTCCTCGACTTTCCAGATCTTGATCGATCCAGAAGGTTTGCGCGGGAACTGGCGGCCTCGCCTCCAAGCGATCTCGTGCCGAAGTTCTCGGTCACCTTTCCCGATCAGGCCACGAACGGCCTCTCGATTCGATTCGACAAGCCGGTTCGGTTTCGAATCAGCCAGCGGGATATGAGGAGCGCCAGCCGCATCGTCATCGCGGTCAAGTTGGATCGGCCGGTTCTCCCGCCGCCGGCTCCACCGGAAGTGAACAGGCCGCCGGCCATCGCGCCGGCAGCCAAGGGGCCGAAGCAGACTTTCGATATTCCACCGTTTCAGGCGGGGACAGATATTGAAACATATGCCGAGGATCTCATGGCCTTGGGGCGTGCCGCACAGGCGGCCGAAGAATATGAGAAGGCGGTCATGATTTATAATGCCGCGCTTAATCTTCCGCCAAACCGGCAATCCCGCGAGGCGCAAGAAATGATCGGAGTGGCTCGGGAGCAGACCGGGGATATCGGCAAGGCCAAGGCCGAGTATGAACATTATTTGAAAATCTATCCCGACGGGGAAGGCGCCGTGCGGGTGCGGCAACGAGTTGCGGCGCTGGCGGATCTTCAGCAGGCCATTGCCCAGGGCAAGGTGAAGAAGCCGGCGAAGAAGATCGACGAAATGCGCGTCTATGGCAGCATATACGAATATTATTATGGCGGCTATTCGCAGACGAAGATTACGGACAAGACCGCCAATACGACCACGAAATTCAATCAGCAGGATCAGTCGATGCTGCAGTCCGCATTTGACGTCACCGGCCGGTATCGGAAGGACGAATACGATACCAAAATCGTCGTGCGGGGCACCCAAACCTACGACCTCTTAGCGGACACAGAGGTGCGGCGCAATGTCAACCGTCTTCGTGCCATGTATCTAGAGCATTCCAGCCAAGATTCGTATTTCTTCCGTGTGGGCCGCCAGCCTGGTAACACGGGTGGGGTGCTCGATTTTCGATTCGATGGAGTGTGGGCACGCTATACGGCGGTTCCGCAGTTCCTGAATCTCAATCTGATCGCGGGCCAGCCAAGGCAATTCAGTCTTAGCTCGAACTATGTGCCCGACGATCCGCGAAATTTCCGCGCGGATGTAAAACGCTATTTTTACGGTGCCAATGTCGATATCGGGCCTTTGGGGCAGGCCTGGAGCGGAAATGTCTACTATATCAATCAGATGGTGAACGGCGTGGTCGATCGCCGTGCGGTGGGGACCGAGGTGCGCTATGCTTCGAACGGCAAGAATGCGTTTGGCCTGGTCGACTACGATGTGTCCTATGGGGTGCTCAATGTGGCGATGCTCAATGGCAGCTGGGTGACTGAAGGCACCACCGTCACGGTCCTGGCTGACCATCGCAAAACGCCCTATCTGCAGACGACCAATGCGCTCTACAGTGTGCCGGGCGCCTCCCTGGATCATATCAATTCCACCAACGCGGATTTGTTGCGGGCACAAGCCGCCGCCGTGACGGCGACCAGCGATCTGTTCATGCTCGGCATGCTCCGCGCGGTCACGACGCAATGGCAAGTGGGCGGAGATGTCCGTCTCAACCGCATATCCGGAACCGGACAGTCGAATTGTTTGGTCATTTTGCCGGGGACGAGCACCCTCTTCCTCAATCCGAATGCGACGACGGATGCGCCCTGCACCTTGCAAGCTCTTCCCGGGACTGGCAATATCTGGACCTATACCGCACAGGCGATTGGCGCGAATTTTCCGTTCGAGAGCACGACGTTCGTGGCCAATGCCAGTTACATCGCAAGCCCGGCCTACCGCGGCCAGTCGCTGACGCTCAATACCTTGGCTCGGTTGGGGCCGCAGTGGCAGTTCGACACGTTCGTGATTTTGTATCACCAAAAGGATGACCTTCACGTTGAGTTGTATCGTGTCACGCCGACGATCCGGATGGATTATCGGTTCTTGAATAGCTGGACGATCGAAGGGTCGGCCGGTGTCGAAAAAACGTTCACGACAAGCCCCGCTCAGAAGGACTCGACGACGCGCGAGTTCTTTTTTCTCGGGCTGCGGTGGGATTTTTCTTAACGATGCTGGATATCGCTGAGCTCAGTTGTCATCGTGGGGATCGGACGCTGTTCGGGCCCTTGAGCCTATCGCTGCCGGCCGGACGACTGTTGTCGGTCGAAGGGCCGAACGGGTGCGGCAAGACCACCTTCCTGCGGGCTCTCTGCGGGTTGACGACGCCGGATCATGGGACGATCCGTTGGCAAGGCCGGGACATTGCCGAGCAGCGTGAGCGTTTCGTGTCCCACGTCCTCTATATCGGTCATCGCAACGGCCTGAAAGACGAATTGAGTCCGATGGAGAACGTGCAGGCGGCGCTGCACATTGCCGGCCATGCGGTCACAAGCGAGGCTGTGCGTGCGGCCTTGGATTCCGTCGGGCTCGGCTCCTCCTGTCATCAGTTACCGGCCAAAGTGCTGTCGGAAGGGCAGAAGCGCCGGGTGGCGCTGGCCCGCCTCTGGTGCAGCGAGCAACTGCTCTGGGTGCTGGACGAGCCGTTGACGGCGCTGGATGCGCAGTCCTCCCGGTTGCTTCGGGACCGATTACAGCAGCATGTCGCACAGGGAGGGCTGGTGGTGGTGGCCACGCATCAGGCGATCGGGCTGGATGAGTCTGTTGTCCAGCAGCTCAGGCTTGGCGAATGACTTCATCAGGGATGATGGCGACAGTGCTGAGTCTGATGCGGCGCGACCTGCTGCTGGCCTGGCGCCGCCGTGCGGATCTCGCGACCACGCTCTTCTTTTTTGTGATCGTGGCCAGTCTGTTTCCGTTGGGCGTGGGGCCGGAACCTGCCGTCTTGCGGACGATTGCGCCGGGCGTGTTGTGGATTGCGGCTCTCCTCTCCAGTCTGTTGTCACTCGGGCGATTGTTTTCGGTCGATTACCAAGATGGGACGCTTGAGCAGATGATGTTGGTCCCGCAGCCATTGGCCGCGCTCGTGTTCGGGAAAATTGCCGCCCATTGGCTTGTGGCGGGGCTGCCGGTTGTGGTGCTGTCTCCATTGATCGGGCTTCAGTTCGGGTTAAGCGGGGAGGCGATCGTGATTCTGAGCCTATCCCTCCTGCTCGGAACTCCGACCTTGAGTCTGGTGGGGGCGATCGGCGCGGCGCTCACGTTGGGAGTTCGAGGAAGCCATCTCTTGAGCGCGCTGCTGGTGCTGCCCCTGTTCGTGCCGGTCCTCATATTCGGCGCGGGGGCTGTGGCGAGCAGTGAGGCGGGCATGGGAGCAGAGGGACATCTTTCGCTGCTGGGGGCCTGTGCCGTGCTGGCGGTTCCGTTTGCACCCTGGGCGACCGCGGCGGCGTTGCGGATCGCGGTGGAGTAAGATCACGGGATGAAGAGGGATCGTATCAACTGGTTTCAGTGGTCTTCGCCACAGGCGCTGTACCCGTTTGCCGGGAACCTGATTCCCTGGCTCGCGGTCTTGTCAGCCGCGTGTATCCTGGCAGGCCTGTATATGGGATTGCTGGTGGCGCCGACCGACTTCCAGCAAGGCGATTCATACCGCATTATTTTTGTGCATGTGCCGGCAGCCTGGATGTCCATGTTTCTCTATGTCGTAATGGCGGGGTGGGCGGCCGTGGGGCTGGGATTGAAGGCGCGCCCGTCGTTTATGATGGCCCAGGCGATTGCTCCGACCGGGGCGCTGTTCACGTTCCTGGCTCTGTTCACCGGGGCCTTCTGGGGGAAACCGACGTGGGGGGCCTGGTGGGTGTGGGATGCACGGCTGACCTCCGAACTGATCCTGCTCTTCCAATATGCCGGGGTGATGCTGCTCCACGCCTCGATCGACGATCTCCGGCGCGCCGACCGCGCGAGCGCCGTGCTGGCCCTGGTGGGTGTCGTGAATGTGCCGATCATTTATTTCTCCGTGCGCTGGTGGAATACGCTCCATCAAGGCGCGTCGATCAGCATGACCGCGGCGCCCAAGATGGCGGCGACGATGCTGGCAGCGATGGGGATCATGGCGGTGGGAATGTGGCTGTACAGCGCGGCGGTCACGCTGATGCGTGTCCGGTGCATCATTCTTGAACGTGAGCGGCACGCCTCCTGGGTGCAGACGGAGAGGGGAGCCTGATGCAGTGGCAGAGCCTCAGCGAGTTTCTGGCGATGGGCGGGTATGGAATGTATGTGTGGCCGTCGTTCGGGATGACGGCGGTCTGCCTCATAGGGGAAATCCTTGCCCTTCGTCGGCGACAGGCGGCGGCCCGCGCCGCACTGGCTCCATCATCCGCATCGATGGACATCGCATCATGACACCGAGACACACACGTTTTTCCATGATCGGTCTTGGCCTGGTGGCGTTGGGCATCGCCGCGGCCTTGGTGCTGAACGCCTTCAATTCCAATCTCGTGTTCTTTTTCACGCCGACGCAGGTGGCGAACGGAGAAGCTCCGAAGGGGCGGAGTTTCCGCATCGGCGGCTTGGTCGAAGCGGGGACGCTGGCTCGCGAGGGCGATGGCCTCACGGTGCATTTCATTGTGACAGACACGGTGAAACGCATTCCTGTCACCTATAAGGGCATTCTTCCGGATTTGTTCAAGGAAGGAAAGGGCGCGGTGGCGCAGGGGCAGTTAGGGGCTGACGGTACCTTTGTCGCCACCGAAGTGTTGGCCAAGCACGATGAGAATTACATGCCGCCCGAAGCAGCTGAGGCCATTGCGAAAGCGAAGAAGTCCGGCGCGCAGAGCAGCACCACGCTGACGGCGCCGCCGGAGAGGACTGGCCCATGATTCCTGAAGTCGGCCATTTTGCCTTGATCCTCGCGCTCTGTGTGGCGTTGGTGCAGGGAATCCTGCCCATCTATGGCGCCGCGGCCGGGAGTCCGGTCTTGATGTCCGTCGCGAAACCGGCGGCGCGCACGCAGTTTCTGTTGGTCTTGACCGCTTTCTGTTGCCTCGGCTACGCCTTTGCCGACAAAGATTTTTCGGTCCTCTATGTCGCGGCCAATGCCAACTCGCAATTGCCGCTGCATTATCGGCTTGCCGCCATCTGGGGCGCGCACGAAGGCTCCCTGCTGTTGTGGACCTTCATCCTGACGCTCTGGATGTTCGCCGTGACGCTGTTCTCCACCCATCTGCCGGAGACGATGCGCGCGCGGATTCTCGGGGTGATGGGCTTGGTCAGCGTGGGGTTTCTTCTGTTCATGTTGACCGTGTCGAATCCGTTTGAGCGATTGATTCCCGCCGCGCCCGATGGCCGTGATCTGAATCCTCTGCTGCAAGATCCCGGCATGGTCATGCACCCGCCGATGCTTTATATGGGCTATGTCGGATTCTCCGTGGCCTTCGCCTTTGCCATTGCGGCGTTGCTGGGGGGCAATCTCGATGCGGCCTGGGCCCGCTGGTCGCGCCCCTGGACGACGGTGGCCTGGTGTTTCCTGACGGTCGGCATCGCGCTGGGCAGCGGCTGGGCCTACTACGAACTGGGCTGGGGCGGCTGGTGGTTTTGGGATCCAGTTGAAAATGCGTCATTTATGCCCTGGCTGGCCGGAACGGCATTGATGCATTCGCTCGCCGTCACGGATAAACGGGGCGGGTTCAAGGTCTGGACGGTCTTGCTGGCGATCATGGCATTTTCCCTGAGCCTGCTCGGGACATTCCTGGTGCGCTCCGGTGTCCTGACGTCGGTCCATGCCTTTGCGACGGATCCGAAGCGCGGACTCTTCATTCTGGCGTTCCTGGCGGTCGTCATCGGCGGGTCGCTGCTGCTCTATGCCTGGCGGGCGCCGCGTGTGGGGTTGGGCGGGGGATTCGATCTCGTCTCGCGTGAGTCGATGCTCCTGGCTAACAATGTGTTGCTGGTTGTGGCCATGGGATCGGTGCTGTTGGGGACCTTGTACCCGCTGTTTCTGGATGCGTTGGGATTAGGCAAGATTTCCGTCGGTCCCCCCTATTTCGATACGGTGTTCGTCCCGCTCATGACGCCCGCCCTCTTTCTGATGGGGATCGGTCCCATCGCGCAATGGAAGAAGGCGAGCCTGCCGGATTTGGCCATGCGTCTGCGCTGGGCCTTCGGGGCCAGTGTGGTGACCGCCCTGCTGCTGCCATTGGCGCTGGGCAAGTGGACGCCGCTTCTCAGCCTGGGGCTGCTGTTGCCGGCATGGATTGTGACGACGACTCTCGTGAACCTTCGGGAACGAGCGAGCCATCTTGCCGGCACGACGCTCGTGAGCGGGCTGGCGGCTCTTCCTCGGGCCTATTGGGGCATGGTGCTCGCGCATTGCGGCATCGCCGTTTTTATTGTCGGCGTGACGATGGTCAAAGGGTTTGAGGTGGAGCAGGATCTGCGAATGAATGTCGGGGAGACGGCGACGATCGGCGGCTACACCTTCCGATTCGACGGGGCGCAGGACGTGAAAGGGCCGAACTACCGGGCGGCGCGCGGCACCTTCCATGTGACCAAGGACGGGCGTGATGTCACGGTGATGTATCCGGAGAAGCGGCTCTACTCCGTTCAAAATCAAACCATGACCGAAGCCGCGATCGATTCAGGCCTGTGGCGTGACCTGTATGTCTCATTGGGCGAGCCGCTCGCGGCTGGCGCCTGGAGCGTGCGGCTCTACCATAAACCCTGTGTGGATTGGATTTGGGGCGGGTGCTTGATCATGGCACTGGGCGGCCTGTTGGCCGTGAGCGATCGACGGTATCGGCTGGCCTGGCGCCGGGAACGGCCAGAGGAGCCGGAGGCGCGTCACCCTCTGAGCAAGCGTGTGGCATGAAACGGTTTCTACTGCCTTTGGCCATCTTTGCAGTACTGGTGGGATTCCTGGCGGTCGGACTGACCCTGAACCCCAGGGAAGTGCCGTCCCCGTTGGTCGGAAAGCCGGCTCCGGCGTTTCGCCTGCCGCAATTGCACGATCAAGAGAAGACCTTCGCTCCGTCTGATATGACCGGCCAGGTGTGGCTGTTAAATGTGTGGGCGTCCTGGTGCGGCGGCTGCAAGGAAGAACATCCGGTCCTGATGCGCATGGCGCAGGCGGGGAATGTGCCGATCTATGGCATGGACTATAAGGATCGCCGCGAGGATGCTCTGAGCTGGCTGCGGCGGCAGGGGAATCCCTATCCCGTGACGGCCGTTGACGCAGAGGGGCGGATCGGCATCGATTACGGCGTGTACGGGGTGCCCGAAACCTATGTGATCGATAAGCAGGGCGTCATTCGCTACAAACAGATCGGACCCTTGGATGACGAGGTGGTCGCCAAGACGATCCTGCCGCTGGTCAAGGAGCTGCAAGCACAATGAGATGGCTGGTGTGCATGGCTCTGCTGCTCCCGGCGCTGGCCTGGGCTGGGGAAGCCAAGCCGTTGGCCGAGGACCCGGTGGCTGAGGCGCGGCTGAAGCATCTGGCCGTCGAACTCCGGTGCCTGGTCTGCCAAAACCAAACCCTGGCGGACTCGAATGCTCCGCTCGCGGAAGATTTGCGGCGCGAGGTGCGGGAGATGATCGCCAAGAACATGAGCGACCAGGAGATCATCGACTTTCTCGTGCAGCGGTATGGCGACTTCGTCCTCTACCGGCCGCCGGTGAAAGCCACCACCACCCTCCTCTGGATCGGGCCCTTTCTCTTGCTCGCGGGAGGCGGGATGGCGCTCGTGCTGGTGTTGCGGCGCCGCGGACAGGCGGTGACGGATGCGCCGGTGACCGAGGAAGAGCACAGACGAGTCGAACAGCTCTTGTCACACGGAGAGAAACGATCATGACGCTCGTATTTTGGTTGATCGCCTGGGCCATGACGCTCCTCGTGCTCGGCTTGCTGCTCTGGCCCATACTCAAGCGGCAGGAATCGACCGCGCAGGAAGAGGGGGAAAAAACCCTGTCGGTCTATCGCCAGCAATTCGCCGAATTGGAGCAAGACCATCGGCATGCGGCGTTGACGGACGAACAGTATCAACAGTCCAAGCGAGAGCTGGAACGCCGGCTGTTGGAAGAGACCGGGCCGGTCGCGCCGACTCCTGCGGCGACACGGCAGCCGGTCAATCGCCTGGCGATTGCCGTGGCTCTGGCGGTCGTCATTCCGACGCTTGGCGGAGTGTTGTACTGGAAGCTGGGCAATCCGCTGGCGATCACCCATCCCACGGCCTCTTCGCCGGTCGCGCAAGGGAGGGACGACTCCGATCATCAAACATCGGAGGGGCTCGACGCGCTGTCAGAAAAATTGAAGAAGAAGCTGGAGCAGAATCCGAACGACGGTGTGGGATGGGCGCTCCTGGCACGATCCTATGCGGAAATCGGCCGGCATGCCGATGCGGTGCCGATATACGAGAAGGCCATGACGCTGATACCTGACGATCCCCAGTTGCTTGCCGACTATGCCGACGCGCTCGGGATGCTGCAGGGCCGCACGCTAAACGGGAAGCCGGAGCAGTTAATTCAGCAGGCGCTGAAGATCGATCCGAAGCATGTGAAGTCCTTGATGCTGGCTGGCACTATCGCATTCGATCGACGGGAGTTCGGTCAAGCGGCGCAATATTGGGAGCGGGCCCAGGCGAACCTTTCCGCCGATGTGGACAGTGAGGCGAAGCAGGAACTGCTGGCCGCGATCACCGAGGCGAAAGGGCTGGCGGCCGGGAAGCCCGCAGCCGCGAATGTAGCAGGAACCTCCGTGGCGCCATCGAAGCCAAGCGGGCAGGCAGCCGCCATCAGCGGCATGGTGACCCTGGCGCCCGCTCTCGCGGCGAAAGGCGCGCCGACCGATACCCTCTTCGTCTTCGCCCGAGAAATGAATGGTCCGCCCATGCCGGTGTCGATCGTGCGCGCGACGAAGAAAGAGCTACCCTTTACGTTCACGCTCGATGACTCGACCAGTCCTATGCCGTCGAGAACACTCTCCGATGTGGGGAGCGTGGTGATCGTGGCGCGGCTCTCCAAGTCCGGAGAGGCGAAGGCGTCGAGCGGCGATTTGCAGGGGATGAGCCAGCCGGTGAAACCGGGCGCCAAGCAGGTCACGGTCGTCATCGATCAAGAAGTGCCGTAGTCCGGGAGGACCCGATGTCCCACACCGTCCTGACCGCGCTGCTCTATCTTGTGCCGTTCGTGATCGCGCTCGTCCTCTATTCCCGCCGCCATCGGAAGAAGGAACGCCACTACCGTGCCCGTCTGGCTGAAACGGTCAAGGCGAAGATTCCTGAACCGCTGACCTTGCACCCGGTCATCGATACCAACAAGTGCATCGGCTCCGGGGCCTGCGTGAAGGCCTGTCCCGAACATGCGCTGGGGATTGTCAGAGGGAAGGCGGTGCTGGTGGAGCCCGACCATTGTATTGGGCACGGGGCCTGCGAGTCGGCCTGTCCAGTCGAAGCCATCTCGCTGGTGTTTGGGACGGAAAAGCGCGGCATCGACATCCCACAGGTGAAGCCGACGTTTGAGACGAATGTGCCGGGCATCTATATCGCCGGCGAGCTGGGTGGCATGGGATTGATCCGCAAGGGCGTCGATCAGGGAGCCCGGGCCATCGAGTCTCTTCGTCAATACAAGGGGGCCGGCGATCAGCTGGATGTGGTGATCGTGGGGTCAGGACCAGCCGGTCTCTCCGCGTCGCTGGCGGCAAAAGAGGCGAATCTTCGGTTCGTGACGGTTGAACAGGAGGATGGATTGGGCGGCACCGTCTACCATTTTCCCCGTCGGAAACTAGCCATGACGGCGCCGATGAATTTGCCGATTATCGGGAAGTTCGATCGCCACGAAATCAGCAAGGAAGAACTCCTGGAGTTTTGGAATGGCGCGATTCGCAAGACGGGATTGAAAATCAGATTCTCGGAGCGGATGGAGGCGATTGACAAGGTAGACAAGGGCTTCCTCGTGAAAACATCAAAGCAGAGTTACAAAACGAGGAATGTGCTCCTTGCGATCGGGCGGCGTGGGACGCCGCGTAAACTGGGTGTGCCGGGCGAAGAGCAGCCGAAGGTGGTGTACCGCCTGATCGATGCGGAACAATACCGGGGGCAGCATGTGTTGGTGGTTGGAGGTGGCGACAGCGCGGCGGAAGCGGCCTTGGCGATTGCCGCCGAACGAGGGACCACCGTCACGATTTCCTGCCGCAACGATGCCATCTATACCCAGCCCAAAGACAAGAACCGCCAGCAGGTTAGACAAGCCGTGGAGGGAAAGAGGCTCACGGTGTATCTGAATGCCAACGTGAAAGAAATCGGGAAGGAGACGGTGACGCTTGTCCACGAGGGGAAAGACATCACGTTGAAGAACGAGGCCGTGATCGTGTGCGCCGGCGGCACGCTTCCAACGCCGATGCTGAAAGACATTGGTGTCATGGTGGACACCTATTATGGGCAAGCAATCGCGCGCTGAATCAATTGTCTCGGCGGGCGCTCGTCCAGGTGACGGTGGTGTTCAGTGTCGTCCCGCGGAGGGCGACGGTCTTCCCGCTGGAGAGCCCGGAAAAAAAGCTGCTTCGTCCTGTGGCGCCATTGGGCCCACTGAATCCACTCTCGGGAATGTTCGATGTGTCGATCGCTGATCCGAGCAGAACCACCCATGGAGCAGCCGCGGATGTGATGCGGCCGCGCACCTGCACCGCAGAGGAGGGAGAGGTGCGTTCCACTTCCGTCGCCAGGATGGCCGTATTATTCAGCACGGTTCCGTGAAGATGGAGGTGGTCGCCGTTGCGCAGGTTGAGGAGAGAACGGGGATCGCCTTCGCCGTGAAGGTCCGTGTTGCGGTCGAAGAGGATCGTGAGGCCTGGCAAACCGGCGAGCGTTAACGAGTTATCGGTTGAATTGAGGGCCGCTACATTCCCTTGCAGTTCCGTCTCACCCTCGAACGCCACCTTTGTTGCATTCAGGACGCCGCCGATCAGGGAACCATGCACGTCCAGATGCGTGCCGGCCATGATGTTGCCGAGCGATCCACCCTCGAAGGTCGCGCCCGCACTTACCCGGACATGCACGTTGTTGAGATAGAAATCGCCTGGTCCGTCGACACGGGTGACGAAGTCTTCGACTTCGGTATCGTCACTGTTTGAAACCCCGAGGTATCTCGGTTTCACGTTCGTCGCGATCATCCTGGCTCCATAGGGGCCTGGCCCGCCTGGACTCCACCGATCGCCGTTGGCGAAGACCACCAGGCCGTCCCATGTCTGGAGTTGGTTGGCCAGTGCGGGCATGGAGCTGATGTCCGCGAGTGAGTAGTCCACCACCAGCTCCCCGATCTCAAACGTGTTGGCCGAGGGGGTGTGGTTTTTCACGATCCCTTCAATCTCATAATGGGGGATGCCGGTATGGGGCTGAATCAGCGTGGCGAGAATAGTCCCATCTCCGGTTACGAAGCCGCTGATCTCCACAACGGTATTCAGCACGGCTGTTGGATTAAGAGTATGAGGAGCCGCACCCTGGAGGGATAGGTCAATTTCCGTTTTCTGATTCACCGAGACGACTTGTCCGAGCACGACCAGGCTGAGACCGTCCGGAGACACGGCTTGCACGGCGCCTTCGACGGTTTCTTCATAGATAATTTTGTCGGCGATGCGTGTCGGGGGCTGTGTCGTGCCTGCGGAGGTCGTGCGAGTGCCGTTGATGAGCACGATCATGCCGAGCTTCACCCGATTCTCGGAACTGCAGGGCTCGCGGTCGATGCAATAGAGGGCATTGGTATTATCGTATTCGGTGCCGGATACAAAGACGCTGCCGAATTTCGTCACCGGGCCTGAGGAGACCGTGGCCACGGATCCGGTGCCGCCGATCCCGCCACCGGCCTGCGGTCCTGGGGCGGCGGGTCCGCACGCAGCGAGAGACAAGAAGAGCCCCAGCAGGACAAGAGAAGTGCGTAAGGGTTTAATCCGCATGCTGGCATTGGGTGATTGACGAGTCATACAGCTTTGGGCGAGGCCTCAGGGTTCTTGATCGAGCCGTTCTTCAAAATGGTAGATCCCCAGGCCGACACGGACCCGGCCGGTGCCGTTGATCGCGGGATTCACATCGCGATCCCGTTGGGAGAGCCACCGGTCGAGGGCTTCCAGAAGTTCCTGGCCTTGGGCCGATGCAAGGATGTGAAATGCCTGGGCCGCTTCGACGGGAACATTGTCGTACATCACTTTCCGCTGGAAGCGGGCCTTGGACGGATTTTGGTGCACGTTATGGTCGATGGTGCCGATCAAGTCGGCGGTATCCGTGCCGAGGACCTGGAGTTTTTCGGCCGTCCCTTTCTGCGGCACATAGGCGTGGGTGAGGAGGCAGATCCGTCCATCCTTCATCTGTTTGACGGCGCCGACACGCAGGAGTTCGTCCAGCATGGCGCGCACCGGAATGTCTCCGCTATAGCGTTTGACCAGCTCGCTGAATGACGCGCGCCGGTCGTTCAGGCGCAACGGAAGCGGATGGCCTTTGCCGTCCCCAAAATCCGGGTCGCGGACCCAGCCGGTAATCACGCGGGCCGCCCGATGATATTCCTCCGTCGCATTCTGCTCGGCTCCTCCCGGGGCGGCCAGCAAGCGCTGCACCTCTTTCCGCGTCAGTCCGGTCAGAATCGCGATGCGCGAGGTCGTCTGTTTCTTCCCCGGAATGCCAAATTCCTTCAGCGCGACCTCGACATAGGCCTGTTTCGCCAGTTCGGCGAATGTCTGGTGGGAGACGCTGTTTCGGAGCAGGATTCTTGCCAGCGGGCGCAGCAATGTGAGGGTTGCGGCGGACAAGGCCTGCACGGGCTTGGCTTTGGGCATATGGGAATATAGTCCCACGTTTTGGCCAAAAGCAATCGGCGAGAGGCCTGTTTGTGCATGACAGGCTGCGGAAAAACTCGCGCGGACCGTTCAGCATCCAGCTAGAGGCCGGAGAGGCGCTGGATCAGTTGCCGGCTGGCCTCGGTGAGTTGCAGAAATTCCACGCCGTACGTGGTGCCCTCGGCCCAACGGACCAGGCCCATCGGCACGGTGATGGGAATATGTTCTCCGGGAACGAAGATCTGGATCTCGATCTGTGCGTGCAGAATGAGCGGAGAGAGGCTATGGAACTTGCAGCCGCCGGTGGAGAGATCAATGGCCGTGCCCTCTCCAGTCTCGCCATCCGGCGTGGTAAAGGCGGCCTGAAATGCCGTGACTACCCGGGGGTGTTGACGGCGGTCTGGGATAGGGGTGGACTGGGCACGAAGGGACATGTGATGCAAACCCTCAGGATACCGGCCCATCATCGTCCGAATGGTGGTGAGAGACAAGAAACTTCGGGGTTTTATCCGCCTGCCAGTGAACCGGGGGGGAGGGCGGCCCCCTGTACTGCGCCATGAGCCGGCGCCTTGCATGAGTTGGCATTCCGCTTGACTGAGGGGGAAAGCCATCTATAGTGGGCACATAAGGCGTTGGCCTTCCGCAGGCACCTGGCAAGGATACCATTCACAATGGCTCAACGGCTCACCTGCCCGCAATGTCAAACGGACCGCGTGCTCCGTTCCTATCCGCAGTCGCTGCGCGAGCATGTGGCGTCGTGGCTGGGGATTGCGCCGTTTCATTGCCAGGACTGCAGGTTTCGGTTTCTGACTTTTCGGCTGAGCTTCAATGAGGCGAAACCGCCGGCCGACCGTCGCGAGCATTTCCGCATCCCGGTGCGGCTATTTCTCTCGTTTTCAGGCGGGAAAATCAGGGGGGAAGGCACGGTGCTGGATCTCTCAATGGGGGGCTGTGTCATCCAGAGCGAGACGCAAGTTCACATCGATGACATCTTCTATTTGCAGGTGGCGATTTCCGACCAAGACCCTCCGCTCGAAGTGGCGGCGATGGTGCGTTCGGTAGGCCCACGCGGCATTGCCTTCAAATTCCTCCGCAAAGCGCAGGACGATAAACGCCTTCAGAGTTTCATTCACGCCCATTCGAGCCCCCTCTCATCCAGAGAGATGACCCACAGTCTGGCACGCTAGTTACTGCGGCGATTCCCAAGCAGAGGGAAGGGGATGCTCATCCAGTAAGCGGTTGTGTTCGTCCAGATCGTAGGGTTCGATGGCGAAGTCCTGCCGCTCCATCGGTTCCCCACAGAGCGGCGAGCAGAGAAATTCGATCAGGGCCTGGGCGTTCGTTTCCGTAGAGAAGCGGCAGAGGCCGTATTCCGGCATTCCCGAGGAGGGGTGCCAGAAGGCCAGCTCGATGGCGCTGCCCTGATAGATGCCCAGCGTGCGGTGCCGCACCTGAAACCCGCCTGGCAGATGGGACGACCGTTCCAGCGACATAAGACCTCTTGACTCACATATCTTAATGACTATGGCCATGGTAGCATGATCGCTAGTTCGGACGACAAGAGCGTCCGTCTTTGCCGAAGGAGGGTCTGATGACACGCAAGAGGTGGACGAATGGGTTACTGGCGGTTGTGATGGTCTGCGCGGGCCTGGTATCCGGGTGCGGCTATAACGATCTCCAAGGGCTGGATGAAGATACCAAGGCGGCCTGGAGCGAGGTCATTAACCAATACCAGCGCCGGGCGGACCTCATTCCCAACCTCGTGGCGACCGTGAAGGGCTACGCCGAACACGAGAAGGAAACGCTCGAAGGCGTCGTGCAGGCGCGTGCCAGCGCCACGAGTGTGCAAGTGACGCCGGAGACTCTGAAAAATCCGGCAGCGTTTGAACAGTTTCAGAAATCGCAGGCCGGGTTGACCTCGGCATTGGGGCGGCTTTTAGCGGTGGCGGAAAACTATCCCACCTTGAAGGCGGATCAAAACTTCCGCGATCTCCAGAGCCAGCTCGAAGGGACGGAGAACCGCATTGCTGTCGCGCGCAAGCGCTACATCGACCGGGTGGCGGAGTACAACAAAATGGTTCGCTACTTCCCGACCAATCTCACGGCGAAATTCCTGCTCCATCTGGAGGAAAAGCCGAATTTCACCGTGGCGGATGAAAAAGCGGTGGCCAAGCCGCCGGAAGTCAAATTTTAGGAATTGCGTCGATCATGAGGACGTTTACCATGAGCCGTGTCTGGCCTGAGCCGGCGCGGCTCATGTTGTGTCTGGGCCTCGTGCTCTGGGCCGCCTCGGCCTGGGCGCTGGAGGTGCCAGCCCTCACAGGCCGCGTCGTCGATCCGTCCCATGTGCTCCCAGCGGCCACGGTCGAATCCCTCACCGCCAGCCTCGCGGCTCATGAGGCGAAGACCAGCAATCAAGTCGCCGTCCTCATTCTGCCCTCCCTCGAAGGCGAACCGTTCGAGCCCTTTTCCCATCAGGTGGCCACCACCTGGAAGCTCGGTCAGAAGGGGACGGACAATGGGGTGCTGTTGCTGGTCGCCTTGAAAGAACGCAAGGTCCGGATCGAAGTGGGCTATGGCCTGGAGGGGACCTTGACCGATGCCAGGTCGGCGCAAATTATTCGGCACGAGATTGTGCCGCGATTTCGTGCGGGCGATCTGCCAGGCGGAGTGACTGCCGGGATTGAGGCGATTCTGAAGACCATCGAAGGCACCTATCAGGCGCCTGAGCGGCCAGCGGGACAGGCCGGCGGCGAGGACATGGTTGGTCAGATCCTCGTGGCCCTGCTCATCGGCGTGGTGTTTGGCTTGGCCCTCTCGAATGTGAATCGTGTCGTCGGCGCTCTGGCTGGCACCGGCCTCGCTCTGTGGCTGTCTCCCTGGCTGATTCCGGCCATCGTCACGGGCCTGGTCACCTTACTGGTGGTTCTGTTCTTAGGGACTGCAATGTCGGGCCGCGGTGGCCGTGGCTTTGACGACTGGACCTCCTACAGCAGCAGGGGCGGAGGATGGGGAGGCGGCGGGTTCGGAGGTGGAGGAGGATTCAGCGGCGGGGGCGGCGATTTTGGAGGAGGAGGCGCCAGTGGCGACTGGTAAACAGGCCGCGTTGTCGGCAGCAGAGCGGGAGCGCATCCGGCAGGCAGTCCATGCAGCCGAGCAGCGGACCAACGCGGAAATCGTGCCGATGATCGTCGCCCGGTCCGGGCTCTACCGCGACGCTCAACATTGGGTGGGGCTGATCGCCGCGTTGGCCACCTTGGCTGCGTTACTGACCATCGAGGTCTCCTGGGTGCCTTGGGGCTGGCACGCCTCGAATGCCGCCTGGCTGGTGCTCGCCGTCACGCTCGCCTATGTGGGCGGGACCTGGATCGGGACGTGGCCGCCGGTCATCCGCCTGCTCACCTCCCCCGCTCGCATGCGGCACAAGGTCGTGCTGAGAGCCGAGCGGGCCTTTGCGCAACAGGCCGTCTCGCAGACGCGTGAGCGCACCGGCGTGTTGATCATGCTGTCGATCTTGGAGCGGCAGATCTACGTCTTGCCGGATCGTTCCTTAGCGGGGCTGGTGTCGGCGGAACGATGGCAGCAGGTGGTACAAGCGGCGGTGGAGCGGTTGCAGGGCGGGAACATTGCCGAAGGATTGGCGCAAGCCGTCGCCGCCTGTGGTGCGGTGCTTGCCGAAGCCTGCCCCGGCCGCCCCGGCAACAACCCCAACGAATTGCCGGATGAACCGATTCAGGAAGGATAGAAGGTTTGAGCCATCAAAAGCTTTGTTCGATACATAAGCGATCGGGTGTCCTTAGAATATGATTCAAGGCCATACTCAAAGCTGCGAATGTGGAGGCCTTAAGCTCTGGCCGGCTGCTTATCGGCTCAGACCACCTGGAACTAGTCAGTGCTCCTCACGAGCCTCGAAATCTTTACGATCAATCTTCAATAATTCTTTAGACGAAGAAATATTTTTCGCCAGGCGCATCACCACGGAGGCTGCGCAGAGGGGGCCAGCGTCGATAAGCGCGTCCCCCCAGGCGTGACCTATCTTGACTTCTGGCTGATCGAGATAGGTCGCGAATCGTTCACTGTGTTGGGCTATGTCTATCCCCCCTCCCGAGATCGAAAGGAGCTCCGCAGCAGCTGCGGCTAGAAAAGCGGCTGCTCGCTCGCCAGTGGTGGCTTTCATCTTAACCGCTAGAAGCAGCCTGGATGCCGTTACCAATTCAGGGATACGGTCGTTCTTTTTCTTCTTTGCCATATTCACTCCCTTCACTCTTTTCTGCCGATCCTAAATTTAGCTCCACGTACTCTCTGATGCGATTGTGCAATCCCACGCTTGGTTTGATTATTTCAAAGTTTCGTGCGTCTCTTCCGATTTTCTTGATGAGACAGAGCTCTTTCGGCTAGCTCTCGCATGACACGTCCATCAGGGCTATTCCGAACAGAACGAGCAAGGATGACTAGGGGCCTGCCCTCCTGCAACCGAAGGTCCGTCAAAAAGCTAGGGGTTGGCCTCTGATCCACCTTGATGTAAGCCACAAACCCAGACAGATAGAATCGACAAAACGAGATGCCGTCGAATTTTTCCGGGTGAGGATCAAGCATGGCAGTGATCTCAACATCCTCAAACCGTGCAAGAACAACAACAAACTCCTGTGTGTCACCAGGATCTTCATTCAGGATCATGGTTCTCAACCGATCCTCAAATGGCCCGATCGAAATCCTCTTGTAAAAGGTTTGCTTTGATACAGAGGCTCGCCATAGTACCGACATAAAAAAGAGCTTCAACCTTCGATAGTCGAATTTCTCCATTTCCCAAGCAACAGTTTTTCCTTGCAGTGACAATTTAATTGCTTCAGGAAATTGGCGAATTAGTATCTGCTGACCATAATCATCCCATGGCGCCATCTTCCCGTCGCACTCCGAACACAGGATGGTCGAATCATACGTACCGACCTGCATTCGTTTCGGAAAACTCCCCGGAGTATTGCTATGCAATACAGGCGCAATATTTTCGTGCCTGAGCAGTCGGAAGAAACCTTCTGGAATGATGTGGGCCTTAATTAGGTTTTTGTCCTGCAGGCACAATCTGCAGGCATTTTTCGACTGATTCATGCAGAGAAGCATACTACAGAATAGTGTGGCTAAACTGTGGCAGAGCTATCGTGTCTGATCAGGATTGATCGGTTCTTCCCGTACCTGTGCCCTTTCTGTAAGCGATTAAGAAAGAAACGAGGAGATACTATCGGGACTTATAGTTTCTGAGACTGGAGGGGCTTTAAATCTCGCAGCCTACGTCGCATCAAAGGGACACCTCTATGCGTTATTTCAATTTGCCCATGTCTATTTGACATACGGTGTTGGCGAAGCGGGTGAGTGATATCTTGGTTTCGACCCAACGATCGCCCACACATGTGCCATTCCATAAATGCACTGTCGTTATACCGCTAGAATCCGCATCCACGACTGAATCGAGCGCACCCGAGACGTCCGCACAAGCAGGTATGAGCGAACAGCCTGTTAGGCAGTGGATCTGACCGGCGCGTGCCGTGGCTGGATCGTCATGCGGATGCCGCCTTTGGGTCGCAGGGTCACCATGAGTTCAGGTTCGACGTGCTCCTGGACTAGTCGCAGGTCATAACGGCGGCCGATCAGCGCCAGGAGCAGCGGCCCTTCCACCGTCGCGAAGTGCGTCCCCACGCAGGCCCGCGGCCCCGCGCCGAACGGGAGATAGGCGCAGCGGGCTGCCGGCCGTTCGCCGTCCAGCCATCGCTCCGGCAGAAATCGTTCCGGGTCGCGCCAGTAGGCCGGATGCCTGTGCAGGTTGTACACCCCGACAAGGACGAGCGCGCCGGCCGGCAGTGACAGCCCGCCGACGGTGGCGTTGGTCGCCGCCTTGCGCTGGATGGCCGGGGCCGGCGGATATAACCGGAGCGCTTCATCGAATACCGCGCGTGTATAGGGGAGGTGTGGCAGATCGTCGGCGGTTGGCGTCCGCCCCTGAAGAACCCGGTCCACTTCCTCGTGAAACCGTGCCTTCGCCTCCGGATGGGTGGCGAGGAGGTACCACGCCCAGGCCAGCGCGTTCGCGGTGGTCTCGTGCCCTGCCGCGAAGATGGTCAGGGCCTCGTCGCGCAGCTCCTGATCGCTCAGCCCGGCCCCGGTGTCCTCATCGCGAGCCTGGAGCAGCAGATCCAGGAGGTCGTCATGCTGTGTCCCGCTTCGGCGCCGCTCGGCAAGCAAGCCATAGATCAGTCCATCCATGAACTGCAAGGCTGCGCGAAATTCACGGTTGCGCGCGGTCGGCACCCACAGGGGCAGGTGCAGCGGGTTGTGAAACGAGTCGAACGCGTATTTCAGGCTCACACGCAGGGCATGGTTGATCTGATCGATATGGTGGGCCACGCTGGTCGTGAACATGGTTTGGGAGATCACTTCCAGGGCCAGCTGCATCATTTCTGCGGCAATGTCGACCGGCTGTCCCGCCTTCTCCGCCCACCCGGCGAGCCGCTGCTCGCCGACCTGCGCCATCCGGTCGGCCATGGCCGCCATCCGGGAGCGGTGAAAGACCGGCTGGATGATGCGCCGGTGCCGCTTCCAGACCTCGCCGGAACTGGTCACCAATCCATTGCCCAGGACCAGCGCGAGGCCGTCCGGCCGCCGAGGGTCGTACACTTTCACGAAGCGGTCGGCTTGCTGGACCAGAATCTCGTCGGCGAGATCGGGATGGCTGAGGAGGTGGATAGTCTTGGGGCCGAGCCTGAAGCGCAGGGCATCGCCGTGCTGGCGCCACCAGGCCGCCATCGTCTCTAACGGGCGTTGCTTGAATGCGCGCAGGTGGCCGAGCAGAGGGGCGCCGCCTGGAACATCGACGAGCGAGAAGGGCTGAACCGGATCCGGCATGATCGGCGGACCCTAGCACAGTCATGTACCGGCATCAAAGTCATGGAGCACGATGGTTCATTCCATAGACGCCCCGCACGTGTTCCGCTAGAATCCGCCTCCATGTCCACTCCAGCCGGATCGCCTCCCGCGACGAACGCCCAAGAAGACAATCACTCGGTGGTGAAAGCCGCCGGGATGATCGGCGTGGCGACCTTCTCCAGCCGCATCCTTGGATTTATCCGCGACATGGTGCTGGCCCGCCTGTTCGGGGCCACGCCGGCGGCCGACGCGTTCTTCGTGGCCTATCGCGTGCCGAATCTCTTGCGTGAACTGTTCGCCGAAGGCTCCATGTCTTCCGCCTTCATTCCGGTCTTCACCGAATATCGAACGCTGAAGACCCAGCGTGATGCGTGGGAGCTGGCCAGCGCGGTGTTCACGACGCTGCTCACGATTGTGACGGGCATCACCCTGCTCGGCCTCATCGCGGCGCCGGGCATCGTCTGGCTCCTGGCGCCGGGGTTTCACGGTGATCCGGCGAAGCTGGGCCTGACGACGCTGCTGACGCGGCTGATGTTTCCCTATCTCCTGTTCATCAGCATGGCCGCGCTGGCGATGGGCATTTTGAACTCGATGCGGGCGTTTGCCGCGCCGGCCTTTTCGCCGGTGTTCTTCAATATCTTTATCATCGGCTGCGCCTTCTTCCTGTCGCCGACGCTGCCGGAGCCGATTTTCGGTGTGGCGGCCGGGGTGGTGGCGGGCGGCGCGGCCCAATTCGCCATGCAGTTGCCGGGGCTGAAACGGCGCGGCATGCTGTTCGGCTTTCGCTGGGAGCCGGGCCATCCGGGCGTGCGCCGGATCGGGCGGCTGATGATTCCCTCGCTGCTGGGCCTCTCGGTGACGCAGATCAATATTACGGTGAGCACGATTCTCGCCTCATTTTTCGCGGGAGGCCCCACCTATCTGTTTTACGGGATGCGGCTGATTCAGTTTCCGCTGGGGATCTTCGGAGTCGCCTTGGCGACGGCGATTCTGCCCACGCTCTCGGCCCAGGCCGCGCGGGGCGCGCTGGATGAATTGCGCACGACGTTCGGGTTCGGCCTCCGCATGATCCTCTTCATCATCCTCCCGGCCATGGTGGGATTGATTCTGCTGCGCACGCCGATCGTGCATCTGTTTTTCGAGCACGGGACGTTCACCGCCCACGACACGGCGGAAACCGCCCTGGCGGTCCTGTGTTATGCCGTGGGGCTCTGGGCCTTCGGCGGAGTGCGGATCATCGTCGCGGCCTTCTACTCCATGCAAGATACCAAGACGCCGGCCATCTCTGCGGCCATCGCGGTCGGAGCCAACCTGGTGTTTTCCCTGGCGCTGATGTCCTTTCTCGGCGCGGCCGGGTTGGCGCTGGCGACCGCCTTGGCGGCGATGGTGAATGGCGGCATCCTGATCATAGTGTTGAACCGGCGGCTCGGCGGGGTGGAATGGGCCAAGGTCGGGCTCTCCATGGGCCGGGCGGTGCTTGCCTGTCTTCCGCTGGTGGCGGCCTGTTGGTGGGCGGCAGGCGCGGAGGTCTGGTCCCGGCCCGATGAATGGATGGCCAAAACGGTGATGCTCACGGTGGCCATCGGCTTGAGTGTAACCGGGTATCTCGGGGTCCACGCGCTGTTGAAGTCTGAAGAATTGGATGTGGTCTGGGGGATGGTGAAACGGAAACTTGGGCGAGTGGCACGAGGCTAGAGGATGGGGCAGCGAGAACAGCGGCGAGCGATCGTGTTTCAGTCCCCTTGGGGCTGGATGGGGATTTCGGAGACGGACAAGGGCATCGACGGTATTGGTCTGCCGAAAAAGTCGAAGCGGGCGGTGGAGGATGCGTTGGGCAAACAATCCGCTCCGCCCTTCGTGAGCGCGGCGACGGCCCGGCTGAAGGCCGCGCAGCAGCAGCTGATTGAATATCTGGAGGGCACCAGGCAGACGTTCGACCTGCCGCTCGATCTGTCCCATGGCACCGCCTTTCAGCGCAAGGTCTGGCGGACGCTGTTGCAGGTGCCCTATGCGAAGCTCCGTTCCTACCAATGGGTGGCCGCTCGCGTGGGCGGGCCGCAGTATGCCCGCGCAGTCGGCAATGCGGTGGGCGCCAATCCGCTGCCGATCGTGGTGCCCTGCCATCGCATCGTGGCGCAGGATGCGACGTTGGGCGGATTTTCCGGCGGGCTGCCGACAAAGCGCAAACTGCTCACGCTCGAAGGCACGCTGGCGCAACTGCAACGCGGACGGACGTGATCGATGAAGGCGATTCTTCAGCGGGTCACGAGCGCCTCAGTTGAAGTCGATGGGGCGCTCGTCGGGAAGATTGGGACGGGATTACTGGTGCTTTTGGGCGTGGCCAAGGGCGATGGGGAGGCGGATGGCCGCTACCTTGTCGAGAAGCTCCGGACCTTCCGAATCTTTTCCGACGAGCAAGGGAAGATGAACCGGTCGCTGGTGGATGTCGGCGGGTCGGTTCTGCTGGTCTCGCAATTCACGCTGCTGGGCCGCACAACGAACGGGCGGCGCCCCAGCTTCGAGGATGCCGCGCCTCCCGACGAAGCCAAGCGCCTCTATGAGCAGGTAGCGGCGGACTTGCGGGCCTTGGGGACGCCGGTCGAAACCGGGGTGTTTGCCGCCCATATGCAGGTGTCGCTCGTGAACGACGGGCCGGTCACGTTCACGCTCGACAGCCGGGATCGGCCCTCATCGTAGGGGAGGCTCAAGTCCGGGGAGGAGGAACCGATAGATCTATTAAGAAGACAGCCTTCGGCGCGAGGTGTAGATTTGGTATAGTCAGACAAATCTCTGTGCATGTTGTAAGAGGTGGCGCATGGGAACCAGCGTATCTCCGCAGCATCCTCTCCGTCAGTTCTTCGGGGCGCTCACGGAGCGCAGCTTTACCGAGCATCTCGGCTGGCCCGATCTCACGGTGACCAGCTATGTATCCAATCTCCTCGTCGATTTTACCTCCATCGATCAACTCTATAAGATACGCGACCGGCAGGAGAAGCCGGTCGAGACGGTCGTGGATTTGCTGTATGAATCCGAAGTCCTGCTCGATGCCCAGTCGCTCGAGCGCGAGCGCGATGTCCACCGGCATATCGGCGACTTTACCTTGTTCATGGCCGGGCTCTTTCCGGAATATTTGCGCCGCCTGAAATCGGCGGGCTTGATTTACCACAAGGATTTTCTCGTGGATTATGTGAAGACCGGCAAACGTTCCTACGGGATCGTGGCCCAGATCGGCGACCACGGGTCCGAGATCGATCCGCCCTTGTTCCGGACTCTGTCCGAAAACTTTGAACTCTGTGTCACGGGATTGGGGTTTGTCCGGTCAGACCTGGACCGCATGAGCGACCCCGCCTATCAACGGGCCAGGGATTTGCTGCTCAATTGAAGCCCATCCGCCCCCTTCTTCTGGCGCATGGCGGCGCCGGCCTCCGCCGGATGACCGCTGTCCAAGCCGATTGCCTCACTGCCGCGCTCCAGATCGGCTATCACTGGCTGGATCACGGCGCCCCCGCGCTCACCGCTGTCGAACAGACGATTCGTGTGTTGGAACAGAGCGGCCTTTTCAATGCCGGCAGAGGCTCGCATCTGCAGCTTGACGGGGTGCGGCGCATGGATGCCTCGATCATGGAGGGGCGGGAGTTGCTGGCCGGAGCCGTGGCCTCGATCGAGGGGATTCTCCATCCGATTTCCGCGGCGCGTTTGGTGATGGAACAGACGCCTCACGTCCTGCTCGTCGGGAAGCCCGCATCGGCGTTCGCGAGACACTTCCAGCTGGAACGGCAGCCGCGCCGGCCATCCGGTCAGGCGCGGCGCAAGACGACGATGACGCGCGCCTTGTCTCCAAAAGCATTGCAGCTCTATCGCGCGATGACGTCCGGCGGCCTGGCGTTGCGCGAGCGCGCCGGAAAAGAAACGGTTGGAGCGGTGGCGCTCGACCGGTCCGGAACCGTGGCTGCCGGAGCCTCCACCGGGGGGATCGATCTGATGCTGCCGGGGCGCGTCGGCGATACCCCAATCATCGGCTGCGGCGTCTATGCCGACAATGAGAGCGGGGCCGTGTCCATGACCGGGCTGGGGGAAGGGATCGTCCGGCTCGCCGTCGCCAAGGCCATCTGCGATCGGTTGGAGCGAGGCACGAGTCCGGCCATGGCGGCTCGCGCCGTGCTTCGCAAGCTGGTGGCCAGAATCGATGGCGCTGCCGGGACGTTGGTCATCGCGCCGGACGGCCGCTTCGCCATCCATCACGTGACGCCCCGCATGGCGGCGGGCTGGTGGGACGGGAAGGGGAAGCCGGTGGTGAAAGATCAGTTTTAGCGAATCTGTGACGAGTGCTGCCTGAGAGATGCGGGGCGGTCGCTTCTCAACGCCCCGAAGAGATGGTCGGGATCTTGTTCATGCTCTTCGCAATGCGCAGATGGCGCTTGGTCAGCGAGGCGGTCTTGCGGAGCGGATCGTAGCGGCGCGGGGAGGGCAACATCGCCGCCAGCCAGGCCGCTTCGTCGGGCGTCAGTTCCTGCGCCGCTTTGCCGAAATGATGGCGGGCCGCCGCTTCCGCCCCGTACACACCGTTCCCCCATTCGGCGACGTTCAAATAGAGTTCGAGAATCCGTTCCTTGGTCAGATGGTGCTCGAGGGAGCGTGTGATCAGCGCTTCGCGCGCCTTGCGCAGCATCGACCGTTCAGACGACAGGTAGAGATTCTTCGCCAGTTGCTGCGTGATGGTGCTGCCGCCCCGTTTCATCTCCCCGGCTTCGAGATTGTGAATGGCCGCATCCTTGATGCCTTCCCAATCGAATCCTTCGTGGATGAAGAACGAAGCGTCTTCCGCTGCGATGACGGCATGCTGCAGATGGGGGGAAATCTGCGCGAGCGGCACCCAGGTCCATTGCCGTGCCACCGGGCGGCGCTCCGCACGGCTCATCTCCTGGCGATGTTCCATGAGCGCGGTCGGGCCGGGATTCGCGGTGGCGAGAGCCGAGACATCCGGGAGCGTCAGCAGCCAGGAGAAGGCGAGCAGACTCAGCGGTATCCCGGTCAACAAGATGGCCCACGCCAGGAGGCGCGCGAAGGTCCGGCGTCTGGGGGGCTTGGCCATAGGGGGTGTTTCTCGGGCGTCGTTCTGTTAGTGTGTGAAACGGGTTGAGCTGGAATTCTACGGCCTTCCACGTATGAGACGACTATGAAAATCCTCTCGGCTGAGTTTATCAAAAGTTGCGTGGCCCCAGAACATTTTCCGCAGGGCGACATTCCCGAGATCGCCATCGTCGGGCGGTCGAATGTCGGGAAGTCCTCCCTGATCAATTCCCTGTTGAACCGGAAAGGCTTGGCCAAAGTCAGCCGGACGCCGGGGAAAACTCGAGCCGTGAATTTGTTCCTGATCACGACCTCGGACCCGGGGCTGGCGAAGTTTTACCTGGTGGATCTGCCGGGGTACGGGTTCGCCAGGATCTCCAAGTCGATCCGCGCCGAGTGGGGGCCGCTGATCGATGCCTATCTGACGGACCAGCCGTCGCTGCTCGGCGTGGTGCAGCTGGTCGAAAGCCGGGTGGTGACCGAACAGGACCGTCAGACGGTGGCCTGGCTGCGCTCCATCGGGCGCGATCCGCTGGTGGTGGCCACGAAAGTCGATAAGCTCAAGCCGAGCGAGCGGGTCCGCACGCTCCGTGAGACCCATCGCGAGCTGGCGCTGCCGGAAGGGCAGATGCTGATTCCCTATTCCATTGTGACCGGAGAGGGGCGGGATCATCTCTGGGGCGTGCTCAGGGATTTGGCGAAAACTTGATTTCGATGTAGGCTTTGTTTTTCAAATTCACCAGCCAGGACTGGAAGACGTCTTCGCTCTTCTGCTGAAACACCAGCGCCTGAATTTCAAACTTCACTTCGTCAAAGGGCCGGAACTGCCTGGGGGTTTTCTCATCGACGCGGATGAGGTGAAACCCCTCGCTGGTTTCAATGATGGCGGAGATGCCGCCCGGCACGAGCGGCGCGATCGCGCGCTCGATCGCGGGCATCAGCTCGCCTTGCCGCACCAGCCCGAGCCGTCCGCCCCGCGAGGCGTTCGGTCCATCCGAGTAGCGCACCGCGACATCCTCGAACTTCTCGCCGCGTGTGAGATCCGCCAGGGCGATGCGGGCTTTCTCCAGCGCTTCGGCCGCGCCGTCGGCCGAGCGGGGTTGAATCAGAATCTGGCTCAGCGTGTATTCCTCGGGGAGGGCAAAGCGGTCCTGGTGCTCTTTGTAATAGCGCTTCATTTCCGTTTCGCCCACCATCACGTTATTGCGGACTTCGCGGTCGACCACACGGAGGAGGGTGAGCTGGTCCCGGACGTTTCGAGCGGTGAGCGGATCGGCCTCGTCTACTTTCTCCCCCTGCTGCTTCATTTGCTGGATGGCCTGTTTGACCTCTTGATCCGAGATGTCCACGCCTTTGTTTTTCGCCTCCTGCAGTTGCAGGCGCCGCTCGATCATCTTGGTCAGGGCCATGTATTCGGCCATCTTGAGCCGTTGCGCCAATTCGTCTCCCTGAGATTGTGTGCGAATGCGGTCCTGCTCCGGGGCCAGTTCCCGTTTGACGTCCGACAGCATGATGAGATCGGTGTTCACGACGGCCACGATGCGGTCCTCAAGCTGCATCGCAGACCGGACAGGGGGCGTCGGCGTGAGCCAGAGAAGAACGAGCAGTCCCGAGAGAAGGGGCGGAGACAGTCTCTGGACCCATCGGATGTGACGCACGGCACCGTTCTCCTGAGCATGGCGCGGACGAAGCATCTGCGGATTGTACACGAACCGACCGGGCTTGAGGAGAGTCGCAGGGCGTGTGGTGTTAGGGGGTGCCCGTGTCTTCGGCGATGTAGCGGGACCCTTCGGCGAGGCGCACCGTGGCTTTGGTGCGGATATCGGAAATGACGTCCTCGAACCGCTTGCGCCGCTTGTCGGCCAGCAGTTCCTGGCGGAGGCGCTCGCGTGTGGCGAAATCGGCCTGGATCGTCGCCTGGTCGAGCGGACTCACTTTGATCAGGTAATAGCCGGCCTCGGTTTTGATCGGTTCGCTGATCACGCCGGGCTTCAGGGTGTGGACGACGGCATCCACCTCCGGATCGAGCGCGCTTTTCCGATAGGGACCCAGGTCGCCGCCCTTCGCTTTGGTTTTCTCGTCGAGGGAGTAGCGCTGCGCGAACTTGGCGAAATCGCCTCCGGTCTCGATTTGCTTCTTCAAATCCTTGGCGGCCGGCAAATTCGGCAGCAACATCTGGGACACTTGGACTTTGAGCGGCGCGAGCAGTTCATTGGCGTGCTTGTCGTAATAGGCCGCGAGTTCCGCCGGCGTCAGGTCCACCTTTTCGCGGAGCCGTTCTTTCAAGAGTTCGTCGAGAATCAGCTGTTCTTTATAGCGCTGAGTGCGGTCGCGAATGACATCGTTCTGGTCCAGGCCCTGGCGCCTGGCCTCCTGCATCAGCAGTTCGCGCGTGATCAATTCGTCGAGGAAGCGGCGTTTGCCGCCTTCCTTGCTGTAGCGCGCGCGGGTGGCCTCGGAGAGTTCGTTCCAGCGGATATCGAATTCGACTTGCGTGATGGTGCGGCCGTTCACGAGGGCCAGCACGGCGTCGTCTTGTGGCGGCGCGCAGCCGGCCAGCAGCCAGAGGGCGCCGCCCAGCAGGACGGCGAGGCCGGCCGATATCTGTGTCTCGGGGAGCGGAAACATGGGTTTGCGGTCTGGTGTCATCACGTGATGGATCGGGCCTTTTTCGTATGGATTCATCTGGTGGATTTGTTGGTATCACAGTGTCCGAGGCTTTGCAAGGTTGTGTTGAGTTCTGCAAAGGCGGCCGGCCAGTCGTCATGCGGCATCTGGATCTCGAACGAGACGGGCGAGATGAACCGCAGGCGCTTTTTGAGCCGGTCCATCATGGCATGGATCGCGGAGTCGGCAATCGAGGCTTTGGGGCTCAAGGTAACGATGGCCGACTGATGGGTCACGTCGATGGCGCTGAGCCGGAGCAGCTTGGCCAGGACGCGCAGCTGCATGACTTCCAGCAGCCGTTCGACCGGCTCCGGCGGCACGCCATACCGGTCCTGGATTTCTCCGTGCAACAGCGCGAGTTCGCCGACCTGTGTGCAGCCGCTCAGGCGTTTGTAAAACGAGAGGCGCTGGTGGGCGTCTTCCACATAGGTTTCGGGAATGAAGGCGGAGACCGGCACCCGCAAGGTCGGATCGGGCTCTTCTTCCACCACGTGGCCCTTGAGCCGCTGGACGGCCTGCTCCACCATGGTCATGTACAGATCGAGCCCGATGGCCGCAATGTGCCCGGACTGCGCTTTGCCGAGCAGATTGCCCGCGCCGCGGATTTCGAGGTCGGCCGCGGCGATCCGGAACCCGGAGCCGAGTTCCGTGAACTGCTGAATGGCCATCAGCCGCTTCTGCGCGTCGTCCGACAGCCGGCCTTCATCGGGGATGAGCAGGTAGGCATAGGCCTGCTCGCCGCCGCGGCCCACGCGCCCGCGCAATTGATAGAGCTGGGCCAGGCCAAAGGTATCGGCGCGGTTGATGATGATCGTATTGGCCGAAGAGACATCGATGCCCGATTGAATAATGGCGGAGGCGATCAGGATGTCGGCTTCGTGCTTGACGAATTTCAGCATGATGGCTTCGAGCAGCGTGGGGTCCATCTGCCCGTGCGCCATGACGATGCGGGCTTCCGGGACCAGCTGCTGCAGCCAGGCGCCGGTGGCCGGCATCGTTTCCACGCGATTGTGGATGAAGTAGACCTGGCCGCCACGGCCCAGCTCGCGGAGGATCGCGTCGCGGATCGCCTTGTCGTTCGATTTGATGACCGTGGTGCGGATGGCGAGCCGGCCGGCCGGCGCCGTGTCGATGATCGACAGATCCCGCACGCTCGACATCGCCATTTGCAGCGTGCGCGGTATAGGCGTGGCGGTCAGGGTCAGCACATCGACCTGCGTCCGCAACTGTTTCAGCCGCTCTTTGTGCTTGACGCCGAACCATTGCTCTTCGTCGATGATGACGAGGCCGAGCTGTTTAAACACGACGTTTTTTTGCAGCAGGCGGTGCGTGCCGATCACCACGTCGATGACGCCGGAGGCGAGGTCTTTCAGCGTGGCGGTCGATTCCTTCGGCGACTGCATGCGGGAGAGGACCGCGACCTTGGCGGGAAACGGCGCGAACCGCTCCGCAAAATTCTCGTAGTGCTGATGGGCGAGGAGCGTGGTGGGCACCAGCACGGCCACCTGGCGTCCGCTCTCCACGGCTTTAAAGGCCGCGCGCATGGCCACTTCCGTCTTGCCGTAGCCGACGTCGCCGCAGACGAGCCGGTCCATCGGCTTGCCCGATTCCAGGTCGCGCAAGATGTCCTTGATCGCGGCCAATTGATCCGGGGTCTCTTCATATTCGAAGGCCGCTTCGAACTCGTGATACAGCATGCTGGCGCTGCCGTACCCGTCCCGCTTCACCAGTTCGCGGTTGGCATAGAGATCGATGAGATCCTGCGCCATTTCTTCGATGTCTTTTTTGACGCGGGCCGTCGTCTTGGCCCAGCTGGTGCCGCCGAGCCGGTCGAGGCGGGGCACGTGCCCTTCGGCGCCGCTATAGCGCTGCACCTGGCTGAGGCGGTCGAGCGGCACGTACAGCGTGTCGTTGCCGGCAAATTCCAGGATCAGGAAATCGCTTTCGAACTCTTGCACGGTCAGCCGCTTCAGGCCGAGATAGCGGGCGATGCCGTGCTGCACATGCACGACATAATCGCCCACGTTGAGGTCTTCGAGCGACGAGAGAAACGTGGCGGTCTTGCTCTTGGGCTGCGGCTTATGCCGCGTGCCTTTCGCGAAGAGCTCTTCTTCCGTGAGCAGCGCGAGACGGAGATCGCCGGAGAGCCAGCCGGCGGACAGCTCGCCCTGCACCACGGCAAACGGCGGCTTGCCCGCCTCTGTGCGCGTCCAGGCGGAAGGTTGCCATTCCATGGCCGGAAGATCGTGTTCGCGGAGCAGGGCGAGCAGCCGGTCGACCTGGCCGTGGCTGCGCGCGATCAGGACGACCCGGTGGCTTTCGCGCAGCTGGTTCAGGATGGCCAAGGTCTGGCTGAAGGGCGTGCCGCGAATTCCCAAGCCCGCGGTCGCCGGGGTTTGGGCCGGAAAGGGGAACACCGGATTCCACGAGGCGTTGGCCGGCGTCAGCGGTTCCAAGGCCAGGCTCGGCCATCCGGCGGTGAGAATGTCGATCTCATCCCAGGCCATAAACAGGCGGTCGGGGGTGGGATAGGGATTCGCGGCGTCCCGCTCGCCATGGCGGAGATAGCCGTCATTGATTTTTTCCCAGAGGTTCACGCAGGTGTCTTGCAGGGCCGCGGGCTGATCCAGGATCAGCACCGGCTCCGTCGAGAAATAGTCGAAGAGCGTGCCCATCTGCGGATAGAGGTCGGGGGAGCGCCACTCGGCATCGGGCGCCACGGGGGCGCAGGCGTCGGGATGATCGGCCGGGCGCAGGTATTCCCGGGCCGGCAGCACCCAGGCTTCGTCCAATTTGCTCACCGAGGTTTGCGTGGCGGCATCGAACAGGCGGATGGCCTCGACCGTGTCGCCGAGAAATTCGACGCGGAGCGGGTCGGCGTAGGCCGTGGAAAAAATGTCCACCAGCCCGCCGCGGATGCTGAATTCGCCAGGAATTTCCACAACCGACACGCGCCGGTATCCCAGGCGCAAGAGGCCGCTCGTGAGCGCGTCCCGTTCGATCGCGCCGTTGCGTGTGAGTTGCAGGGTGGCTTCTGTCCAGGCGTTCACCGGGAGCAGCCGCTGCATCAAGGCGGCGACCGATGTGACCAGAATGGTGCCCGGCGTGGTCCGCAGGCGCTGCAGCGTTTGCATGCGGCGGGCGACCAAGCCGATGTGGGGCGCGGTCGCTTCGTAGGGCAGCGTTTCCCATTGGGGAAACAGCGTGATCCGGTCGGCCGGCCCGCCGGTCAGGTGATGACAAAACCGGAGGTCCGCAAAGAGCCGCTCGGCGGCGTCGTTATTCGCGGTCACGATCAGCCAGGGCCTGTTCCGGCTCGCCGCCATCGACGGCGCGTTGGCGAGCCCGGTCAGGGCGAAGGCCCCCGTGGAACCATGGAGTCCGGTCACACAGGGGCGTGCCGGCGGCTGGCCGAGCGCGGACACCAGCGGGGCGATCCAGGCATCTGATGGCGAGGGTGTGCGTGACACGGATCAGGCTTGGGTTGAGCGAATACGGTGAATCAAGGCGGTCGTCGAGAGGCCGGGCACGAGCGGGATGGTTTTCACCACGCCGCCCCGCGCCTCCACAATGTCGCGGCCGACGATGCGATCCAGGGCCCAGTCGCCTCCTTTGACCAAGACGTCCGGTTGAAGGGCGGCGATGAGCGCATAAGGGTCCGGCTCGGGAAACAGGACGACGAAATCGACGCAGCCCAATGCCGCGAGCACTTCGGCGCGCTGCGCCTCCGGGACGATCGGCCGGTCCGGCGCCTTGTCCAGGCTGCGGACCGAGGCGTCGGTATTGACGCCGACGACCAGCACGTCCCCCAAGGCCTTGGCGGCTTGCAGATAGCGGGTGTGGCCGGCGTGCATCAGATCGAAACAGCCGTTCGTAAAGACGATTCTGGCCCCTCCCGCCCGCAGCGCGGGCAGCCGTGCAGCCAGGTGATCGCGGGTGACGATTTTCTGTGTCATGGGGCCATCATACCTGTCCCATCCTCACATGGGAAGCGGCACCGTTCGTTCTGGTCCGGCCGGCTCATTTCCCTGTCTGATTCCTTAAGTTTATGAAAAACCTGCCCGATAAAGGAGAGACCCGATGGCAAGGGAGGGTCTGTGCACGAGCGGTCGTGCTCAGTGGCTGCCGTCCGCCGGAAGACCGGGTTGTCGCTACGACGAGGATTATATGTCCATGGGGTCAGGGCCTGAGTCGATCGTACGCTCCGCCACGCCGCGGTCGGGGTTTACCTACCGCCGGCAAGTCACCCTGATCGCGCTGATCACGGCGGCCACCCTGATCACGGCCATGGTGAGTTTTACCTGGCTGCAACGGCAGATGGTCGCTGCGTCCGGCGAGACGATTTCGATCATGGCGACCGAAATCGCCGCGAAGCTCGATCTGCTGATGAACGAGCGGGCCGGTGACATTCGGATCATCTCGGAAACGATCGCGATGAACGGCACGACTGCCGCCGAGAGGCAGCACCTTCTGCGCGCCTTTCATCAAGCCTATCCGCTCTATCTGTGGATCGGGGTGACCGATGCGGCCGGCCGCATCGTCGAATCGCTGAATGCGAGCACGCGAGGCCTCGATGTGAAGGGGACTTCATGGTTTCAAGCGGTGCAGCAGGGCGGCGGTGAGATGTATATCGGCGATATTCAATATGACGAGGTCAGCGGCAGCCACGAGGCGGTTTCCTTCACTGCCCCGATTGTGGACCATCGGACCGACGCCAGGAACCGCCCGTTCCGCGGAGTGGTGTCCACCCGGGTGGATGCCGCGCGGCTGGAACAATTGGTGACGGATGCGATCCAATTGTTTCAGAAACGCACCTCCTTCTTTCATACGGTTGAATATCAGGTGCTGCGGGAGGACGGAACCGTCTTTATCGATTCGGACTCGCTCCATGCCGGCAAAATGAACTTGGCCAAGAGCGGATTGCCGTCGGTCCGCCATGCCCGGTCTGGCGAGTCGGGGTTCGTGGAAGAAGCGCATCTGCGGCGCGGGGTGCCGGTGCTGACGGGGTATGCCCGCACGCATGGCCAGGGTGATGTGAATGGGCCTCGGTGGACCGTGTTGCTGCGGGTGGAACGCGCGGAAGTGGTCGCTCCGGTGCAGCATTTTCTCTGGACGGTGGGGACGGCCGGATTGGTGATGATCGGGCCGCTCATCGGACTGTTGGTTCAGGCGACCCGCCGGGCTCAGGTGGAGTGGCTGGAAGCGCAGGATGAACGAATCCGGTCGCGAGAGAACGAGCATCGGCTGCAGACGATTCTCGAAGTGGAGCCCGAAGGCGTGCTGGTGATCGGGGCGGACCGGCGTGTCCTGCAAGTGAATCCCGCGGGCTGCGCCCTGTTCGATGCCGGATTTCCGGAAGAGATTCTCGGCCGCAATGTCGCCGACTTCATTCATGCGGACGACCGCCGGGCCTATGAAGAGGCGCATGCGGCCGCGTTGCAGGGGCGGGGGGTGTTGAACAAGGGCCGGCTCACCGGGCTCTCGGGACAATCCCGCTGGTTCGAAATGACCTCGGTTCCGCTGCCGGCAGAAGACGGGGCCGTGTCGTCCGTGTTGAGCGTGGTCCGCGACATTACCGAGCCCAAACACGCCGAGCGCCGGCAAGCGCTGCAGCATGCGGTGGCGAAAGTGCTGGCGGAGGCCTCGACGGTGGAGCAGGCGCTGCCGGACCTTCTCCGCGTCATCGGCGCCAGTTCGGAGTGGGAGGTGGGCGTTTTCTGGCAAGTGAACAACCAGACCAAGACGCTGGCCTGTGTCCATACCTGGGGCGTGGATTCGGTGCTGTCGGAGACCTTTTTCACGGCCAGCCGCCAGGAAACGTTTTCGTCGGGCGTGGGATTCCCGGGGCGCTGTTGGGAGCGGGGTGAACCGTTCTGGGCGGCGGATGTGACGCAGGAGCCGGATTTTGTGCGGACGGCGGCGGCATCCGTGGCCGGGCTCCATTCGGGGTGCGCCTTTCCTGTGTGGCTGCGCGCGAGCGTCTACGGCGTCATGGAGTTCTATTGCCGCGAGACCCAAACGCGCGATGCGGACCTGCTGCGGACGCTGGGCACCATCGGGAGCCAGATCGGGCTGTTTCTCGAACGGGCCGAAGTGGAAGCCGCCCTTCGCGAGAACGAAAGCCGAACCCGGCTTATCATCGATACGGCGCTGGACGGCGTCGTGACCATGGATGCGCAGGGGCACATCACGGAATGGAACGCCCAGGCGGAACAGCTGTTCGGCTGGCCGGCGCATGAGGCGATCGGACGGGATCTTGCCGAGACGATTATTCCCAAAGCCCAGCGATCGGCCCACCGGGAGGGAATCAGCCGGTATCTCCAGACTGGCGAAAACCGGATGATGGGACGGCTGGTGGAGTTGCAGGCCCAGCATCGCGACGGCCGGGTCTTCCCCGTCGAGCTCTCGATCGCGCCGCTGCAGTTGGATGACACGGTGGTGTTCAGCGCCTTTATCCGGGACATCTCCCGGCGCAAGGAGTCCGAACTCGCCCTTTCCTCCTATGCCCGCCAATTGGAGCAGAGCAATCACAATTTGGACGAAGCGCTGGCGCAAGCCCAGGCGGCGACCGAGGCGAAATCGGCCTTTCTCGCGACCATGAGCCATGAAATCCGGACGCCGATGAACGGCGTCATCGGCATGACGGGGCTCTTGCTCGACACGGAGCTGACGGCGGAGCAGCGCGAATACGCGGACGTGGTGCGCAACTGCGGCGATCATTTGCTGACCCTCATCAACGACATCTTGGACTTCTCGAAGATCGAAGCGGGCAAGATGAGCCTGGAGATCATCGATTTCGACCTGCGCCACGCGGTCGAGGACGCGCTCGACTTGTTGAGCGAGCGGGCCTCGTCCAAGCAGCTGAATCTGGCCTGCCTCTTCCATGCGGAGGTGCCGAGCGCCCTCCGCGGCGATCCGGGCCGCGTGCGCCAGGTGGTGACCAATCTGGTGGGGAATGCCATCAAGTTTACCGAGCGGGGGGATGTCGTCGTCCAGGTGCAGCTCGTCTCGCAGGAAGATGGGGCGGTCGTCGTGCGGTTTGAGGTGACGGACACCGGCATCGGCATTTCCGAGGACCATCAACAGCTTCTCTTCCAGGCGTTCAGCCAGGCCGACGGATCGACGACGAGGAAATACGGGGGGACCGGGCTGGGCCTCGTGATCTGCAAACGGCTTGTCGAAATGATGCGCGGCGAGATCGGCGTACGCAGCCAGCCGGGGGCCGGCAGCACGTTTTGGTTCACTGTCCGGTTCGAAGTCCAGCCAGTGCAGCCGGCGCTTTCGGTTCCGGAGGCCGCATCGCTGCAGGGCCGTCGGATTCTGATTGTCGATGACAAGCCGATCAATTGCCGTATTCTGGAATTGCTGACCAAGAAGTGGGGCATGGTGCCGACCGTGCTGGTCGAAACCAGGGGGGCGCTTGAGCATGTGCGGGAACAGGGGGAGCGCGGGGACCCATACCAGTACGATGTCGTGATGCTCGATATCGATCTGGCGGCGCTCGATGGGCTGGAGTTGGCGCGGATGCTGGCCGGCACAGAGCCGGCGCCGCGGCTGGTCGTCTTGACGTCGGTCGGACGCCGGGGTGATGCCCGGGCGGCGAAGGCGATGGGGATTTCGGCGTATTTGACGAAGCCGGTGCGGGAAAGCCAGCTCGCGCGCTGCCTGGCCACGGTGCTGGAGCAGCCGCGCCCTGTGGCGGGAGAAGGACCGGTTCCGGAGGGACAGGAGCTGGTGACGAGGCACACGCTGGCGGAAGCCAGCGTGGGAACGGGAAAGAAGATTCTGCTGGCCGAAGACAACCTCATCAATCAAAAGGTGGCGGTGCGCATGTTCGAACGGCTCGGCTATCGCGTGGACGTGGTGGCGAATGGACTGGAAGCCGTCGAAGCCCTGTCCCGCATTCCCTACGACATGGTCTTCATGGATTGTCAGATGCCGGAGATGGACGGATTTGACGCGACGCGTGAAATCCGCAGGCGGGAGGCGGGTGACAAGGAGCAAGAGGCGGCGGATTCCGGAGCCTCTGGCCTCCGGCCGCGCGCCGCGCGCCGGGTGCCGATCATCGCCATGACGGGGAATGCGATGCAAGGCGATCGGGAGCGCTGTCTCCAGGCCGGGATGGATGACTATGTGCCGAAGCCGATCACGAGCGAGGTGCTGGCGGCCGTGTTTGAGCGCTGGCGGTGGACGGATGCCGGCTTGCCGCCGGGGGCCTCCCTGCCGTCGATCGATCCCCTGATCTTCGGCGGGTTGCGGGAATTGACGGATGACGACGATCCCGGCGTGCCGGTCCGCCTGCTGCGCCATTTCGTGGCCGACACGCCGACCAGGCTGGCCACCCTCGGCACGGCCTGCCGGCAGGGGCGGGCGGAAGATGTCCGGCGGATTGCCCAGCGCCTCAAGGGCCGGGCTGCCCATCTCGGCCTCACGGGGATCGCCCGAGTCAGTGAGCGGGTTGCGCTCATGGCGGCTCGCGACCTTGCCGGTGTGCCGGCGCTCTTGACGGAGCTGGAACTGGAGTTTCAGCGTGTGCGCCGGCAGGTGGAGCAGGATCTCAAGGAGGCGGTGTAATGGCGTTCTATCGCCGGCTGCATGCCTTGGCGTCCCGGGGCGTGGGGCTTCTGGTCTTGGTGGCCGTCATCGCCGTTCTCGTGGGGATGGCCGGCCTCTGGATGGTGGAGCGGGAACTCATTGCCCGTGCCGGAGAAAGTCTGGCGTTGGGGGCCATGGACGTGGCGGGCAAGCTCGATGCCCAGGTCGCGGAACGAGTGGGAGATTTGGAGGTGCTGGCGGCCGCGCCCCAGCTGCGTTCGCCGGATCCGAAGTTGGTGCGCGCCCATTTGGAAACGGTTCAGCGCGCCTACCCCGTGTATGCGCGATTGACGATGGCGGATCGTACCGGCCTGGTGGTGGCGTCCACGGATCATGAGCTGGCAGGCCGGGATGTGCGCGAATTCTCCTGGTTTCAAGCCGTCTGGCACAGGCCTGCGGCTCAGGTGGCGCCGGTCATCGGAGACTCCGAGGGCCGGCAAGGGCTGGCGGCGATCGTCTTCTCGGCCCCCATCAAGGGAGCCGATGGCACATTTCAGGGCGTGATCATGACGGAGGTGGACCGTGGCTATTGGCGCAAGATGGTATCGGACACGGTCGATCAGTTCGGGGTGCAAGCGCAACATTTCGGCCTGGTCCGGTATCGCGTGCTCGATCACGCGGGCGAGGAGCTGCTGACCTTCGAAGAGGCGGGGGGGCTGCCGGGGAACTTGAGGCGGCTGGGGTTGCCGTCGGCGGTGCGGGTGGCGGCCAACCGGCCGGGCTGGGTCGAAGAAGCGGATGTCGCGCGCAAAACCCCGATCATTACCGGGTATGCCCGCATGCGCGGGGTTGGAACCAGCGAGGCCTTGCAGTGGGGCATTCTGGTCCGGGCCGATCGTCAGGAGGTCCTGGCGAGCATCCAAGGGATTCTGCTCAAGCTGGCATTCACCGGATGCGCCGCGTTCATTCCGCTGGTGGGATTGGTGGCCTGGGCGAACGCCCGGCAGCGGCAAGAGGAGGAGAAGTCGGCGCAGGCGCAGCGGGCGCTGGCGGAGAGCGAGTCCCGGACGAGGACGATTCTGGATAACGCCATGGACGCCGTGATCGTCATGAATACGCAGGGGCTCATCGTCGGCTGGAATAAACAAGCGGAACGGATCTTGGGCTGGCCGATGCAGGAAGTGCTGGGGCATCATCTGGGAACGCGGATTGTGCCGCCGCAACATCGCGATGCGCATAACCGGGGCCTGGCCCGCTATCTGACGACCGGGGAAGGCCCGGTGTTCAACAGGCGCATCGAAATTACGGCGCTTCGGAAAGACGGGACCGAGTTTCCCATTGAGCTGACCGTGACGCCGGTGCAGACGGAACAAGGCGTGCTGTTCAGCGCGTTCGTCCGCGATATGACGGAGGTTCAGTTGCGCGAGCGGCAGCGCCAGATGGAGTATGCCCTGGCCAAGGTGCTGGCGGGCACGACGGTGATCGGCGACCTGATGCCGGCGTTGCTGGAGGCGATCGGCTCGAGTCTCGATTGGGCGGTCGGGGTGTGGTGGGGACCGGACGCGGCGGCCAATCGGCTCTGTTGCCGCGCTACCTGGGCGTCCGATCCTGCCAGGAGCGCGGAATTTCTCGAGGCGACGAGGCAGATCGATTTTGAACCGGGCATCGGGCTGCCGGGGCGTGTGTGGCAGAGCGGCCAGCCGGCCTGGATTCCCGACGTGCTGGCCGATCCGAACTTTCCTCGCGTGTCGCCGGCCGAAACGGCCGGGCTCCACGGAGCCCTGGCGATTCCCATCGCGGTGGGCACCGAGATGGTGGGCGTGTTGGAATTTTTCTCGACCGCGGTGCAAACCTCCGATCAGAGCTTGTTGGGTGCGCTCACGTGGATCGGGGCGCGGGTCGGCTCGGTCATGGAACGGCGGCAGGCGGAGCAGGCGCGGCGCGACAGCGACGCGCGGATGCGGGCCGTCGTCAGCGGAGCCTTGGACGCGATCGTGCTCATGGACGGAGAAGGGCGCATCGCCGGATGGAACCGGCAGGCGGAGGATACCTTCGGCTGGCCGGAAGCGGAAGTCCTCGGACGGGATCTCAGCCAAACCATTGTCCCGCCGTCGCTGCGGGAGGCGCATCGTGCGGGATTGGCCAAATATCTGGCGACCGGCGAAGGGCCTGTCCTGAATCAGATGATCGAGATCACGGCGGTCCGGAAAGACGGGTCGGAGTTCCCCATCGAATTGACGATCACGCCGTTACAAGTGGAGAGCGGCATGATGTTCAGCGCCTTTGTGCGGGACATCACGGCGCGGAAACAGATGGTCGAACGGTTGAACGAACGGGAAATGTTCTTCCGGCTCCTGTCCGAACAGCTCCCGGTCGGCGTCTTTGAAGTCAACGCCGCCGGCGCCTGTTTGTACACGAATAAGATGTGGGAGCTGATTTGCCGTGGTCATGGCGGGCAGGCCGGGCATCGGAAGATGGCGGCCGCGCCGTCCAAGTCATGGACGCAGTGGTTTCATGTGGACGATCGTCCGGCCATAGAGGCGGCGTGGGCGAAGACGACCTCGGCCTATGTGCCGATTCAGCACGAATGCCGACTGGCGGGCGGAGGGGAAGAGGCGCAATGGATTCAGGTGCTGCTGTGGCCGATGGTCACGGAAACCGGTGTCCGGTATCTTGGGACGATCGAGGACATTACCGCGCGCAAACGGACGATCGCGCACACGATGCAGTTGCTTCGCGAAGGCCGCTTTGAGCTGCAGACGCTGTCCGAGGCGAAACATCTGGCGGAATTGCTCGCCTACGCGTTTCCGGATCCGGCCCGCGCCCAGTTGGGGATCACGGAGCTGCTCGTGAACGGCGTCGAGCACGGCAATCTGGACATTTCGTATGACGAGAAGACCGGGCTGTTGGAGCAGGGCAAGCTGGACGAGGAACTGGCGCGGCGCCTGGCCTTGCCGGACTATGCCCGCCGGCGTGTGCGTGTGACGACCGCGCGGACCGACACCGAATTGAGACTGGCCATTGTGGATGAAGGCAAAGGGTTCGATTGGTCGCAGTATCTCGATCCCGGACGCGAACCGTCCGGTGGATCGCATGGCCGCGGGATCGCGATGTCCAAACTGATCAGTTTCGATCACCTGGAATATCGGGACCGCGGAAATCATGTCGTGGTGACCACGCGTCTGGCCGGCCCCCCCGCTGGGAGCGAGGCTCCGGAGCAGGCCCAAGCCGCTTAGCGTGGGGAATGGGCGCGCGAGTCCCAATCCAGCGCCAGTTGAGCCGCCTGATGGATGGCGGCGGATGGCTGCAATAGAGCCGGTTCCGTGTGAGCCGGCGTCGGGGGAGGGGGAAGAGGATCATGGCCCGGCTCTTCCTGCAAGCGGCCTCGGCAGCTCCCGCACACGTGCCGCCGCGGCTCGATGGTCTTGCGCTGACGGCGGTAGACCCGTCCACAGCCTGTGCAGCGCCAGGCAAACCGGGCCAGAGCCAGCACTTCCGTTTTTAGCGAGTGGCAGATCGTAATCGACACCAGCCCGCTCCGATTCATCTCCGTCATCTTTCGCAGAAAGTCTGCGCCGTGATTCGGCTTCCGCTTCAGGACGTCAAACTGCCACTGGTGAATCATCTCGTGTGCCAGGGTGTTCAGCAGTTCTTGCCCGGCATACGGCGTTCGTTCGGACAATTGTGACAACAGCGGTGCGGAGAGACGAATCTCCCGCGTGATCCGATGCGCGGGGATGAGCGCGCCCAACAGGCGTGGCCGGGGCCCTCCACGGCTGACGAACATGCCGGCCGACGAGGTGAGGCGGCGGCTCCACACGATGGCGACCGCCGGCAGGAGTCCGGCGAAGTAGCGCTCGTTGAGCGCACGCCATTCGGCCTGCAAGCGGTCGGCGCTCCATAGTATAGAGGGTGAACGAGGGCTTTCTGAGGAAGTCGGTGTCATGGCACAGGCCGGCGGGCTAACGGAGTTGTTCGAGGACCGCCGCCGCCAGCAGCGGCAGCATGATTTCATGATGACCGGTCAGGGTGTAGCCCTTGCCACCCTTTTGGGTCGGGCGCCGGACGACATTGGTCAAGGGCCGGTAGTGCGACAGGAAATCCATGTTGACGGTGGTGATTTTGGCCAGCGGATGGCCGAGATTCCGGCCCAATGAGACCGCCTTCAGGAACACTTCCGGGAGGATCACGGCCGATCCCACATTCACGTACACGCCGCCTTCCATGCCTGCCACGACGGCGGCCAGACGGCGAAAATCGAGCAGCGAGGTCGCGCCGATGGCGGCGCCATCCGCCGACGGATGCATGTGGATGATGTCGGTGCCGATGGCGACATGGACGGTAACCGGAATGCCGAGCCGCGCGCCGGCCGCCAGAATGCTCGTGGCCTTGTGGCGAAACTGGCCCTGCGTGCGATTGATGGCGTGTCCGATGGCCTCGCCGAGTCCCTGGCCGTTCTGCGCGCCGCGCACGATGGCCTCGTTCAGAATGCGGCCGGTGTCCTCGGCCATGCCGAAGCGGCCGTCGTCGATCTCGGCTTCGACGTCTTCCGACGTATGGCCCATCAGCGCCAGTTCAAAGTCGTGGACGATGCCGGCGCCGTTCATCGCCACGGCCGTCACAATGCCGCGTTCCATCAGATTGACGATGACGGGATTCAGCCCGACCTTGATCACATGCGCGCCGATGCCCAGGATCACCGGGTGATGGTGGCGGTGGGCCGCCGCGATGGCGGCCGCCACGGCGCGCAACGTTTTCACGGCCAGCAGATCGGGGAGCGACGCCGCGAATTGGGCAAACGAGCCGCCGCGCGTCCAGGGTTGCGCGAAGTCGGAGACGCGGACTTTGCTGTGGCGTTTCTTCAGGGGATAGGTCGTGAGATCCGACACGTTGATCGGGGGAATCAGCTTGGGGGCCGGCTGTTGCGGGGGAGTCCGGTTAGGACGCGTGGCCAAGGAGTGATTCCTCTACGAGTTCGCACAGCACATGGCCGAGCGTGATATGGCTTTCTTGAATGCGGGCGGTGACGCTCGATGGCACGACGAATGGATGATCGACAAGGGCCGCGAGTTTCCCGCCGCTGCCGCCGGTCCAGGCGACGGTGATCATCCCGCAGGCGCGGGCCGCTTCGACACCCTTCAACACGTTCGGCGAATTGCCGCTGGTGCTGATGGCGATGGCGATGTCGCCCTTCTGCCCATGCGCGCGCACCTGGCGGGCGAAGAGTTCATCGTAGCCGTAGTCGTTGGCGATGCAGGTGATGGCGGCGATATCGGTGGCCAGGGCGATGGCCGGCAGCGGCTGGCGCTCGCGCTTATACCGGCCGACGAATTCCGCGGCGATGTGCGCGGCGTCGGTGGCGCTGCCGCCGTTGCCGAACAGCAGGACTTTGCGGCCTTCGCGAAAGGCCACGACCATCAGCGCGGCGACCTGGGCGATCCGGTCGGCATGGTCGTGCGCAAACTGCTGTTTCACGCTCGCGCTATCGGCAAAGGCCTTGAGGACGAAGTCTTTCATGCAGGGCGATTCTAGGCGAGGGCGGCAGTCCTGTCAAACAAGACGCCGCAATCGCACGCGCGGCGGTGCTGTGAATTGAACAGGCCGGGAGGCAATGCTATAGTCCGCGCCCGATGGCGCATGAACAATCGATAAAAGCCTTGGTGATGGCGTTCACCGACGACGCGGACGCCGCCGTCTATGTGATCAATCGTCTCCAGCCGGAGGCGCTCTGTTTTGTGCTGCCGGAGCCGGCGAAAGGGCTGGTGGAGTCCGCCATCCAGCCGAAGATCGAGCGCATGCCCCGGCGCTGGGATTGGATCACGCTGGCCGAGGCGGCGGATGTCAGCGCCTGCCACCACGTGCTGGCGCATGCGCTGCCCGAACTCTTGAAGACGTGGGAGGTGCATTCCGGCGAGCTGGTCGTGGATGTGACGGGCGCGACGCCCGCCATGGCCGGAGCCTTGACGCTCGTCACCTTGCCCGTGAGCTCACGAACGATTTCTCTATTGCCTTGGAGCGAGGGCCAGGATGGCGAGGCCATCGATCTGAACGGCCGGCCAGTGCGGTGGGTGCAGAGCAATCTGTGGGACGATGTGGCAATCGTCTCGCGGCGCGAAGCCTCCGAGCTGTTCAATCGCGGACTGTTTTCGGCCTCGGCCCGATTCTTTCACGAGATCGAAGTGCGCGTGAGCGGCGGACAGAAACCGACCTACCGCGCCTTCGCCGATCTCGCCGAGGGCTACGATTTCTGGGAGCGGTTCCACTACCGGCAGGCCTGGGACAAATTGAAGACCGCCGCCAAGGCGCTGGAGATGGCGGCCCTCTGGGGCGGCCCTCCTGGCTTGAAGACCGTATTGCCGGGGATCAAAGCCAACGCCGGATTTCTCGAACGTCTCGTGCTCGATCCCACCGCGGTCAAGGACTCGCTGGCGCTGGATCTGCTGGCGCACGCCGGCCGCCAGCTCCACGGAGGCCATGATCCCGAAGCAGCGATGGTCGCGCTGGTGAGGGCCCTCGAAGCCTTTGCGCAGCGGCAATTGTTCAAGCAACATAAGATTAAGAGCTGGGACGTGCAGCCGGAGCAACTCCCGCAGGCGCTTCAGGAAACCTGCCGGACGTGCTGGCTGGAAGACCTCGATGGGAAGTACAAGCTGTCGCTGCAGAGTCAGTTCCGCGTGCTCGCCGGACTGGGCGATCAACTGGGCCAGGCGTTTCTGCGCGATTGGCCCACGATGAAACCGCTCCTCGACGCGGCCAACCAGGCCGTGCTGGGCCATGGTTTCGAACCGGTCAAGGCCGAACGGGTGCAGCAGTTGTATGACATCGTTCTGAAGCTCTCGGGTGTGACCGACTCGTCGCTGCCGAATTTTCCGAACCTCAGTCTCTAGGAGCTAATGGCAGATGGCAGATAGCTGATGCTCTGAGAGAGAGACTCATCGGGGATAAAGAGGGCCGTGCCATTTCGGTTTGAGAGCCTGGACATTTGGCACATGGCGAGAGAGTATGCCCGGAAAGTCTATTGCGCGACTGCGAAATTTCCGCGCCATGAAGATTATGGCTTACGATCTCAGATGAACCGGGCAGCCAACTCGATCGGACTAAACATTGCGGAAGGCTCAGCCAAAGGGAGCCAGAAAGCCTTCGACTACCATCTTGAAGTGGCCATCGGATCAACTTTCGAAGTGGCTGCGGCTTCATTTCTTGCCGTCGATAACGCCTATATTACCAGCGAGGAGCAGAAGGGCTTATACGATGAAGGACAGAAATTGGCGAGGAGCATTAATGCTTTTCGGAATGCCTTAGGGTGATGATGCTTACTCATCAGACATTTGCCATCTGTTCTTGTCCTTACCGAACTCCTTCAACGGGTGCTTCTACTATCGGCCATCAGCTATCCGCCATAAGCTCTTATGGAAATTAGGATCTACTACGAGGATACCGACTGCGGCGGGGTGGTGTATTACGCCAATTATCTGAAATATTTTGAGCGGGCACGCACCCACTACATCGAGCAGTGCGGATTCTCCGTCGCAGGGCTGATGGCCGAAGGGACTGTGTTTGTGGTCGTGCGGACCGAGGTAGACTACCGGTCGCCGGCCCGCTACGGCGAGACGATTCTGATCGACACGGTCGTGTCCGATGTCACACCGGCGTCGTTCACGTTCTCTCATGTGCTGCGCGAGAAGACGAGCGGGCGGGTGGTGGTCGAAGGCTCCGCGCGCCTCGCCGCGACGGACGGCAACGGGAAAGTGAAACGCCTCGACAAGGGGCTGGTCGCCGCGCTACAGTCCGGTGCCACGAAAGGGAAATAAATGGATAAGCTTGGAACCTGGTTGGCCGTCACGGGCGTCGCGATTGGATTTATCGTGCTTGGCTGGCTGCTGTTTTCGGAGAACCCGACGGAGAAGAATAAGAAAAAGCCATAGGGTATCCCCGAGGGGAAGGCCCTATCGTTATTTCTCCGATAAGACCGCTACGTACGACTGCTCCAATTCTTCCTAAGATAGAGGCCTGCAGTCACAGAAAAGACTCCCGGTACATTTTCTTCTCGTAAAAACATGAAGCAAGATCCTTTTCAATATGTGCCTAAGGATTGTGTGTTGGGCTTGGCGCAAGGGGTGATGTCTAACGTAAAGTTAAGGGGCGCCGCGCTTTTGCGGCGTCCCGCTATATTATTGAGTTAGAAATTCCATTTACATGTTGGCCCAATGCACGGAAACGTACCGTTCGCTACTCCTGCTGAAGCACCAACAATAACCGCTGCTATAGTGACGAGCACACTTGCGATGACGATAACCGATGTCGTTGTGTTATTCCCTTTGCCTTGTTGAGCCATGCAAGCATTAAATGCTTGTATGGTGTTCGTAAGGCTTCCAGAAGCCATTGCTGCAAACAAAGTTGATAAACTAACCGCCCATAAACTTAGGGCCAATGCCGCAGCGGATCCCGCGAAGGGGATACCAGCTATTACCGCTAATGCAGCTTGTGCTACAGCATATGTGGCCATTGAGGCGATTAGAATAATTAAGTTTGTGCGAAGGTTCGCTACGGAAGCCCCGCACGGTCCATTTGCACATTCATCTAAAGATGCAAGTGCTCCAGCCAGTAAACCGGTAGCAGTTGCAGCAAGGGCTCCACATACAATCATTGCTGGAATATTGGCAGCCGATGTAAAAGGATTACTACCTAAGGCTATAGCCGCAATCACGATAACAAGGCTGGCTAAGAATGCGGCTTGAGCACCGATTATCAGACCGGAAATCCTGTTAAAATCACACATAATTACCTCCATCCACGGTTGAAAAACCTTAATAGTTTTTCTGATATCCCCTGACTATGTATTATCTGGTTCCGTATAAATCCCAATCGTCTTAGGATGTTGGATAGAATTTGTATGACATCTCCTGCCAAGTTAGGGGCCTAAGCCCAATTGATTTCTTTCGGATTTCTACAACTGCGGCTTTGAAAACCCCTCTTGTCTCAGCACCTCCGCCACATTTCTTCCATTCACAAACACGTCGGCAACGGTGCGGCCGTAGACGTCTTGTCCGTAAGGCACGATGCGGATCGGGCCGTCGTGCAGGAGGGTTTCCAGCCGCTGTTTGGCTTCCTGTCCGCCCGGTTCATTCAGCTCTGGAGTATCGATGCCTCTGAGCCGGATGCGCTCGCCACCCATCCGCACGGTGTCGCCGTCGACTGCCGAGATCGGCTGGTTGTACGGAAGTCTTGGTCTGAGCAGGCGGCGGAGTGCGGAGGGCTGAATCTGTTTCTGATAGGGTGTAATTTTGTACCGGCCTGAGGGTCGGCGGTGGGGGCGGCTGCTCCGCGGGTGATGGGGACGATAGGGTTGTAAGGTTGAGGGCAACCGATTGGAGTCGCCGGCCGATGGACTCCAACACAGATCACAATTTTGCGGAACGGTCGATCCGCTATTGGCAGCGGAGAGCTTCGCGGCCTGGGCGACCATTGCCGGCGTCATGCTGTTCAGGCAAAGGAGCAGGGAGGCAAGAAGGGTGGCTGTGTGGTGACGCATGAACGCATCGTCCTCGCACAGCTCGTGCCAGGAGTGGTTCGGTTGACAACGGGGAAAACGGCGTGGCATTTTCAGAGCCGATAGGTGATGGCTGATAGCTCATAAGCGACAGGGTCGCGGAGGGATAGATCATGGAAATGTTTGGTCGAGTCGGCTTGGTGGAAGTCCCGATTCTGATCGCCCCGGATCAGAAGGTGTGGATGGATAAGATGATCAAGGAAGGGAAAATTGCTATTCCGCCTGGCGGGACGCTCGAAAAAGGCTCGCTCTATTCGATGTTTATTCGCATGTTGCTCCATAATGCGATGGAGGAGCAAAAGCGGCAGGAAGCGTTGGATGCGGACGACGAGGACGACGAATAGGACGCTGTTGAAACGCCCGCCAGCGTCGTGCTCGCGGCGCTCCGGGTGTAACTGACTTAAAGAACGCGCTGGTTGAATGCAGCTACGGCCTTGCGGGATGATCGTTTTGATCACCCGCAAGGCCGTTGTTGTATCGAAACAGCTGCTCTTTTGTATCTGGCGAGATACGAACGATGCTTCTCGAGCGACGGTCGAGCTTAGAGGCTCTTGAACGCGGTATGCGCCGCGCGGATCGTCTTTTCGATATCTTGAGCCGTATGGGCGGTGGAGAGAAACGCGGCTTCGAATTGTGACGGAGCCAGGTAGATTCCCTGTTCGAGCATCTTGTGGAAGAACTGGCCATAGCGCTTGGTGTCGGCATGCTTCACGGTATTCCAGTCCGTGACTGGGCCTGAGAGGAAGAACGAGGTGAGCATGGAGCCCACGCGGGTTTGCGTGAGCGGAATGCCGGCCTTCTTTGCCGCTTCCCCGATGCCCTTGGCGAGCGCGGCCGATTGGGTGTCGAGCTTTTTATAAACGCCCTTTTTCTTCAACTGTTTCAGTGTTTCGATGCCTGCGGATACCGCCAGCGGATTGCCTGAGAGTGTGCCAGCCTGATAGACCGGCCCTGATGGGGCAATCAAGTCCATAATCTCTTTTCGCCCGCCGTAGGCCCCGACCGGCAGGCCCCCGCCGATGATTTTCCCCAGCACGGTGAGATCCGGCGTGATGCCATAGAGCCCTTGCGCGCCTCCGTATCCGACGCGGAACCCGGAAATCACTTCGTCGAAGACCAGCAAGATGTCGTGCTCCGCCGTCAACCGGCGCAGCGCGGCCAAAAATTCCGGCGCAGGCGGCACCACGCCCATGTTTCCTGCGATCGGCTCCAGGATGATGCAGGCCAGGGTCTTGCCTTGCTCGGCGATGATGCGCCGAACGGCATCGATGTCATTGTATGGGACCGTGAGGGTGTGCTTGGCGAAATCCGCGGGAACGCCGAGCGAATCGGGGATGCCCAGCGTGGCGAGGCCTGACCCGGCTTTGGCCAGCAGGTAGTCGCTGTGTCCGTGATAGCACCCTTCGAATTTCAAGATGTTGTCCCGCTTTGTGAAGCCGCGGGCCACGCGAATGGCGCTCATCACCGCTTCGGTGCCGGAGCTGACCAGCCGGACTTTTTCCATCGAGGGGAAGGCGTCGCGGATCATGCGGGCGAGCGTGACTTCCAGCTCCGTCGGGGCGCCGTAACTGGTGCCGTTATCGGCGGCTTTCTTGATGGCGCGGATGATGGCCGGCGCCGCATGGCCCAGGATCATCGGTCCCCATGACAGGACATAATCAAGATAGATATTGCCGTCGACGTCGTAAAGCTTGGCGCCTTTGGCGCGTTTGATGAACCGTGGCTGTCCGCCGACGGAGCGGAAGGCGCGAACAGGGCTGTTCACCCCACCGGGAATGAGTTGCTGAGCGTCGGCAAAGAGTTTCGCGGAGCGGGTCGTCTTCATAATGGGGGCGCACCCTAACATGCTCGCTTGTGTTGGTCAAGGAAGTTGCACGCGCATGGGAATCGATGGCGAGGAATGTCTCACATGGGGACAAAATATGTCACAAAAGATACGCGCGCGCCGATTTGGATACAGCAGATATTCTGCGGAAGCGGCAGGGATCGCTGATTTTGGGCAGATTCTTGAAGACGCACAATCGCACAGGTTGCGGCCCAACTCTTGCTGTTGTTGCGGGTATCTGTTTGGTTGATTGAGGGAGTATCTATGACGGTGGTCTGTTCATGGTGCAGGCAAGAAGGGCGAGCCGGAGTGGTGCGGGAAAAAGCGCCGTTCGAAGATCGCCGGGAAACCCATGGGATCTGCGCCGCGCATCGGAGCCAGGTGCGGGCCAGTTGGGATGACCTCGCGCGTTCCACGCCACCGAGCGAGACGTCAGCGGCCAAAGAGATGGGCGGGTATGTCGTGCGCTCTGCTTCCGGTCTCTGGAGTAGTCTGCGGAACCTCTCCCGTAAAGCCGGCCTCTAGCGGCCGCTTCCCGATCGGTCCTTCTTTTCGCCCTCAATGGAGTGAATCAGCTTACGGGGATGTTTTGCGCGCCGGTTTCTTCGCCGGCGTTGGGGGCACCCCAGTCGGCGCTGGTTCAAGATCCCAATGTTTGCGTGTTCGCCGTTCCTGTTCTGATACCGCAAAGAGGGCGTGAAACGGGATCGCGCGCGATCCTTCTCCCGCTTGTCCTGTACTCCAGGCCTCGCCGGCGTCGCTTAAAATCTCCAACAGGGTCTCGTATTCCTCTTCGTCGCCGGGAAGCACGGCCTGTGCGTCTGTGATGAGCAGCACATAGCCTTTGGCCGGCAGCCATTCCAAGTCAGCGAGGCATTCTTCCATCGCATCCCAGTTGTGGCCGAAGTAGTCGGGAAATCCTAAGGCGCGCGCGAATTCGGTGAATAGGCCTGCCGCTGTCGCGCATTTCTTGCCGTTGATGACGCGGAGCGCGAACCCGGCCGGGGCCTTGAGCAGGCTGGCCGCGGGTGTTCCTGCCGGCACCACGAGCAGCGATGACCAGGGGGCTTTGGGCGTCTGAAGATAACCGGCCAGTGTGTGGGGTTGTGTCATGGGCTCTCTGTATGCTGATTGAGCGGTATAAACGTTCGATAATGGTCGCCGGTATAGTAGGCGTTGCCGGTGCGTTGCTCAATCACGATTCGTTCCGCGTCTCGTGATTGGCCTCGGACCTTCGGGTTCACGTCGTATTCCCGGTACCGGCCTGGAGGCAACCGTCGCTCTCGATTGTTGAAGTCCCGGCCTCCGACATAGCCGGGTAACGGCACTCCGTTTCGGTCTCGCAGGATCTTGAGCAGATCGTGCGCCTTCTGGGGGATGTCCGCGTGCTGCGAGGCACGGGGCCGGTCTTCCTGCTGGGGCTGAAGGGGCTGCTCCGGTGCGAGGATCCCGGCAAGGGAACCCGGTGCCCATGAAGCCAGGGCGATCAGCCCGAGAAACACACAGGCGAGGAACTGACTCGCAACAGAGTGACGCCAACGATTCCAGCGCATGGTGAACAGGTCCTGGTGAGGCGACGAGTGAGTGACCGTACCACGCTGACTGGAGCCGGTCAAACCATGCGGCGGCTGTTTGTGGCAAGTCCTTTGCGGTCATCCAAGGCCTGGGTTAGAATGCCGTTCGATATGGAGACAGGTACGTAGAGCCAGTGAGTGGGGCCAATCCAGTCGATACGACGACCCCTGTAGATCCGACGCCAATGTGATGTGAGACTGTGACGCATGACCGCTGCCATGCGGAGAGCGAAAATCGTCTGTACGATCGGTCCGGCCAGCCGTGATCCCGCGATGCTGGATCGGTTGATTGACGCCGGCATGAACGTCGCGCGCCTGAATTTTTCCCATGGCTCGCAGGAGAGTCACGCCGCCACGCTAGAAGCCATTCGGGCCACGGCAGACCGCCGCCACGCGGCGATCGCCGTGCTGCAAGATCTTCAGGGGCCGCGTATTCGCCTCGGCACTCTTCCGGATGCGGGGGTCGAACTGACGGTCGATCAACGGGTCAGGCTGGTGGGGGGCTTGCTGCGGTCGGGCGGACAGATCGGCGCACAGACGGTGGCGCCGGCCCTCACGATCGACCTGCCGGTCACCTATCCGCAACTGGCGAGAGACGTCCGGCCCGGCGCCAGAATCTTGATCGACGACGGCCGCATTGAACTGCTGGCCTCGTCGGTGTCAGGCGGAACCGTCGAATGCCGGGTGATCACCGGCGGGCTGGTGACCTCGCAGAAAGGCATGAACCTTCCCGGTACGGTGGTCAGTGCTCCCACATTGACGGAGAAAGACCGGGCGGATATCCGGTTCGGCGTCGCGCATCAGGTCGATTACCTGGCCCTGTCGTTTGTCCGGGGACCGGAAGACATCGACGCGGCGCGCGAGTTCGTGCGCGCCTGTGGCGGCGATCAGCCGATTATTGCCAAGATTGAACGGGCCGAAGCCATTGCGTCGCTCGGCGCGATTCTGGATGCGGCCGACGGCGTCATGATTGCGCGCGGCGACCTCGGTGTTGAAATGGGACCGGAGGCGGTGCCGGTACTGCAAAAGCGGATCATTCTGGACGCCAACCGCCGCCGCCGGGTCATCATTACGGCCACGCAGATGCTGGAATCGATGATGATGCAGCCGGTGCCGACCAGGGCTGAAGCCTCCGATGTGGCCAACGCTATTTTCGACGGGACCGATGCGGTCATGCTCTCCGGTGAGACGGCGCGGGGCCGGTATCCGGTGGAGACGGTCGCCGTGATGGATCGTATTGTTCGGGCGGCGGAAGCGGAGCGGCGTCTCGTGCCGGCCGCTGACCGGCCGACGGGAGAGACCGAGACGATCGCGGAAGCGATGTGCCGCGCGGCCGCGTCGGCTGCCGCGACCACGGGGGCCGTTGCGCTGGCGGTGTTGACGGAATCGGGCATGACGGCACGGCTCTTGTCGAAACAGCAACCGGCGGCCCCGATTGTGGCCTTCACACCGCATGAGCCGATCCGCCGCCGCATGGCCCTGTATTGGGGAGTGATCCCACGGCTGATGCAGTGGATGCCGGATTCCGACGAGCAGGTGACGGAGATCGATCGCCGATTGAAAACCGACCGGCTGGCTGTCGCCGGCGATCGGGTGGTGTTGCTGGCGGGGACCGTGGCCGGCCGGCCCGGCGGAACGAACGTCATGAAGCTGCAGGTGATTCAATAGGAGCGCGTGTTGGTGATGCCACTGAGATACCGTCTGCTCATTCTCATTCTCCTGCTGAGTGGCCCTGTGTGCGCGCTGGCGCAGAGCGGGTCGCTCGATCAATCGCCGACCACCATCGTAAAGCGGTACGTGACCCTCGACAAGAAGGGGGCGCGCATGGATGCCATGTCGTTCGAGACGCTGGTGCCGTATATTGATTGGTATGAGGAGCCGGTCTGGGGCCGGGTCGTGGTGATCAGCGACGTGACGGTGCCTGAGGACTACCGGCAGTGGGAGGTGGTCAACAAGCTCGAAGTCGTCATCCCCGCTACGTTTCATGTGTTGGGGGCGGTGTACCTCGAAACGGCCGCGTTCGTGCCCGAAGCCACGACCGAGGAGGTGCGTTTTCGTGTCAAGGAAGTGCGGAGCAAGTGGCGGATCGTGGAGCCGATGATCCCGCCGCATGTCGGGCTGAAACGCATGATCGACTTGGCCCGTGAAGCGGAACTCAAGGAAACAGACGCCGAGAAGCGCCGCACCCTGGCGGCGCTGGGCGCGACATTGCGAAAGGTCACACCATGACGAAGACCCCGGTCGATCTGCTGATTTTCGATCTCGACGGCACGCTCATCGAATCCAAATGGGACATCGCCCATTCGGTCAATCTCACGCTAGTCGAGCTGGGCCTGCCGGAACGCCCGCTGGAGGAAATATTCGGCTTTGTCGGCGACGGGGTAAAGAAGCTGCTGCGGCTGGCCGTTGGGGAGCGCGAGGGCGTCAGTTTCGATGAGGCGTTGAAGGTCTTTCGCGGACACTACCTTGACCATTGCCTGGATCGGACGGTCTTCTACCCCGGCATCGAGCCGATGCTCCGGCATTTCGCACACAAGCAGAAGGCGGTGGCGACCAACAAAGCCATCGAGTACACGCAGGTTATTTTGAACGGGTTGGGCGCGCAGCATTTTCATTATGTCGTCGGCGGGGATAACGGATTCGGGCTCAAGCCGGAACCCGGCATGTTGCTGCATATTCTGGAGCAGATGAACGTGCCGAAAGACCGCGCCATTCTGGTGGGGGACAGTACGAACGATATCAATGGCGGGCACAACGCCGGCATCCGGGTCTGCGCCGTCGGCTACGGCATGGGCAACCGGGAGAAAATGGCGGCGTGCCAGCCCGATTGGTTCATTGAACGGCCGGAACAACTGATGGAGATTTTTCAATGATGAGAGAAACCTCGCTCCTCTCGCGTCACGCGTCACGCGTCACCGTGCTGTGCCTCGCGCTGATCGTCAGCCTGAGCCTCAATCTCGATCTCTTATTTGCGGCGTCGCCAAGCCTGGCCGATCGGGTCATCGAGCACAAGCTGGCCAACGGGCTGACGATCCTCATGGTCGAGCGCCATCAAACGCCGGTGGTGTCCATCAACATCACGTTCGGGGTGGGCGGCGTCAACGAGCAAATCGGGCAAACCGGCATCGCCCATCTTTACGAGCATATGGCGTTCAAAGGGACGCGGACGGTCGGGACGAAAGACTATGAGAAAGAGAAACCGCTGCTCGACGAGCTGTCCCGCGCCGGCACGCTCCTCGACCAGCGGCAGCGCGAGGTGGCCAAGAAGGGGGCAGGGGCGACGGCGGAGGACCAGGCCGAGATCGAGGCGCTGCAAAAGCGCGTCGCCGATCTGCAAACCCAAGCCGGACAATATGTGGTTGGCAACGAAATGGCCTTGCTCTATCAGCGGCACGGGGGAGTCGGCCTCAATGCCTCCACGGGAAAAGATCTGACGCGGTACACGATCAGCCTGCCGGCCAACCGCTTGCCGCTCTGGGCGGCGATCGAAGCCGATCGCATGGCCAGTCCGGTGCTCCGTGAATTCTACAAAGAGCGCGGCGTCGTCATGGAAGAGCGCCGGCTGCGCAACGACGACAGCCCCAACGGCCTGCTGTTCGAGACCTTTACCTCCGCAGCCTTCCGCGCGCATCCCTACGGGATTCCGACCATCGGCTGGGGATCGGACATTCTCTCGCTCACTCCGGCGGAGACCGAAGCCTTCTTCAAGACCTATTACGGGCCGAACAATGCGACCATCGCGCTGGTCGGCGACGTGAATCCGAAGGAGGTCATCGCCCTCATTGAGCAGACGTTCGGCAAGATTCCCGCAGCCCCGCAGGCGCCGGCCATTGTCACGGTTGAGCCGGAACAGCGCGGGGAACGGCGTGTGGAAGTGGAATTCGACGCCGAACCGATCGTGGCCATCGGCTATCACAAGCCGAGTCTGGGCCATCCTGATGACGAGGTCTTCGACGTGATCGATGAGATTCTGACCGACGGGCTCACTTCCCGCTTGCAGACCAAACTGGTGCGCGAGAAGCGGCTGGCTGCGTCCGTGGGCTCCGATGCCAACTATCCGGGCGTGGGCGCGCCCAATCTGTTCATCCTTACGGCGACGCCGCTCGCGCCCCACACGGCGGCCGAAGTGGAAGCGGCGCTGTATGAGGAATTGGACCGGCTGAAGACCGAACCGGTGCCGGCCAAGGAATTGGAAAAGATCATCAACAATATCGATGCCGATCTGGTGCGGACGCTCCGCTCGAACAGCGGCCTCGCGTCGCAACTGGCCTTGTACCAGACCGTGGCGCGGGATTGGCGCCATGTTTTGACATCGCGGGACCGGGTCGCGGCGGTCACGCCGGCGGATATTCAACGGGTCGCGAAACAGTATTTCATCAAATCCAATCGCACGGTGGGGACGCTTGTGAAAAAACTGAACGGGAAAACGATGGCGGCAATGCCGGGCAGTGAGGTGGCGCGATGAGGCAGGCAAGAGGCAAGGGGCAAGAGGCGAGGGGCGTGGGAATGCTGGGTCTATTTAGTGTGGCTGTGCTGGTGGCAGGTGCTGTCACCACGGCCTGCGCGGGAGGGCCGGCGCTCAGCGATCCGCGGACGATGACGTTCAAGCCGGTCGAGTTTACGCCGCCGGAGCCGGACCGTGTCGTGCTCGACAATGGGATGGTGGTGTATCTCCTGGAAGATCATGAGCTGCCGCTTGTCACGGTCACGGCCACGATGAAGACCGGATCGTGGCTCGATCCGGCGGACAAGGTGGGGTTGGCCGCTCTGACCGGGGCGCTCATGCGGACCGGTGGCGGGGGCGGCCTGACGCCGGAGCAGGTGGATGAAGAGTTGGAGCACTTTGCCGGGGATGTCAGCATCTCGATCGGGCACGAATCAGGCTCCGCCTCGCTCGATGTGCTGAAGAAGGATCTCACGCGGGGCCTCCAGATTTTTGCCGGGCTGCTGCGGGCGCCGGCGTTCGATCAGGAGCGGGTGGAGATTGCCAAGCTGCAGGCCCTCGAAGGCATCCGCCGCCGGCAGGATAGCCCCGGATCCGTCGTGGGCCGGGAGTTCATGAAATTGCTCTACGGGCCGGAGCATCCGTCCGCGCGGGAAACCTCCCTCGCCTCGATCACGCGGATCACCCGCGACGATCTCGTGGCGTTTCACCGGAGCACGGTTCATCCCAACGGCATCATTCTGGGCATCACCGGCGATTTTCAGAAAGCGGAGATGCTGGCGGCCTTGCGTGCCGCGTTCGGGGATTGGGCCAAAGGCCCGCTGCCGGAATTGAAGATTGCCGACGTGCCGGAGCGCGACAGCGCCACCCCGGCGATCCGGTTTGTGAACAAAGAAACGTCGCAGACCCATCTTCGTGTGGGCCACTTGACGATTCGGGAGAACGATCCGGATTACGTGGCGCTCGCGATTGCCAACGATATTCTGGGCGGGAGTTCCTTCCGCAGCCGGCTCTTTAACGACGTGCGGACGAAGCGTGGCTTGGCCTATTCCGTCGGCAGCCGGCTGAATTCCGGCGTGCACGATCAAGGGGTCTGGCTCATGCGGGCGGAGACGAAGTTGTCCTCGACGCAGGAAGTGGTGAGCCGGTTCGTGGCCAATATCGAACGGATGCGCACGGAACTCGTCACCGACCAGGAATTAGCCGAGGCGAAAGAGGCCTACGTCAATTCGTTTGTCTTCTCGTTCAGCAGTCCGTCGGCGATCGTCAGCCGGCTGGTGGACTTGGAGTACGACGGACTGCCCAAGGATTTTCTCCAGCAGGTGCGTGACCACGTGCTGAAACTGACCAAGGAGGAGGTGCTGGCTGCGGCCAAGAAGCATCTCCATCCGGACCGCCTCAAGATCGTGGCTGTCGGCTCCGGCGAAGCGCTGCCGAAAGTGCTCTCCACGTTTGGAGAAGTGAAAGAGATCAAGCTGAGTCCGGAAGGGTGAGGGAATGGCCGGAGGCGGGGGGCGTTCTCTTGCTCGCGCCCCGCGCACGCAGGATCAATGGACGTCTCATCGAAGGGGGCGGTGCTCGGTGCATGCGCGCAGTAAGAACGACCCCCTCCTCCCGCCTTGGAGAGGATAGGGGAAGAAAGATCATAACGGGTGATCGGTTGGCATGCCCTTAGAAGACGAGCTCTGTGACATTCTGAAAAAGTCCCGGACCGGGCAGGGCCTTTCCGTCGTGGATGTCGCGCGGATGACGGGCCTGCCTGGCGGCGACATCACGGCGCTGGAGCGCGGCGATCCGCCGCGCGATCGCATGGAGGTGCGGGCGCTGGCGAAGGCGCTCGGGCTTCGTCCCGGGCCGCTGGAACAAATCGCCATCGAGAAGTGGGAACCGCTTGCCCAGGAACTGCCTGCCTGGGTTCACAGGATCGAGGGCTCGATCAATGGCTATGGGGTGCAGGGCTATATCATTCATGACGAGGGCGACGCGCTGCTGATCGACACGGCCTACAATGCTCCGGCGATGATCGAGTGCTTGTCCATGCATCGGCTGAAGCTGGTCGGCATTGGTCTGACGCACGGTCATGCGGACCATGCCGATGGCATCGAGCAGCTTCTACGGTTTCGCGAGGTGCCGGTGTATCTCGGGGCGGAAGATGTCGCGCTGCTCAGCTGGCGGCCTCCCGCCGCGCAACTCCATGCGCCGGAGGATGGACACACGATCGCGGTCGGGCGTCTGCGCGTCCAGTGCCTGGCAACGCCGGGTCATACTCCCGGCGGGGTCTGCTATCGAGTGGATGATCCGAACGCGCCGCTCTGTTGTGTCGGCGATACGTTGTTTGCCGGGTCCATCGGCCGCTCGAATCCCGGTTCGTTGTATCAGACCCATCTCGCATCGGTCCGGACCCGAGTCCTCGGATTGCCCCCGGCCTATCGCCTGCTGCCGGGACATGGACCGGCCACGACCGTCTCAGAAGAACTTACCCACAATCCATTTTACGCGGCCTCCTAGGAGTTCAGATGACTGATGACCGGCGGAGGACGAGCGGCCCTCTCGATGAGGGGATCGACCCGCCGTTCGCCGGCGAGCCCATGGCGGACGACGATGAGTATATTGAATCGTCGTTCTCGCGCTATGTGCTGCCTGTCGGACTGTTTGCGCTCACGGTCTTTACGACCCTCTGGGCCGGGGCCTACCAAGATCAACCCAATCTGTTTCATCCGCTTCGCGGGGCGTGGGAGTTTCTAGTTGAGCGGCCAGGCGACTTGGTCAAGGGGATTCCCTTTGCCGCCACGCTCTTGCTGATCTTGGGTACGCACGAACTGGCGCATTTTCTTTGCTCCAAGTGGCATGGTGTTCCGGCCTCGCTGCCGCTCTTTATTCCGGGGCTGCCAGTGCTGGTCGGTACGTTTGGCGCGATCATCCGGGTGCGCGGACAAATCCTGGAGCGCAAGGCGCTCTTCGATATTGGCATTTCCGGTCCCCTGGCGGGGTTTGCCGTCGCGCTGGTGGCGCTGGTGGCGGGGCTGTCCTGGTCGCAGGTGGAAATCGGGGTCAGCCCCACCAGCCCCTTTCTGGTAGGCCGGTCGCTGCTCATCGATTGGGGGGTGGCGTGGGTATTCGGCGAGTTGCCGCGCGGCGCGAGTATCAATTTGCACCCGGTTGCCGAGGCGGCCTGGTTCGGGCTTTTCGTGACCTGTCTCAATCTGATTCCGATCGGGCAGCTCGACGGCGGGCATGTGGCCTATGCCTTGTGGGGCAGGGCTCAGCGGACCATTGCCCTGGGCGTGATCCCCATTCTGCTGCTGCTGGGCTACGTGGGCTGGCCAGGCTGGTGGTTGTGGGTCGTCTTGTCGAGTCTCTTGGGCGTGGCCCATCCGCCGATACCCTCTCCCCGGTCGCCGCTTGGCGTATTGCGTATCGGGCTCGGCTGGGCCACGGTTGTCCTGTTTGTACTCATTTTTACGCCCTTCCCTATTGTGACTCGCTGATTCCACACAAATTCTTGCCGGATGGGACGCTTCGCCCTAGCATGCAGGCATGGATGCCGTCGAAGCCTCACCCCACTCCTGCCCCAAGTGCCGGGCCGATCGGTCTGATACGGCGATCGAATGTGCGCGGTGCGGGGTTATCTTCTCAAAATATCGTCCATTGCCGGCTTACGTCCTTGGACCGGCTCCAGCTGTGAGCGAGTCCCGGTGGATGCCCATGGCGCGAGCATGGCTGATCGAATCTGATCAGGCGGCCGATTCCATGACGCTCATGGGGCGGGGACTGGTCTTTGTCCTAATGGTGTGGTGGGGCCTGAAATTTATCGTCACGCCGCTCGAAACGAACTATACGGGAGAGTCGTTCCTGCATCTCATCAATCTCCCATTCCATGAAGCCGGGCACCTGATCTTCAGTCCCTTCGGCCGGTTCATGATGATCCTCGGCGGAAGCCTGGGGCAGGTGCTGATGCCGCTCATCTGTCTCGGCACGTTCCTCGTGAAGACCCGCGATCCATTCGGAGGATCGGTGGCGCTCTGGTGGACGGCGGAGAGTCTCATGGACGTGGCGCCCTATATCAACGACGCGCGAGCCATGGACCTGATGCTGTTAGGCGGAGTGACAGGGAAAGAAACCGACGGGCATGACTGGAACAATCTGCTCACGATGCTTGGCTGGCTGCCATGGGACCATCGCCTGGCGCATCTGGCCTACAACCTCGGCATCGTGCTGATGCTGGCCTCCTTCGCGTGGGGCGGCTGGCTGCTCCTGCGCCACTACCGGCGCCAACAGGGGTAGCCTCCCATTCCGAGAGACTAACCGGCCTGAGGCCGGTCCGTCGCGCGCCGCAACAACGGGGTGCGATGCAGGAACGGAGGTCCCAGCGGAACCAATTGATGGCCCGTAAAGGCTTGAGTCAGGCTGGCGACGGCGTGATAGAAGGCCATGAATCCCACGATGAGGTGGAGAATGCCCGGTAGCGTTTCGCCGATGATGTTGAGCCGCGCCAGCACGGTGGAGGAAAAGGAAACGGTAATGACGATGTGGAGAATGCACAGCGTGGCGTTCCTGTAGGCCGTCAGATAGACCATGACCAGGGAAAAGGCGGCATACACGAAATTGATCGGGGCAAACAGGACCATATCGAGATGGAAGGAGGTGCCTTCGCTGACCAGTTTCGCGATGGAGACGGTGAGCCAGAAGAATCCGTACATGGTCAGGGCCGTGCCGCCCAGCTGCTCGTGGTAGCGGATATCGGTGATGCCGGCCAGAATCTGCACGACCCCTCCGAACATCAGGGCGATCACCAGGGTGCCGACTTTATTGGAGTCGGGAATGCCGCCCATCTGCGCGATCCCCAAGGTCAAGGCGCCGACCGCGAGACCGAATAACCCGATCGCCAGCACATCAATTCGACGATGATGCTCTCCGCCGCTCATAGGGCCCCTCCCTTGATGGTCTTACGAAGGCCGCCGTTCCCCAATGGTGCGAGCGACCGGCTGCCGCCAATCGGCGCCCAGCATGCCTGAGGGGCTCTTGAAAAGACAAGCGCCCTGCGGCAGACTGCCTTCTCATCTGTGATCGAACAAGCCGCGATCGTGCGGAGGAAAGGATCACCATGGCGGGGCGAGCATTGCTTCAAGCGGGTTTCCGGCTGATCGGACTGGGGAGTGCGCTGCTGTTTCTGCCGGGAGAGGGTCTTGCCGGCCCAAGTCTGGAACGCTTCACGCTGGTGTTGAACGGAGCGGGCGTGAAAGACGCCAAGACCGGGCTTATCTGGGAACAGGAACCGGACCGGGAGCATGACGTCTGGGGCCGGTCCAATGAGCGCTGTGCGGCGAAAACCGTCGGTGGCCAGCAGGGCTGGCGTGGGCCGACCATCGACGAGCTCAAGACCTTGATCGATCCGTCACAGCATGATCCCGCCTTGCCGGCCGGCCATCCCTTCTCGAATATCAAATCAGAAATTTACTGGACCGCGACGCCCGATCCCAAGGACGACATCGTGGCGTGGCAGGTGAGTTTCTTCAGCGGCGAGCCGGTCACCGACCAGAAATCCGGCACGCGCCGCATGTGGTGCGTGCTCAATGAAACGCGGTAGTTCTGACGCTTCGTAGCTTGCTCCCTGAATGGCGAACCCATGTGGGGTGTATTCGACTCACGGTTGGGAATTCGTCACCTTCGGATGGGACTGTCTGAGCCGACGCAACTGCTCGACAAGCCTCGTGTTCAATGTGTCCAACGCCAGGTTTTTCCCCTGCATGAACGCAGCCTGATCCTCAATGGCCATGGCCGGGCCGACAAGCCGTGATTGGCCCTCGGCCGACACGATGCCATAAGCCAATCCGGAGCGGACATCCCACAGGCTGCCGTCGATGAGCACCAGCGCCTCGCTGACGGTGCCCGGCGCGAGGTAGGCTCCGAGGATCGTCGGGTAGAGCAGGGCGTAGCCGTTGTTGTAGCGGTCCACGGCTCCGGCTCCGGTGACAATCATGATCACGTCTGCGCCATAGCGGGCGGCGGCTTTCCTGATATCCGCGAGGCTGACATGCGGCACGGCCGAGTCGGCAAGGATGAGGCTCTCGCGCAGAATGTGCTGGTCTTGCAAGGGGGCCAGCGCACGAAGCAGCGCATCCTTGTCCTGGCTCAGCCATTCGACCGGCCGGATGGTCTCTCTGGTGGGAAATTCCTGGCGCGTGAAAAAGACACCGAGGCGGAACGGGGCAGCCACCGAGGGTATGGGCTGTTCTGCGACCCCAGGCACTGTGGGCGGCTGGGTCAGAGTCACCGTCACCGTCTGACGGATCACGTCCTGTATCTCCGTCCGGTTAAACGCGGAGTGGCTGGCGCAGGCCGGCAGCGTGAGCAGCATCAGAAGCGTGAGCGCCGAGAGCGGTGTGGGTCGAGTCATCCCATCCTCATGTCATGGAGCCTGTGGTGCCGGACAGTTCTTCCAGGGCCAGTACGAGAGCCTGGGTGCCGCTGCGGCCGTGGCCCAGGGCCTGGACGCGCTGATACAGGCCGTGCACGAGGGCGAGTCCCGGAAGCGTGAGGCCCATGCGGGCCGCTTCCTCCAGCGCGATGCCCATGTCTTTGACGAAGTGTTCGACGAAAAACCCCGGGTCGAAGTTGCGCTGCAACATTCTGGGCGCCAAGTGATCCAACGTCCAGCACGCGGCGGCGCCGCCTCGGATCGATTCCAGCATGCGGGGCAGGTCGAGCCCGGCTGTGTGGCCGTAGAGCAGGCTTTCACAGACCCCCACCATCGTGCCGGCAATGACGATCTGATTGCAGAGCTTCGCATGCTGGCCGGCGCCCGCGCGGCCGTGATACACGATCTTCTTGCCCAGGCATTCGAGGAGGGGGCGCACGCGTTCGACCGCATCACGGTCCCCACCCGCCATGATCGAGAGGGTGGCCTGTTTCGCGCCGACGTCACCCCCGGACACCGGCGCATCGATGGCTGTCACGCCTTTGGCCGCCGCGGCTGCGGCGATCTCGCGGCTCAGCGAGGGCTCGGTCGTTGTCATGTCGATGAGAATCGTGCCGGGTCTGGCGGCGTGCAGCAGGCCCTCGTCGCCGAAGTAGACGGCTCGCACATCCCGGGGAAATCCCACCATCGTGACGAGGAGGTCCACTCCGGCGGCCGCCGCGCGCACCGACTCCGCCCAGGCCGCTCCGAGATCGAGCAACGGTCGGGCCTTGGCCGGCGTGCGGGTATGAACGGAGACGCGATAGCCGGCTTTCAGGAGGTGTCCGCACATGGCGGCGCCCATCACGCCGGTGCCGATCCAGGCGACAGTGGTGCGGGATGGATGGACCGGTGCGGACATGCTGGTCACTCGATGACGGGGAGAATACGTGTGGCCACGGCTTGGACAAAGCCTTCTTCTTCCCGGACAACCTTGAGCCCTTGAAAGCTCAGGTAGTAGCCGCCATGGCTGGGCGCCTGAATGGTGGCGCTCACTTCCACGCGCTGCCCGTCCTCGATGTCAGGGTCTTTCACCAGTGGCCGATCGCAGATGCCGAGCACCGCGACGGACATGACACCGGTATCGTCTTCAAGCTTGAAGAGGTAGCCGCCGTAACAGACGTGTTCGTTCTGGAGTTTATAGGGATCGAGCGGTGTGACATCACGCGCGACGCCCAGCATGGTCACTTGCCGCAAATGATAGATGCGCGGATCTTCCAGGATCTGCTCAATCGGAATCGGTTCCTCGGCCAGGAGTGGTGTGGGCAGAGCCATGAGGGGGATGAGGAGCGCGAGCCAGGAGGCGACCTGGACGGCGCTCTTCGTCGTGGGTCTGAGGGCGTTCATAATGTTCTATTCTACCATTGTTTGACGAATGAGCGCGCGGCGGGCCGCTTTCTCTTCCGCCGCCTCGCCGGTATAATTCGCGCTCATCAGACTGGAGGCAGACGACCATGGCGAACGAGCAGCAGCTGAAACATTTTGTGAACGACAGCCGGCCGCGCTTTGAAGACCTGCTGGGGCAGCTGGTGGAAGTGCCGTCCATCAGCATGGATCCGGCGCGGGCCGGAGAGATGCCGCGCGCGGCGACGCTGGCCGTGCACTATTTGACGAGTCTCGGAGCCGAGGCGAAGGTCGTCGAAACAGGCGGCTACCCCATTGTGTCCGGAGGATGGACGACGGGCGCCCATCATCCGACCGTGACGATTTACAATCATCTCGATGTGCAGCCGGCGCAGGAGCCGGAATGGAAAGAGGCGCCCTTCGCCTTTCGCAAGGAGGACGGCATCTATCATGGCCGCGGCGCGACCGATGACAAGGGGCCGGCGTTGGCGGCCTTGCTCGGCGCGCGCTTCGCGATCGAGCAGGGGCTGCCCATCAATATTCGCTTTCTGTGGGAGCTGGAAGAGGAAATCGGCAGTCCGCACTTTGCGGCCGGTTTGAAGAATCGCGCGGCGATTCCCCGGCCTGACTCGGTGGTCGTGTCGGATACCATCTGGCTCGCCAAAGGCAAGCCCGCCATGCCGTACGGGTTGCGCGGGTTGATCGGGGCGCGGCTCACGCTCAAAACCGGCACGAAGGACGCGCATTCCGGCGTCACCGGCGGCGCGGCGCGCAATCCCCTGGCCGAACTCATGGAAGTCGCCCAGGCCTGTGTGGATGCCAAGACGGGCAAGGTGAAGATTCCCGGATTCTATGACGATGTGGTGGAGCCGACGAAGGCGGAGATCAAGAGTTTTCTGAAGTCAGGATTTCAAGTGTCGCGATTCAAGCAGGCCTATGGATTTCAGACGCTGCGCACGCAGGATCCGGCCGACATCATGCGCCGCATCTGGGCCGCACCGACCTTTGAAGTGCATGGCCTCACCGGCGGCTATCATGGCCCCGGTGTGAAGACCGTGGTGCCGGGGCATGGCGAACTCAAAGTGAGCATGCGGCTGGTGCCGAACCAGACGCCGGAAAAGGCCTTTGCGCTGCTCAAGAGACATGTCGCCAAGGTGAATCCGAATGTGAAGGTGGAGCGGGAAGGGATGCTCCAGCCGTTCAAGGGCCTGTTTGAAGGGCCCTATGTCGACGCGGTGAAGCGGGCGGCCAAGGCGGGATTCGGCAAGGAGCCGGCCTTTATTCGCGAAGGCGGATCGATCGGCGCCGTGGTGACGATGCAGAAAGCCTGGAAGGTGCCGATTCTGTTTCTGGGCCTCAGTCTGCCCGAGCACGGCTATCATGCGCCGAACGAATACTTCGACTGGGGCCAGGCCTCCAGCGGCATGAAAGCTTTCGCGCACTATTTCGAGGAACTGGCGAAAATGGGGAAGGGGTAGGGAGCACCCGGCCCGTCTTTCTTGCTCGCTGAGGCCCCACGATAAAGCGGTGGTCCCTCAATGCGCGCAGTGAAAGATAGGCCGGATGCTCCCGTGAGAGGAGAGTGGGAATAGTCATCCCGCCTTGGGATAGGCCTCGTTCAGGCAGTCGGGGCAGATATCCCGTGTCAGCTTTCTGTCGAAGCACTGTTCCAGATAGTCTTCGATCCGTTTCCGGTAAGTTCCGTCCGACCGGACACGTTTGCATTTCGCGCAGATGGCGATCAGCCCGCGCAGGCTTTTCAGTTCTTCAAGAGCCCGTTCCAGTTCCTCCGTCTTGATCAGGAGTTCCTGCTCGCGCACCTTTCTGGCATCCAGTTCCTGCTTCAGGCTAAGGGCGGTGGAGACTCTGGCGATGAGTTCGACCGGGGTGATCGGTTTCCTGAGAAAGTCGGTGGCGCCGGCAGTGTAGGCGGCTTGCAGATCGCTCGCGTCGGTTTTCGCCGTGATCATAATGATGGGAACCAGTTCCAACCGTTCGCTCGACCGAATATGACGGCAGGCTTCCAGCCCGTCGATGTCCGGCATCATCAGATCCATGAGAATCACGTCCGGATTGCAGGGGGGAATCCTCCTGCCCGTGATTCCGAGCAGGTCCAGCGCCTGGCGGCCCGATTCGGCCGTGATCACCGGGCCATAGCCTGCCTTGTGTAGCACGAGCTGTAAGAATTCCCGTTCTTCGTCAAAATCGTCGACCAGCAAAATGCTCATGTCCGTGTCTCCAATGGAATGGCTGCATCGCCTTGCTCATGCCGCGTGATCCTGCGCGGGGTCGAGCGGGGTCAGAATCTGTGTGAGCGCGTGTATTTCCGCTGCAACACGATGGAGTTGTCGCCTGTGCGCCGCGTCTTCCAGGGCGGTGCCGATCGCGCCGATCTCCGTGAATCCGTAGGATCCGGCCAGACCCTTCATGCGATGGCCGATGGTCTGAATAGTGGCCCAATCGCTGGTGCGAACCGCCGAGGCCAAGATCTCGAGGTCGAGCCGGCGATTGTGGAGAAATTTTTCACGGAGTCGATCCAGATCCTGTTCATCCATCAGCGGCGGAGGCGAATCCGCCGGCGAGGGCCGTTTCCGATCCGGAGGGGCCGTGGACAGGTTGGCGTAGTACGAAATCGTTTCGAGGAAGGCCGTTTGGGAAAATGGTTTGCCGATGAAGCCCGTGCATCCGGCTTTGAGGCTCCGTTCCCAGGCGGCATTCAACACATCGGCCGTCAAGGCCAGAATCGGCATGGGGGGAAGTCCTTGCGCCTTCTCCCAGGCGCGAATGGCTTCGGCCGTGGCGTAGCCGTCCATACCGGGCATTTGGAGATCCAGGAACACAAGGTCGTAGCGGTGGGCCTGGCACTGTTGAAGGGCGGCTGGCCCGCTGCCAGCCAGATCCAGCTGATAAGGGAGGTCTTTGAGGTACAGGCTCACCAGTTGTCCGGTCTCGGGGGAATCATCGATGAGCAGGATGGTCAAGGGCACGGCAGCCTGCGTCTTGGCGGGCGTGTTTCTGGCGGCCGCGTCCGGTAATTCCAGTCGATCAGACGTCGCGGGCGTTCCGGACAGTGCGGCCGTGACGGAGAAGGGGAGTGCCACGGTAAAGGTGCTCCCCTTGCCGGTCTCGCTGGTCACCTGGATGGTGCCTCCCATCATGTCCACCAGTTGCTTGCAGATCGACAGCCCCAGGCCGGCCCCTCCATATTTTCGGCTGTCGCCGGAATCGACTTGTGTGAAGCGGCCGAAGATGTGATCGAGCTGGTTCGCAGGGATTCCAATTCCTGTGTCGCTGACGGTGAATTGAAGCAGGGGGCGGCGGGGATCGGCCTGGGCGATCGACAGGATGAGGCTGACGGAGCCCTGCTCCGTAAATTTCAGCGCGTTCCCTAGGAGGTTGAGGAGAATTTGCTGGAGCCGGAATCCGTCTCCTTCCAACAGAGTCGGCACCTCCGGGGCGATGTCGATGTGCAACGCGACGTCTTTTCCCCGCTGGCGCAATTCCACGAGCCGTCTCGTGCGTTCCAGAAGTTCGGTCAGATCGAAGGGACTAGATTCCACACGCAAGGTGCCGGCTTCTATCTTCGCCAGATCCAACAGGTCGTCGACCAGCCGCAAGAGCGCCTGGCTCGCACGCTGTCCCATGACGGCGCATTCCCGCTGCTCCGGTGTCAGGGAGGATTTCAAGAGCAAGTCACTGGTTCCGATAATGGCGTTGAGCGGGGTGCGAAGCTCATGGCTCATATTGGCCAGAAATTCGGTCTTCATCCGGTTGGCGGATTCGGCGGCGGTCCGGGTGCGCCGCAGGTCTTCTTCCGTCTGCTTGCGTTCCGTGATGTCGCGCAAGAATGCGCTGAATTCTGTCTGCCCATCGAGATGGATGGGCGTGATGGCCAGTTCGACCGGGAATTCTCGCCCGCTTCGATGGCGGGCCGAAACCTCAATGCGCTGGTTCAAGACCGGGCCCTGGCCGGTTTCCCTGTGAAGCCGGATGCCACGCTCATGCGCCTCGCGGTAGGAGGGCGGGATAATCGTGTCGGTCAGGGATTGCCCAAGCGCTTCTTCGACGGTCCACCCGAAGATCTGTTCTGCTTGCGCATTCCAGCCGGTGATCACGCCCTGGTGGTCGATCGTGATGACCGCATCGAGCGCAATATCGATAATTTTCCGTGTCCGTGTGTTGGTTGCCTCCATGGCGCGATGGGCGATCGCTGCTCGCGTCTCATCCGCGAGCTGCTGGCGCCATGATCGATACAACAGCCCCAAGAGGGGAAGCAGGGCGACTGTGCCGATCCCGATCAGTTTCCACAGCAGGATCCAAATAGAGTGCAGCACCGCACTCCGGTCGGCTCGCACGAGAATGCGCCATTGAAATTCCGGTTCATGCGGCAACCCGCCCATGCGCGCAAATCCGGTGAGCGCGTTGATTCCGCTGCCGGTATCGACTTCCTCGACATAGCCGGTCTTACCCTGGTCTGCGAGGACGGTCGACGGCAAGCGAACCGGGTTCCGATCGGATGGTGCAGCCGGGTGAGCATCGGAAGTCAGCAGAACGTCGCCGGTTGGGCTGAGGACCAGAAATTCGGCAATTTCCGGTTGGGAGGACGACTCGTTCCCCCGATGGGTGGTCTGCGTGACGAATGTGCGAAAGACCTGTTCATGGACCTCGGTCATGATGGCACCCTGCCACGTACCTGTGGTCCCGACGAATTGTGTCGCAAAGCGAACCGAACCCAGGGAGCCTCCGGCGTGATGATGTTGCTGGACGATTTCGGCGTACGGCTGAGGGTTGTGCGCAATGGCCCGAAACCAGGCTTCCGAGGAAAGAGGCGTTCCCTGTAGCGCGCGATCGGTGGAGGCCAGGACGCGGCCATCGGTCGCTACGACGGAGAGGCGTTGGTACATTGGGTACAGCTGTTTCAGGTGGTCCAGATACGCCGTGATCCGTTCCCGGTCCGGTTGATTCAGCACGGGCGCGCGCGAGAAGGCTTGAATGTCCCCGAGCCGTTCGGCCAGGACCATATCCAATTTGTCGGCGATATCCGCTGCGCCGAGCGCCACTGTGTCGCCGGCGCGCGCGATGAGTTCCTGTTTTACCAGGAGGAGCGTCACTGGCACCAAGCCGAGGGCCAGGCCCACGATCAGGCCGATGACGATTCGACGGATGAGGGAAGTGCCCAGATAGCGTTGCCACATCATTATGCCGTGAGCCTGTGCGTCAGGACGGGACCGTGTGCCTCGCGATGCGAGAAGGAATGTGCCGCACACATGTTTAAAATACCCCGAGGTGGGTGGAATACCTAGAAGATTTTCAGTTTGGAATCTGCGCGTCGAATGGATGGTCAGGAGGAATCAGAAGGGAACGAAACGGCGGCGGAGGGTTGGGATGCAGGCCTCCGCCGCCTAATAGAAGCTTAGGGCTGCTTCTCTTCCGCTGAGGCCAGAATGGGCAGGAACATCGGATCGGCGTCGAGCACGGCCTTCAGCAGTTCCGAGTGCAGGAAATACCGCCAGACGTCGTCGGTCTTGCCGGGGATCTCGTCAAACCACCGCTTGGCTTCCGTCACATGGTGGAGGAGCTGGGCTTTGTCCCCGTAGTTCGGCATGAAGATCATGCTGTAGGCCATGGTGTATTCGGCCAGAAATTTGTCGAGCGGCAGGTCGGCGACCGCCAGCGAGGCCTCGGCGTCGGCGTAGGCGCGGTTGATTTCCGGATCGTGGAGGATCCGGTTCCAGGCCGATTTATGCAGGCGGGACCAGGCGAGCTGCAGCAAGGCTTCGGCCTTGGCCGACCGCCGGCTGTCGGGAATGTCTTTGACCAGGGCGTCATGCGTCTCGATGGCGGCCTGCTGGTCGTTATTCCAGCGATAGGCGACGCCGAGGCGAAACCGGTTGTCGAGCTGTTCCGGCCGGACGGTGGCCAGGGCTTCAGCCGCCGGCAAGAGGCGGAAGAGATAGTCGGCCGGGGTCGGTTGTGAGAGCCCGCCCATTTCCATGCCGTTCGACAGATCGGTTCTGGTCGATTGGGCGTAAATGTTCCAATAGAATTCGCTGACGACCAGCGAGAGCGACGGATCCTTGACGAGGAGGTTGTGGCCCTTGCCGCCTTCCCGCAGGAGGATCGCATAGAGGTTGCGGGTCAGGACGGTGAGCGCATCCACCTGGTTCGGGTCGATCAGCAGGATGCGGTTTAGGAGCGCCACGCGGTCGCGCATGTCCGGGAATGTCGCGGCGCGGGCGGCGGCGGCGGTCAAGGTGCCCGGCTGGTCGTCCGGCCCCCACCACACCATCGATTCGGGGAGGACACGGCTGATCTCGGTCGTAAAGGGAATTTTCTCAGGCTGCATGCCGGCCACCGCCGGCTGCATCACCACCGGCAGATTGAAGACGGCGGCATCGCCGGGAAACCCGTGTTTCTTCAAGCCGGTGAGCACAACCCACTGCGTCGCGACGGACTTCAGCGCTTTTCGCGCGCGCTTGATCGTATTGGTCCACTTGACGGTGCCCGCGGCATAGGTCACCGGGGATGCGAGGGGATCCTGGTAGGTCACGGTCATCGTGACCAGCGTGGCCGGCGCGGCGAGGACCTTTCCGTTCGCATTCAGGCGGAATGAGCCGGAGGGCAGCGGCTGGCTCTTGGTCACGGCGACGTGCAGACCGCTTCCGGGAGGCGAGATGCCCAGCTCATTCATGACGAACGCCGACGCCGGCAGGCGCGGCAGATCGTCGCCGAAGAACACCAGCGGGCCGGCGCTCGGCCAGAGGACGGTCATCCCGACGTCGTCCCGCTTCAAGGCGGGAGCATGGGCGGTTTGCAATTCCTGCCAGCAGGATTCGTAGGACGGATCATCGGCCCGGGGGTAGGATTTCAGCCCGGACGGCGCCGCGGACACAAGGCGAAATTGACAGGCAAAGTCTAGGCGGCCGACTGTGGTGCGATCGCCTTTCGCGAGGGCTTCGGCATAGAGCAGGGCGGTCTCTGTGGCGGGACTTTTCGCCGGACTGGCCGGTGTGTGCTTGTGCGCAGGCGCGGCAAGGGCCTGGCTGGTACCCAGCCACCCCGCAACGGGGAGCGCAACCAGTGCCGCAAGGATCATGGAAGACAAGGGCGTCAAAGAACGACGAATCATAATGATCACCTGTATGCGAGTAAAGGTCTTGGCAGTCAAAAAATAACACTCTAGCATGGCGGTCGGCGAATCTGAAAGGGCCGGGGATGCGGTGCGCTGATGCCGGGCGCCGATCTAGCGGATGAGTCGGCGCTCAGGGGGTTAGCGCGGCCGGGCGGTCCGAAGAATGTTGGCGCGCATGCGGGCCCGTTCTGCGGAAGACAGGGCCGGCGCCGGTTGGTGGCGGCAGAGGGTGACGGTCTGCCGGAGTGACGTGAGGAACTCCTCGCAATTCGGACAGGCGCCGAGATGCCGGCGCAAGTCCGAACAAATGTCTCCCGGCAGCTCATCGTCGAGATAGGCCGACAGTTGCTTCAAGATCGCCACGCACCGTCCCTTCCCGTGCGTGTGCGTCGATGCCGAGACGGATTTCTGAGTGGTGTCTGCCGCCGCGCGTTTCGCCATGGTTAGATCCTTCCCTGTGGAGCCGGGTGTCCGTTGTGCGCGTGGTGAGGCTCGGCCATGCCGCGCGCGCTGAGTTCGCGCCGGACAAACAACCGCGCACGGTGGAGCCGGGATTTCACCGCGCGCTCATTGAGGCCGACGATACTGCCGACCTCTTTGGCACTGAGCCCTTCCATGTCGCGCAAGATCAGCACCATGCGGTACTTTTTCGGGAGTTTGGCAATGGCGTCGTCGAGCGCCTGGCGAAGCTGCTTGTTTTGCAGCGCTTCTTCCGGGCTGAGGCCGTCAACGGGAATCTGAAGACGAAACTCTCCCTCCGAGGTCGGGATAAACTCCTCCAGCGAGAGTTCGTGGTCCGGTTCTCCTTTGCGTTTGCGCCGCATGCGCATGCAGGCGCGCGACGCGATCGTATAGAGCCAGGTTGAGATTTGGGCGTCCCCGCGGAATGCGTGATATCCCCGGTACGCGTTGAGAAAGGTTTCCTGAACGAGGTCTTTCGCCGCTTCGGTTTCGCCGCACAGCCTGGTGGCGAACCGGTACATGAGATCGACATGATCGCGATAGAGCGCATCGAAGCTCGCCGCCGTGCGTGAAGGATCGGCAGAGGGCCGGTCTGGACTTGTCTTGGTGGCGGAGCTGGCCATGGTATTCAGTGGAGTCTACGGAGGGAATGAAAAGCCTGTCAAGGAACGCCACGCCGGCTAATTGAAGCGATGAAATCCGACGACGGATCCCTGCGCGTCGAGCTCGACGGTAATGGGCGTGCCGTCCTTCGTGCCCGCCAGCGCGGATTTCCCCAGGTCGGCGGAGAAGATCTGTTCGCCTTCGGGCGTCCAGAGTTTTACGCTGGTGCGGTCCTCCGTTGCGAATTCGAGCGGTCCGGTGACAAACCGATGGGCCGGGGCTGTACGCTGGGGCGCGGACAAATCGGCGACGACATGGTGTTGATGCACATGGAGCGTCATCGTTTGGCCCACCTTGGCGTTCTTGATGCCGATTTTTGCATTGACGTTGATCACGCCGACGGGGGTTCGGAAGAAAATGAAGTTGGATTTGAGTTTGGACACGGTGCCGCTCAGCAACACATGCGCCGACGAGCCGCTCGGCGGGACTTGCCCGATTTGCAAATCGAATTGCAGATCGTGCAGGCCGATGATGGTGCCGGTGCCGTCCACTTCCACGGTGACGGGGTCGCCCTGGCGCAGGACGGTGAGCGGCGCTTCCTGATTCCCGTAGTGAAACGATTGGCTCCCCTCCGGGGTCCAGCGCGGCAATTGTTTATCCTCTCCCGTTGTGAAGGGGCCGCTCAGGTAGCGATGGACGAGCGAGCCGTCGGTTCGCTTGCGGATGTCGATGGCCATGCTGGCGCCATGAATCCACAATGAAACCTCCTGTGATCCGCGCAGATCTTTCAAGGTCGTCTTGGAACTGAGCGTCAGGAGGCCGACCGGCGTTTTCAAAAACACGATGCCCGGCTTCGTGCGCCAGATTGACCCCTTTAGCGTGATGGACGGGTTGATTTCATCGGCATTCGCGGCGGCAGGATCGGCGGGGCGTTCGATAGGAGGTGCGGAGGATGGCGCGGGCGAGTCTTCCGCACACACAGGAGCGACGGGGCTCAACGCGAGCGCTCCCGCCGGGCCGGCCATGATCAACAGGATCCGCAGAACGATGTGCAGGGGTGTCATCATGGAGTCAGCCGTCGGTATTGCCGGTTTCGAGTCATTTGCGAATAACATGTGATCGAAAGGGAGTCAAGTTCTAAGCGATCCGCCTCGTCGCACATGAGGCGGATCGTCCGGAGAATGCCTGTGCGTGCAGCTATTTTTTGCGCGCGAGGATGCGGATCGGGGTGCCGGAAAATCCGTAGGTGTCTCTCAGGCGGCTTTCGAGAAATTTGAGATAGGACGGCGTGATGTCTTGCGGATGCCCCACGAACAACGCGAACACCGGCGGCTTCGTGGCGACTTGCGTCATGAAGGCCGACTTGGTGACTTTGGACGGCTTGCCTTTGCGCACCGGCAGCGGATGCTGGGTGAGAATTTCCTGGAGGAATTGATTCAGTTGTCCGGTCGGGACCCGTTTGGTGAAGGAGCCGTAGGCGGTGTCGATGTGAGGAAACAGCTGGCGCAGCGACTCGGGTTTGGCCGCGGCGCCGTAGAAGACCGGTGCCCAGGTGAGAAAGGGAAAGCGCCGGTTGAATTCCCGCTCATATTCTTTCCGCGCCTCGGCATCGCCCGCGCGGAGGTCCCACTTGTTGACCAGGAGCGCGCACGCCCGGCCCTGCTTGAGGATGGCGCCGGCGATTTTCGTATCCTGTTCGGTCACGCCTTCCACTCCGTCGAGCAAGAGGACGGCCACGTCGGACCGTCCGATGGCCCGGAGCGACCGCATGACGCTGTAGCCTTCGATGCCCCGGTCGATGCGTCCGCGCCGCCGGATGCCGGCGGTATCGGTGAATATATAGCGTGTGCCGTTGTGGGTGACGAGCGAGTCGATGGGATCCCGCGTGGTGCCGGCCACATCGCTGACGACCACGCGCTCTTCCCCCAGCACGGCATTGATCAGCGTGGATTTGCCGACGTTCGGCCGGCCGACGATGGCGATCCGGGGAAGCTGGGCGATCTCCCCCGCCTGGTCCGCGGGGGGCAGCAGCGGGTAGAGGGCATCCAGCAATTCTGACACGCCGATCCCGTGTTCGGCGGAAACCGCGTAGAGTTCGTCTTTGCCCAATCGATAAAAGTCGGCCATGAGCGGCTCGGCCTTCGGCGTATCGATCTTGTTAATCACGTAAAAGATGGGCTTGGTCACGCCGCGCAGGAGCTTCACGACCTCGTGATCCGGCGGCATCAACCCGGCCCGGCCATCCAGGACGAACAGGAGGATGTCGGCTTCCGCGATCGCCAGCTCGGACTGCCGGCGAATCAACGGCAGCATGCCATCCGAGGCGGAGAGATCGAGGCCGCCGGTATCGACCAGCCGGAATTTGCGCTCCCGATAGCTGGCGTCCGCATAGTTCCGGTCGCGCGTGACGCCCGGCACGTCATCGACGATGGCGGTCTTCACGCCGAGGATTTTGTTGAACAGCGTGGACTTGCCCACGTTCGGCCGGCCGATGATCGCCACGAGCGGCATCGGAGCATCGGAGCGAAAAGGCAGGGCATTCGTCGTCGTAATGGAGTCGCGTTTGGTTCTCATAGGTAGTTTGGACCGTATCACACAGGTTTTCCCCAGCACAACAGGCCTCGCCGCTTCCGGCCAGCTCAGGTATACTGAAATTCCAATGGCTCGTCACCCCTCAGGCATCACTGATCACTCGATCGATTGGTCCCGAATCGACGATGTGCTGCTCGATATGGACGGCACGTTGCTGGACCGGCATTTCGACAATTTCTTCTTCGAGGAAGAGCTGCCGCGCCGGTATGCGGCGCTCCACCGCCTTACCTTCGAAGAATCGCGCGACCGGCTGATGGCCATGTACCGCTCCGTGGAAGGCGAACTCGCCTGGACCGATCTGCATTACTGGACCGAGCGCGTGGGGATCGACGTCGTGGCCTTGCATCGCGAGCTGGATCACATGATCGGGTTTCTGCCGGGGGCGGAAGAATTCCTGCTGGATCTCCGGCGGCTGGGGAAGCGCGTGACGATTGTCACGAATGCGCATGAGGCGGGGGTGTCGGTGAAGGCCGCCAAGACCGGCCTCGACCGGCACGTGGATCGCATCATCGACGCATTCGAGGTCGGCTATCTCAAGATGCGGCCGGAATACTGGCCGGCCTGCCAGCGGCTGCTGGGGTTCGACCCGGCACGGTCACTCTATGTCGATGACGACGAGGGCTGTCTCTCCGCCGCACGGCAGTTCGGCCTTGGGCACATTGTCCATAGCGCCAAGTCCAGTTCCCAACTGCCGCCCGTGGCGGCGCCGGGGTTCCCCTCGGTCGAGAGCATGATGGCCTTGCTCAACGGGCATCCGGGCTCTCAGGGGCGTTGACGACGGCCGTGCCCCGGTACATCGTCCCGCCGATGCGCGGCACGGACTCCATCGTGAACCGATCCAGGTGCGTGAGGGTGAGCTCGGCTTCCGTGATGAGCCGGTCGATCGGGCGGTTCAAGTGGCAGCCGCAGCCCAGCACCTTCTGAATCGGGTTCAGGCGATCCTGCCAGACGGCGATCCGTCGATCGTCGCTTTGCCCATGTTCCAGAAAGAAAAAGGTCCCATCCGGCTTGAGCACGCGGCGGATTTCTCGAAGCGCGGCGAGGGGGTCGGGGATGGTGCAGAGGGTCCAGGTGCTCACCACGCAGTCGAACATCCCGTCCTCATATGGAAGCCGTTCGGCGCTGATGCGGGCCACTTCGATCGGGAACGGCAGGGCCGCGCTCCGTTCCGCGAGACGATCGGGCAGCAGGGGGGCGGGATCCACCGCGCGCAACGACGAGACGGCGCCGGGATAGTGCGGCAGATTCAGTCCGGTTCCCAGGCCGATTTCCAGCACGTGCCCATGCGCTGTTTGCAACAGCGCCGCCCGGAGTTGTTGAAACTCCGTTCCGCTCATGAGCCGGTCCATGAGCCGGGGGAAGATGTAGCGGCTGTAGAGTCCCATGGGGAGGCCCAGTATACCAAACCCGGTGTGCCGCAGCCCGCCGCCAATCTTGTGACGCTAGGGGGGCTGTGTTAGAGTCCTGCGTCGTTTTCTACCGCCCATTCATGACCGGACGATTATGAGCTTATGAGCAAAGGGTACGATCATCACGCCATTGAGTCGAAGTGGCAGGCCTACTGGGAAGAACATCGCCCGTTTCGAGCCCTGGACGACTCCTCGAAGCCCAAGTATTACTGCCTCGACATGTTTCCCTATCCCTCGGGATCCGGCCTCCACGTCGGACATCTCGAAGGCTATACGGCGACGGACATTGTCTCGCGCTATAAACGGATGCGGGGCTTCAATGTGCTGCATCCGATGGGCTGGGATGCGTTCGGCCTGCCGGCCGAGCAATATGCGGTGAAGACCGGCGTGCATCCGGCCCTTACCACCGCGCAAAACATCGCCACGTTCAAACGGCAAATGAAACGGGTGGGGCTCTCCTATGACTGGGAGCGGGAGATCAGCACCACCGACCAGGACTATTACCGCTGGACGCAATGGATCTTCCTTCAGCTCTACAAGCGCGGCTTGGCTTATGTGGCCGAAGTGCCGGTGAACTGGTGCCCGTCGCTGGGCACGGTGCTGGCGAACGAAGAAATCGTGGATGGCAAGAGCGAAGTCGGCGGGTTCGACGTCATTCGCAAGCCCATGCGCCAGTGGGTCCTGAAGATCACGGCCTACGCCGACCGTTTGCTGGAAGACTTGAAACTGGTGGAGTGGCCCCCCAGCACGCTGGAGATGCAAAAGAATTGGATCGGCCGTTCCATCGGCGCGGAAGTGGATTTTGCCCTGGCCGACACCAACGGCGCGATCCGGGTCTTTACCACCAGACCGGACACCCTCTTTGGCGCGACCTATATGGTGTTGGCGCCCGAGCATCCACTGGTCGAGGTCGTGACCAGCGCGTCGCAGAAGGCGGCAATCTCGGCCTATCGTGACGCCGCCGCGCGCAAGAGCGATTTGCAGCGGACCGAACTCGACAAGGAAAAGACCGGCTGCTTCACCGGAGGGTACGCGATCAATCCGGTCAACGGCGAGCGGCTGCCGATCTGGATCGCCGATTACGTCCTCATGAGTTACGGCACCGGCGCGATCATGGCGGTGCCGGCGCACGACGAACGGGACTGGGCCTTTGCCAAAGCCTATCAGCTGCCCATTCGAGAAGTGATTCAGGGCGGTCATGTCCACGAAGCGGCGTTCGTGGCGACGGATCGCGGCACGGTCGTGAATTCCGTCTCGGCCGACGGGGCGCTCTCGCTCAACGGCATGAAGCCGGCCGACGCCATTCCGGTGATCACGGCCTGGCTGGAACAGCGCGGCAAGGGCAAAAAAGCCATCAACTACAAGCTGCGCGACTGGCTCTTTGCCCGCCAGCGCTACTGGGGTGAACCGTTTCCGATCATCTGGGTGGATGGCGAATCCCGTCCCTTGCCTGAAGAACAGTTGCCCCTGATTTTGCCGGAGACCAGCAACTTCAAGCCCTCCGGATCGGGCGAAAGCCCTCTGGCGAATTTGGAAGACTGGCTGGTGACGACCGATCCCGCCACCGGGAAGCCGGCCCGGCGGGAAACGAATACGATGCCGCAGTGGGCCGGATCCTGCTGGTACTACCTCCGCTTCATCGATCCGAAGAATCAGGCGCAGCTCGTCGATCCGGCCAAAGAACACTATTGGATGCCGGTGGATCTCTACGTCGGCGGCAGCGAGCATGCGGTGCTGCATCTGCTCTATTCCCGATTCTGGCACAAGGTGCTGCACGACATCGGAGTGGTGAGCACGCCGGAGCCTTTCAAAAAGCTGGTCCATCAAGGCATTGTGCTCGGCGAGGACAATCAGAAAATGTCCAAGTCGCGCGGCAACGTCGTGAATCCCGACGAGATGATGGACCAGTTCGGCGCCGATGCGGTGCGGCTCTACGAAATGTTCATGGGCCCGCTGGAGGCCATGAAGCCCTGGAGCAGCAGAGGCGTGGATGGGATTACCCGCTTTTTGGAGCGGGTGTGGCGCCTCATGGTCACGGAAGAGGGCGAGGTCTCTCCGTCGGTCGTGTCTTCGGCGCCCAGCCTCGAGCAGCAGCGCCTGTTGCACCAGACGATCAAGAAGGTGACGGAAGATATCGAAGAGCTCCATTTCAATACGGCCATCGCGCAGATGATGGTGTTCACGAACGAGATGACCAAGGCCGAGCAGCGGCCACGAGCCTTGCTGGAGCCGTTTGTGTTGCTTCTCTCGCCCTTTGCGCCGCATGTCGCCGAAGAGCTCTGGGGGATCCTTGGGCATCGGCCGAGCGTCTCGCAGCAGCCCTGGCCGATGTTCGATCCGGCGCTCACGGTGAGCGACCGGCTGACGATCCCGGTTCAAGTGAACGGCAAGCTGCGCGGCAAGATCGACGTGGCGGCGGATGTGTCGCGCGAGGCGATTGAGCGCGCGTCTCGTGAAGTCGTGGCCGAATGGCTGCAGGGGAAAGAGCCGAAAAAGGTGATCTACGTCGAAAAGAAGCTGATGAACTTCGTAGTGTAGAGAGGAGGCTCCTCTTCTTTCCATATTCTAAAAGAGGATGCATTCAATGGCGGAGATCCATGCAATTCAGCGCGCCCTAAAAAAGATAAGACTGCGTGCCCGGTTACATTGGATCACATTGTGTGGCGGGCTTGTGTCAGCGCTTTTGCTTATCCCGGTCAGCATCGCGGCCGCGAAAGTGGCCGGACTGGTGTGGGTGATCTTGAGTATTGCAACATGGATGTCGCCAATGATGAGTGTGTGTCCGAGTTGCCACAAATCTTTTTTTAAAGGGCCCTTTCCCTCTGTCTGGGCCTTGAGTAAATGTGCGAATTGCGGAATGGGTCTTGATGGAGGAGCCTAAGAGGAATGCCCCATTCCATGTCGAATATTAGGCGAAAACTTGTTGCAATGCGGGAATGAGGATGCTGCACCGAACGATCTCAATCCAGATGGTGATTCTCATTCTGGCCTCAGTTTTATCCGGTTGCGGCTATCAATTCCGCGTGGAAGGCGCCGGTCCGACCATCGGCGGGACCACGGCGAAGGTGTCCGAAGTGCCCCCGCCACGGCTGGTGATCCGGACGTTGGAAAATAAGAGTTTTGAGCCCAATCTGGAAACCCGCTATACGAATTATCTGCGGCGCGAATTCTCCTCTGGAAGCGGCGCACAAGTGGTGCCCGATTCCGAGGCGGCCGATCTCGTCCTGACCGGGCAGATCCTGTCGGTGAGCGTGCCCACCTTAAGTTTCAGTCTCACGCCGACGCCGGGGAATACCACGGGATCGGCGACGACCATGGAAAGCCGGACGGAAGTCACCGTCGTCGTCAAAGTGGAAGAGACCCGGACGAAAAAAATGGTCTGGATGCAGATCGCCAAAGGGTCGTCGGAATTTTATATCACTCCCGATCTGCAATTTAACCGCGCGCTGCAAAACCGCGCTCTGGAGCAGGCGGGCCGCTTTGTCGCCGAAGATTTGGCTTCGCGGTTTCTCCTGCAGCTGGAATCCGGCGGGCTGAAGAAGCCGGGTGCTGTCGATCCGGCCGTTGCGCCGGATACAAAATAAGACTCGCACAGGATCTATGGGAACGGCCGTCAATCCGACACAATTGCAATCCGTGCTCAAGCAAGGGCCGCCCGCGCCGCTCTATCTTGTGGTGGGGGAAGAGGATTTGCTGCGCGACGAAGCCGTCGCCACGCTCAAGGCCGCGCTGCTGGGCGAAGGCGGCGAATTCAATTTCGACCTATTCTATGGCGACGAAGCGGAGGGGTCGGAGATTCTCAATTGCGCGTCGGAAGTGCCGGTGTTTGCCGAGCGCCGGGTGGTGCTGGTGAAGACCGCTGAGAAACTGCCGGCCCGCGAAGCGGAGAAGCTCCTGGCCTATCTGGCGGCGCCGGTCGAGAGCACGACGCTGGTGTTTGTGGCCGTGAAACTGGACGGACGGCTGAAGTTTTCCCAGGCGCTCACGCGCGCGGCGGTGACGGTCGATTGCTCGCCGCTGCGGGACGTGCAGGTGGGGCCCTGGCTGGGCCGTGACGCGCAGCGGCTGGGGTTGCGGCTGGATGAGAAGGCGGTCGAGGTATTGAAGGAAACCTGCGGCGGCTCGCTGTATGCGGCGCGCCGTGAGATGGAGAAGCTCGCGTCGTATGTCGCGCCTGACCGTCCCGCGACGGCCGACGATGTGTATCAGCTGCGGGGCGTCGAGCCCGGCGCGTCGGTCTTCGATCTGACGCTGGCGATCGCCGATGGACAGCGCGGGCGTGTGCTGTCAATTCTGGCGAGGAATTTGGAGGCGGGTGAAGCGCCGCTCCGCATCCTGGGATCGCTGGCCTGGCAGTATCGCCGGATCTGGAAAGTGAAGGAGCAGATTCGTGAAGGGGGCCGTGAAGGCGAGGCCGCGCGGACGTTGCGGATGGATCCGCTGAAAGTGCGGGCGTTCCTCAGCCGGTTTTCCGAGGCGCATCTTCAGAACGCAATGCGGCTGTTTCTGGAAGCGGATGGGCAGCTCAAGGGAGGCAGCAGCGGCCAGCCCAAGCTCACGATGGAGCGGGTGTTATTGCAGCTGTGCCGGTTTGCGACGGGCGGAGCGCCGACCGATGCCCCGCGCCGACCACCGGCCCCAAGCGGGCGGGGATCGGCGCGAGTGGTCTCGAATGTCAGGACGATTACGAGCGGGACGCGGTCAGGCCATTGACATGCTGGGTCAAGCGAGACACACGACGGGACGCGGTATTGGGCTTGAGGGCGCCCTTCGTCACGGCCTTGCTGATCGCCGAGGTGGCGCTGCGCAGGGCGGTCTTGGCGTCATCCGCTTTGTTCTCGGCCACGGCCGTTTGAACCTTCTTGACCAGCGTCTTCACCGCGCTCATGATGGCGTGGTTGCGCTTGTGCCGGAGTTCGGCCCGGCGGGCTTGTCGAATCGTCGATTTGTGAACGATAGGCATTATAGAATCCTCCAAAAAGAATGAGCTTTGTAGCATAGAAACCAGCGCAGCGTCAAGAATGCGCGGGGATTGTCGTGAGTGAGGAGATTGTCCATGGGAAAAATCATCGCACGTGACCGGCTCATTTTTGCGCTCGATGTGCCGTCCGCGGCCGAAGCCGAGCGGCTGCTGGATCGGCTGCAGGGCCACATTTCGTTCGTGAAAATCGGACTGGAGCTGTATACCGCCGCGGGGCCGGACATGATCAAGCGGGTGCTTGATCGCAATATGCGGGTCTTCCTCGATCTGAAATTTCTCGATATCGAAGAAACCGTCCGCCGCGCCACCGCGCGGGTCGCCGCCATGGGCGTCGACTTTCTCACGGTCCATGCCAACCGCAAGGCGCTGACCGCGGCGGTGCAGGGACGCGAGGGCTCCTCTCTGAAATTGCTGGCCGTCACCGTGCTGACGAACTTCGACAGCCACGACCTGCGTGAAATGGGCATCCAGCGGACGGTGCAGGACTTGGTGACTGCGCGGGCGCTCCTGGCCTCGGAAGTGGGGTGCGACGGCGTCGTCGCGTCCGGCGAAGAGCCGGCGGCGATCCGGCAGAAAGTCGGGCCTCGTTTCGTCATCGTCACGCCCGGCGTGCGGCCGGCTGGAAAAGGCGTGGATGACCATGCACGGGCAACCACGCCGACGCAGACCATCGCGGCCGGAGCCGATTACCTGGTCATCGGCCGGCCCATACGAGACGCGGCCGATCCTTCCGCGACCGTGACGGAGATTGTGAACGAGATGCAGGCCGCCTTCGACGCACGGGGATAGCCCGAAGTCGGTCTGGTTGCGGGGCCTTACTCCTCTTTGCTAAGATCCCCCCTTCCACAGTGCTTCCAAGTCTCTCCCTGCATGGTGGGTGTAGCTCAGTTGGTTAGAGCGCCGGATTGTGGATCCGGAGGTCGCGGGTTCGAAACCCGTCATCCACCCCATGCCTTTACCATGCCTTTGTTCGGTACTCAGGGCTTAACGCTCAGCACGTCTGAGCCTTTCCTGCGTTTCACCTTTCACGGCTCACGTCTCGTGCCACTTCGGGCTAATGATTTCTCTCGGGGAAAGGGGTAAGCTGCGGCGCTAATGCGAGCCTGAGGGAGTCGATCGGCAATGAGCCAACCTGAAGCCTTCTCCCGTGTCCTCATCGACAAAGCATTGGAATTTAGTGGATGGGATTTGCTGAATCCTCAGCAGGTTCAGTTCGAGTTGCATACAGGGAATGGGCGGGCAGATTATCTGCTGAAGGACAGTTTAGGCCGGGTACTCTGCGTGCTCGAAGCAAAACGCGAAGGCCGTGATCCCTACGATGCAAAAGAACAGGCCCGTGGTTATGCCGGGAGCCTCAAGGCTCCCTTCATCATATTGTCCAACGGCCGCGAGCATTGGTTTTGGAATTATGAGCGGGCCGGCCAGCGCGACGCCTACCGCATCGAGCGGCTGCCCTCGCGTGATGATCTTGAACGAGCCCGGCTCAAGAATCTTCAGCCGCCGCGTCCCCTCGGAAGCGAACTCATCACGCCCGAGTATCTCCGCCAGCTCAAGCCCGGCCTCACGCTGAGGCGCTATCAGATTCACGCCATGGATGAGATTGCCAGGCACTTTGATGCCCAAGGCCTGCGGAAGTTCCTCCTGGAGATGGCGACGGGTACGGGCAAGACGCTGCTCTGTGCCGCGCTGATTCGCCGCTTTCTCATGACCCGCAATGCCGAACGCGTGCTGTTCATCGTGGATCGCATCGAGCTGGCGAAGCAGACCATCGAAGACTTTGCCGCCGTCTTGCCGGAGTTCAAGCCGGTGATCTACAAAACCGCTCGCCGGACCGGTGAGCTGCTGGGATCGTCCGTCGTGATCGCGACCATTCAATCGCTGCTGACCGATCGCCGCTATCGAGACGAGTTCACGCCCTTCTATTTCGATCTCGTCATCAACGATGAGGCGCATCGGTCCATCTATGGCGATGCCCGCGAAGTCGTGCAATTTTTCCAGGCCACGCGCATTGGTCTGACGGCCACGCCCAAGGCCTATCTCAAGAACGTCGATATTGAGAAATTGGCCGAGGAGAATCCCAAGGCGCTGGAGGCGCGTCAGTTGCGCGACACGTACCATTACTTCGGGTGCAAGCCGGGCTTCCCCACGTTTCGCTACGACATCATCGACGCTGTCAAAGATTCGGAAGGCCCGTTCCTCTGTCTGCCGAAGATTTTCGACCTCCGTTCCGATATCACGACTAAGGCGCTGGCTGAGTCCGGCTGGGCCGTCGTCGTCAACGAGAAGGAAGAGAGTTTTAAGATCCAGGATCTGGAAAAGAAGATCTTCACGCCGGCACGGAACCGGCTGATGTGCGAAGCCTTTCTGAAGGAGGCGCAGCAAGATCCGGCAGGGGCCATCGGCAAGTCCATCGTGTTTGCCGTGAATCAGGCACATGCCACCAACCTCACGAAGATCTTCAACGAGCTGCAGCCCGGCATCGCCTTGACCATCACCTCGCGCATCCCCGAGGCATCGGTGCTGGCGAAAGAGTTTCGTGACGGCAAACGGCACGAGCGCATTGCGGTGTCCGTGGACATGCTTTCAACCGGCTACAATTGCCGCGACGTGCTGAACATCGGCCTCTTTCGCCCGGTGTTCTCGCCGACGGAATATATTCAGATCAAAGGCCGGGGGACCCGTCGCTATACCTTCATGATCGGCCACACCGCTTATGAGAAGGCCTGTTTCTACCTCCTCGACTTTTGTGCCGTCGCGGAATACTTCGAGGACCAATACAATTACTCGGTCCCATTGAAGGCTCCGCGCGAAAAGAAATCCCCGGCCTCAACGGATTCGTATGCCCAGGGCGATGGCGGCAACAGTGTGGCGGCAGAAGCTCAACCGGATCTTCCTCGGGGGGAACGGCCGCAGCGCGAGATCCCGACCTGGGAGGGGATCGACACCCTCGTGAGTCAGGAGGTGCGGATCGTCGGCCCCAATGGCGAAAAGGTCGATGTCATGACCTTCCGTGGCGGCTACGAGCGGGATATCAAAGAATTCGTTGCGCAGACGCCTGCGCTGCAAGACGCCGTAGAAGCTGAGGACGACGACGCCATCGAAGCCATTCTCAATGAGCGGTTTTACCATCGCCCGGAGATGTATTATTCGCCGGACAAGCTGATCGTCTCCTATGGCGTGCCGGCGACGACACCGGCTTTTGTCTATCATGCGCTCGGGCGCAAGCCGCTCCCCACGCGCGACGCCATCGTGACGGACACGGTCGATTCCATCGCCGCCCGGTTCAACCTCCGGTACAGTGAGCAGAAGTGGGTCGATGCCACCGCGCAATTGCTGGCCGAAGATCCTGCGGCGCTTCGCCGCTTTCTGGCAGGAGACATGACGCTGTTCACGGCGAGTCAGTTCAACCAGTTGGGCGGCGTCTCCGCGCTCGCCCGATTTGAGGATCGAGAGCAAGTCTTCGACGCCTTGCGCCAGTCCACGCTCGTCCGGCAAAGTGCATTGGGCGGCTCACAATTGCCCACTAGCCCTCCTCAGTGAATGGCTCAACTGAACGGATGAGCATATGACTCACATGGTACAGCCACCACCATTGTCCCCGCCATTCGACGACAAGCTCATCGACGAGTTTCTCCAATGGCCGGAGAATAGCCAATTTGAATGCAAGCGATTGGCGGGGAAGTTGACCTCAGTCCTCGAATCCATTGTGGCTCTCGCTAACAGCGAGGGGGGTATCATTGCTTTGGGGTTCGAAGATCCCGATAAGGCAAAGGGCCGTGACCGCGTCTATGGTATCCAGGAAAATCCAAACAATTGGGATGAACTTCGGCGACACCTTCAGTCGCGCATTACTGAGCCCAATCTGCTCCCCTGTTCGCCCGTCGAGATAGGCTGCACACTCCGTGATGGAGCTAGGGGATCGGTCGTGTTCTTAAAAATCGAGAAGAGTAACCGCATCCATTCGATTGTGGATGACGGCACATGGGTTCGTCTCGAAAAGGGCAATAAAGAACTAACGGCGAATGAGATCAATGATCTGTGTTTTTCGCGCGGCACGATTTCTGTTGAAGCCCAGTTAGAACCGATCGAGATCGAGTTACTCGATACCGACTACTGGAAACAGTATGCACAGCACCGTCGTCTTACGCGTCCCATCGCCGAGGCGTTGCGCCACATCGGTCTGGCTAGGCCAGATGCACAGGGGACATTGCGCCCAAGCCGTGCTGCCGTGCTGTTGTTTGCCGAGGAGCCGTCTGGCCTGCTCAGCGGCAAAGCCGCTGTTCGTGTGTTCCATTATCGCGGCAACCGTGTTCAGACTGATCCACACACCAACTTGCTCAAGCCGCCGCGAACGATCTCTGGTCCGATCATTCGTCAGATTCAAGACGCCACCGATTATGTGGTGAGTGAATTGGCTTCAGGCGTGCAAATGGGGCCCCTCGGGTTCGACATCGTCCAGAGCTATCCTGTCCGTGTCATCAAAGAGGCCATCACGAATGCCCTTATCCACCGAGACTATCGTCTGTCCGCCGATGTGCACATCCGGATCTTTTCCGATCGCATCGAGGTAGAAAGCCCTGGATTACTGGTCGGTCCGGTCACCGCTGCGAACATCGGCACCATCGGCACGCATGCCCGCAACCCCGTCTTAGTTAACCATCTCCGTGACTTTCCCACGCCACCGAATCTCGATGCTGGCGAGGGGGTCCGCATGATGTTCGGCACCATGCAGGCCGTCGGGCTATACCCGCCGCTCTACTTGACTCGTCCGCATGTTCAGCGTGAAGCGGTTATTGTTTTTCTACTGAACGAGCATCGGCCGACTGCCTGGGAACAGGTGAGCCGACACATTGACCAGCATGGTTCTATCGGCAATACCGAAGTTCGTGCGGCGATGGAAACAGACGATGTGCTGACAGCTTCAAAGCAGATTAAGAAGTGGCTTGACCAGGGTCTGTTGATTATTCTCAACCCCGCAGTGGGGACTCGCGCCCGGCGATATAGCAAACCGAATATGCCTCCTCCAATCCAGTTGTTTTCCTCCCTCGAAGGAAAACAACGAAAGGGGAAGGCGTAAGGCTAGGCAATTCAATAACTTGCAAAACCGTTGTTATCCAAAAGTCTCCCAATAAGCCATAAGCCGACCAAAGAAGGGTTCTAGAACTCCATGCGCACGCCTCCTGTACAGTCTGACTCCGTTGCCGCCCAGGCCCTTGCCGCGCCGTCGAATTTCTTTTCCTCCGGCCTCCGGCAGAAGGTCGATCAGCTCATGAACATCCTTTGGGCCGGGGGCGTGAACAATCCGATGGATTCCATCGAGCAGATTTCCTATCTGCTGTTCCTGCGATTGCTGACGGAGAAGGACAACGTCCTCGCCAGTCTCGACAAGAAATATGTCTGCATCTTCTCCGGCAAGTGGGCCAAATACGCCTGGGGCAACTTCGTCACGCTGGCCGGCAATGATCTCTTCACCGCCGTCCGCGATGCCATTGAAAAGCTGCATGAACTCCAGGGCTTGACCGACACCGGCAAGCTGCTCTTCAGCCGCGCCACCCTCAAGATCTACGACCGCCCAACCCTCCGCGCCGTGGTGCAAGCTATCCACGGGATGGACCTGTCCGCCCATGACGGCCACGACCTGAAGGGGGACATGTATGAGTATTTGCTGAGCAAACTGTCGGCCTCCGGCACCAACGGACAGTTTCGCACGCCGCGCCACATCATTGACCTGATTGTGGCGCTCGTAAACCCGCAACCGAAGCACCGGATCTGCGACCCGGCCTGCGGCACAGCGGGCTTTCTCATCTCGGCCTTTACGCACATCTTGCGCCAGCACACGAAACCGGCGGACCTGAAGCAGGGCCTAGTGGACGGCGGGCTCCTCAAGGCCGCGCAGTGGAAGTTCCTCGAAGAACAGGCCTTCACCGGCTTTGACAACGACGCGAATATGGTGAAGATCGCCATCTTGAACCTCTACCTCCACCAGTTGGAGAAAGCGCGCGTCTCCATGCTGAACCCGCTTACCACTGGCTTCGGCGGCGCCTATCCGGGCCAGCAGTTCGACATCATTCTTGCCAACCCGCCCTTCGCCGGAAAGGTGCAGGACGAAAGCATCCTGGCCGACCTCAACTACAAGCTGAATACCCGTTCGACGGAACTGCTGTTTCTCAAATGGTTCATCGACCATCTCGCGCCCGGCGGGCGCGCGGGCGTCATCGTGCCCAATGGGGTACTCTTCGGCTCCACCAACGCCGCCACCAGCCTGCGCGAGCTGCTCCTGACCGAGTGCGACCTGCAAGCGGTGATCAATCTGCCGAGCGGCGTGTTCAAGCCCTATTCCGGCGTCGGCACCGCCGCGCTGATCTTTGAGAAGGGCAAGAAGACAGAGAGTGTCTGGTTCTACGACCTCACCGCCGACGGCTACAGCCTGGACGACAAGCGCACGCCAATCGAGGCCAACGACATTCCCGACACACTGGCGAAATGGCCGAACCGTGAAGAAGGGCCGAACAGTTACCGGGTGCCGGTTCAGAAGATTCGGGAGCACGACTGGAGTCTCGCCGCAGGCCGCTATAAACCTGTCACAGCAAAAGCCGTCAACCATGACAAGCCTGCTGACATTCTCGGCGAGGTGCTTGAGCTTGAGAGTGAAATCGTCAAGCGCGGCAACGCTCTGCTTGGCCAAATCGGTAGAAAGAAATGAGCGGCTGGATTGCCAAACCGTTGGCTGATGCCTGCGAGAGAATAACAGATGGTTCTCATCGCACGCCGCCGTTCACAGAGGAAGGTTATCCATTCGCTACAGTGGCGCACGTGGATGACAATGGCATAATCGATCTTGCATCATGCAAGCGAATCTCACCCTCAGACTTTGAGGAGCTTAGACGAAACGACTGCCGTCCTTTGCCAGGTGATGTCCTCTTTTCCAAAGATGGTACGGTTGGCAAAGTGGCAGTTATTGATTTCGACGCCGACTTCGTTGTTCTTTCATCGCTGGCAATCCTTCGTCCAAAGCAAGATGTATTGAATCAACGATTTCTCGCTTATGCTTTGCGCTCCGAGGCCGTGCTTGGAGACGCCATCAACCGGAAATCTGGTTCGGCTATACGAAGAATCGTTTTGCGAGATCTCCGCCAAGTGTGTATTCCTATTCCTCCGCTGGTGGAGCAAGAGCGGATTGTGAAGCTGCTGGACGAAGCGGACGAGTTGCGGAAGCTACGCGCCCAAGCCGACCGCCGCACCGCCGACCTGATCCCAGCCCTCTTCCACGAAATGTTTGGAGAGAATGCGAAGAAGCCACACGCCCATGCAAAGCTGGGACAAATCGCTGAAGTTGTCTCTGGTGTTGCGAAGGGCCGGAAGTTCAACGGACGGTTGCCTGTCGAAGTTCCTTACCTTCGTGTGGCAAACGTGCAGGCAGGGCATCTTGATCTGTCAGAAATCAAAACGATTCAGGCGTTGCCGGAAGAAGTCGAAGAACTTGCGCTGCGGAAGGGAGACGTACTGCTCACAGAAGGCGGCGACTTCGACAAGTTGGGACGTGGGGCAATGCTGGAGCAAGACCTCCCAAACTACATCCACCAAAATCATGTCTTTCGTGTGCGTGTTGAGCAGTCGGAGCTCGATCCGGTCTATTTCGCTAAGTTCCTTTTGACCGGCGAGGCCCGCAGGTACTTCCTCGGTTGCGCCAAGAGGACGACGAACCTCGCGAGCATCAACATGACACAATTGCGTGCTCTGCCTGTTCCGCTTCCGCCACTTTTCCTGCAAAAGGAGTTCGCTGCCCGCGTGTCCGAGATCCGCGCCATGCAGGCTGAGCAAGCCGCTTCCCGCCGCCGCCTGGACGATCTCTTTCACTCCATGCTCCATCGCGTGTTTCAGGGAGAGCTATGAAGATTATCCGTGATTGTTTCGGGCGCTCCGTCAGGCTGACCGATGAGCGGGTCGTGCATATCCTTCAACATCAGGAAATGGCAGGGATGGAGGCAGAGATTGAGCGGGTGCTCCAAGCCCCGGCTGAAGTGCGCCTGTCTCGATCGGACGACACCGTGCAGTTGTTTTACGAATTCTACGCGCAAACGCTGGTTGGTGGGAAATGGCTCTGCGTCGTGGTAAAGTGCCCACCAGAGGATGCGTTTGTGGTGACGGCCTATTTGACCGATCGACTGAAGTCAGGAGAAACCATATGGCCGAAAAAGTAAAAGTCTGGTTTGACCCGGAAGCGGACTATCTCGAAGTGCAATTCCGTGAGGCGCCCGGCTTCATGCGCCCGACGGCTCATGATGCCGTCATGGAACGGGTGGACGAGGCGGGGCATGTCCTCGGTTTCAGCGTGCTTGGCGTCAGCCGCTTTCGCAAAGACCATCCGTTAGAAGCGGAATTGGTGGTCGGAGAGTGATCGTGCGGATGTTTGTGCCCGCCCCATCTACACTCACCGTCATCTCTACGCCGTTCGCGCCACCCACCTTCGATAATTGGAAGTCCTGCGAACTCCCGCCCCTATCTAGAGCAAGCCATCCCTTTTCATTCTTGGCATCGTGGTGAAAGTGATCGACGTGGATGTGAAGTGTGGCACCAGACTGACGGAGCGCTGAGGCCACACGATTCTTTCCCAGAGATCGGTCAAGAAAGAAGACGGGTCGTTCAGGCGGCTTCGACGGAGAGTTCGCACCTGATGGCTGCTTCGATTTCGAGGCGCCGCCGTCCATGGTCCACTGCCAAATCGTCCACGGATTCACCGGCTTTATATCGTTTTGCGATGACGTCCGTTGGAATGCCTGTGGTGCTGCGGTAATGCCGGCTGGACACCCAGTCTCGGATCGTTGTGCGCGGGATGCGCAAGTCATGTGTGGCTTCCATGCACCATAGGAGGGCACTTCCCCTAACAGACGTTTTGTTATGTTCACCAATGGGGATTGTGGTCGCGACGTAACCGCAGAGTCGCTTATTGTGTCGGCCAGGAATATTGCCTCGCGTCACTGATCGGACTTCCGTACGCCATTTGAGATGTGGTCCTTGAGACAACAGTGCTTGTATTTTTTCCCGCTGCCGCAGGGGCAGGGCGCGTTGCGGCTGATCCCCTGGCGGCGCCGGGGCACCAGCGAGAGCAGCGCGCCGGCATCCTGGTGAAAGAGGTCCCGCAGCAGCGCGTACAAGGCGGGATCGCGGCGCTGCAGCCGCTCGGGCGACGTGAAGAAATATTCCGCCAGCACCGCGAAGAATTCGTGCTCGTTCGTATAGGCGTAGGGGTTGATGTGGGCGCCATGCTTGGAGGGCCGCGCCAGCTCACGCCCCACGTACCGCACCCATTGGCGGACCGCCATCCAGGGCACTTCGGGAGGCAGCCCGTACTCGCCGGCTTCTATTTCGACCAGGTGCGCAAATTCATGCACCCCGACATTGTGGGTCCCAGGATCAGGGGCAAAACCTGCGAGCAGCGCGGGTTTCGAAAGAATCATCACTCCGCTCAAATGGTGGAGACCTGCCATCCCCACGATCGACGCCTCGCTTGTGTGCTGATAGGCATCGTCGAAGGTGTCCGGGTAGATCAGCACCTCCCGCAACTGATGATATTCCCAGTCGTGGAAGCCAAAGATCGGGATCACCGCGCTTGCCGCCACCAGTACCCGAATCGTCTCATCCACCTCCGTGCGAATGCCCGTGATCCGCACCTCGTCGAGAAAAATCTGCACCAGCTGCCGGAAGCGTGATTGTCCCGCCTTATCGAGTGCGGTGAAGAACGCCACCCGTTCGCGAAGAATCCGCTCCCATTCCTCGGGAAACGGCTGCCGCATTACCGCCGCCCGCCGGAGCGCCCGCCGCCGCACCCACCAATAGCTGAGGGGGCTGAGACTCAGCAGCAGCCAGAACGGAGGGGCGGCCCAGCCGAGCAAGATCGCGCCCCAGGCTACGAGCGCCGCCACCACGAATGCCTGCCGTCGGTTCCGACGATGACTGTCCGGCGTCACGAGCATCGAGTCGATCTCCAGGGAGGATATGGCCAATGCCACAATTCTACTCTGAACGCCCTGGCGGCTGTCTCTCTTGTGCCGGTGATATTTCTGGAGAGGGTGTGGCTGCCGTGCCTGCGCTGGCCGTGAGATTTGTACTATACTCCGGCTATGCCCATTCGCTCTGACCGTTCCTTCGCCGAGTCGCTCACCAGCGACCGCCGCCGGCAATTCTATGAAGATCATCGGTCCATTGCGGTATTGATGATCCTGATCGTGTTCCTCTCTCCCTTCGCCGGGCTCTACGTGACGGGCCTGTTTGGCGCGGTGCTCGGCCTGCTCTCGTCCATCGTGGCGTATTACCTGACGCCGTTTATCTGGCTCACGATCGGTCGCTGACGGCAGTTTGTTCCCGTGGTCGCAGGAATGCGGACGTGACGGGACATGATGTCTCGTTGTCACTCATGCGAAATTCAGCGGATGGGGGATGCGGTGAATATGAAGTCGGTTCGCTAGGGAGTTTTCGGTTCAGCCGGCGCGGGAGAGGCTGGTGCAGGCCGTTCGAGGCGTTCGAGGACATCCTGCTTCAGCCTGGTGGGCTCTTCAATCCGGTTATCCCGCTGGAGGATATTAATTTCCTTGGCTTTTCTGGCGCTGAGGTCCGCCATGTCGTGTTCGTCCCGGACGAGCTGGGGAGTCAGGAAAACAAGCAGGTTGAGTTTTTCTGTCTGGCGGCTTTGAAACCGGAAAAGCCAGCCAATCAAGGGGATATCCCCGAGGAGGGGAACTTTTCGCTCGCTGATGGTGACGTTGTCCCGCACGAGTCCGCCCACCACGATGGTTTGATTGTCTCTGGCGATGGTGGTCGTTTCCATGGACCGTTTGGTCGTGGTGGGACCGACAGGGATGCTGGCGGTGCCTGATCCGATGGTTTGCGCCACGTTTTCAGCGATGGCGGTAATTTCCTGTTTGAGCTCCAGGCGGATGAGGTCGTCCTCCAGAACCTGGGGGGTGAGTTCCAGTGTGACGCCGACGTCTTTCCGCTCAATGGTGACGAGGGTGCCGCCGGTGATGCCCTGGGCCTGGCCGGTCGGGAAAGGACGATTTTCACCGACGACGATTTTGGCCTTCTGGTTATCGGCGGCCAGGACTTGCGGCGTCGAGAGAATGTTCGTGTCCGTAAGGCTCATGAGCAGCTGCAGGAAGGCGCGGACATTGACCGTGTTGAGAACGGCGGCGGTGCCCCCCGAGGCGACGCCGCTGATGGTCTGGGCGATGGCGGCCAGATCTTCCGGTGCGCGATTGAATCCCGCGATCCCCTGCAGCGCTCCTGCTTTGCCGGAACCGATGACTTGGAGGGGGTCGGTGCCGATCTGTCGAAGCCGGTCAACCTGCACTTCCAAAATGACGGCCTCGACAAACACCTGTTTGCGGCGGGTATCCAAATCGTGAATAACCGATTGCAGGCGGCTGTATGCCGCCTTGGTGGCGCTGATGACAATGGCGTTCGTCGCTTTGTCGGCAAAGACTTGGACGGGGGCTTCGAATTCGGTCAGCGGCCGCATGGGGGGCCTCGTGCCCGGCGAGGTCTGGGCGACCGTTTGCGATCGGGCGACCAGGTTGGTCAGCACGGCGGCCAGGTCGGTGGCGTTGGCATGCTTGAGTTTGTACACGTACACACCACGCTCGGGAGGCAGTTCGCCCATGGGGACGATTTGATGGATGCCGCCCTTGGCCACGACAGCCAGGCGGCTGACCTCCAGCGCGGAGACGAACATGCTATAGGCCTGATCCGGAGTCACCTTCGTGGGGGAAAAGACGGAGATCTTGATGTTCTGTTTTTTGATCGTATCGTCGAGGACGAAGTTCTTGCCCGTCAACTCGCTGATGAACCGGACAAAGACCGGGATATCGACTTCATTGAAATCGAGGGTAATCTTGCCGGATGAGGTTCCCGGGGATTCGGCGTAGGCCGACATTGGCTGCATGGCCAGGAGGAGTGCCAAGGCCGCGCCAAGCCAGCGTCCCGTTCGGCGGGGTCGATACGGCGATGACAGGAACAAATCTCTAGCCACAATCCCTCAATACGTATTGGACCTAGCCGACAATGGACGAACGATCCCACCAGGGAAGCTATCATAGGGGGCGTGGAGAGACAACCGACGAGCAGATTTTTACCGGGGGGCTTCCGATGGGCCTCAGGATTTTCCCGATTCCAGCCGATAGAGCGATATCAGATGGACAACGGGTACTTGCTATGAACTCACAGCCCCTACACGATAAGGTTCAGGCGTTCGCACAACGCTTGCTTGACGAAGCACAGGGCGATCCTGTGCGTGCCTTGGGCCTTCTGGTGCTGGTCTTGGACGATGCCGAGCTGGAGTCTGGCGATCATGTGCATCGACTGGTGGCGCAGGTTCGGAAAGTGCTCGTGCCGGAGCATGCCATTGAGTCCGGCCAGCCCATTCAGCATCTTGCCGGAGAGGCGTCCTGGGAAGGCGTCCAGCATTGTTTGCGATGTGGGAAGGTCCTCACGAAGCAGGGCCGCGACGTGGAACATGCGATCCTGTCCGGCTATGTCTATGAGGTGGGGTCCCGTGTGACAGCGGATGCGTGCGATGATTTCGAGCCGTGCCAGTAGGACGGGCCTTCCCGGATCGTCTTATTCGCTTGTTCTGACGAACAATCCCTCTTCTAATCGCCCCAATTAAAATAAAAGCCGAACCCTGCGTGTTGCGCCGTTATGCGGCGTGGTGGGCTGCGGTGGCGTCGGGAGTACGCTGGTCCTTTACGAAGACGCTGCCTTGGAGCGTTTTGGCGCGTTTCTTGAGTTCCGATGCGATCTTGCTGACATCGCCGGGATGGTCGATGGAACGGTGGCAGTTGGTCACCACGGCAATGGACAAGCTCATGATGGGAAATTGTTCGCGGTTGCCTTTCCGATCGACGGAGTCGATATAGCCGCGCAGGCGCTCCTCCCGGTCGTAAAAGTCAGGAATCACCAGATCGAACCGCTTGATGATGGTCTCGCAGATGGCGTCGATACGGTCGGGCGCGCTCATGAAGACAAAATCGTCGCCGCCCACATGCCCGACAAAGCCTTCTGTTCCCGCCAGCTCGCTGACGACGGTGGAGAGGATGCGGCAGGTGACGACGAGGACTTCGTCGCCACGGCCATAGCCGTAGCGATCGTTGAAGGACTTGAAATTGTCGATGTCGAGATAGGCCAGCGCGAAGGGTTTGCCGCTCTCGATCCGTGCCGTGGTTTCAAACAGGATCGTGGTGTTGCCGGGAAGCCTGGTTAGCGGATTGGCATCGAGCGAGCGGGTTAGCCGGCTCATGCAGAGGCGCACCCGATGGACGATTTCGTCGGGGCGATAGGGCAGGCAGATATAGTCATCCACGTGCAGGGCGCCCCAGTCGACATCGTTGAGCCGGCTTTCGCGGATGAGGACGATAAGGGGCAGCCGCCCCAAAAACGGGTCATTTTTCAGCTGCCGGGTCAGAGATTCGACCGATCGCCCGCTGGTCCCTTCTGCTGCCAGCATCAGGTGGGGCGGGTCATGGACAAGTTCATGCAGGGCGATGCTGGACAAATCCCCCGCCACGACCTGGTAGCCCGCGCTGGTGAGGAGGCTCGACAGGGATTCCATTTCGACGGGGTCGTTGTGGAGGATCAGCACCCGCTGGGTTGGTGTGGACTTGGTCATAGATAGTCGTCGATGGCGAGAAATTCCTCTGACGCGGCGGCGAGGCAGCCGGCCAGAGTCTCGTCGGTCAATCCCACCAGCTCCCAGGCCTGGCGCGAGAGGGGCGGGATCAGGTCATCGCCAGGATTGCCGCAGGCCATGCCTTTGACGAGGATGTCGGCAACATGGACCACGGCGGTCTGGAGGGGGGCCTCCTGCGCCGCGCCCGGCTGATGGTGAAACATGATCGGCTCCCGGAGCGCGGTCGGCAAATGCCAGGCATTGGCCAGCCATCCGCCGACGTTGGCATGGGAGACCTCGTACAATTCCTGTTCGACTTCAAACATCGGGCGGTCGCCAGCTGGATTCGCCGCTCGAATCTTGGTGCCCACTTCCGGCCATTTGACGTACAGAATGACTTTGCCGATATCGTGCAGGAGGCCGGCGACAAAGACCTCTTCCGGGTTCTTCATATTCAAGTGTTTGCCGAGGATTTGCGAGGTGATGGCCACGCCGAGCGAATGCCGCCATAACTGCACCATGCCGGCGTCTTTCATGATGTCGTAGGCCGTCGCGCAGAGCGTGAGCCCTTTGACCACGTTAAGGCCGAGGATCACCACGGCGTGCGGCACGGATGCGATGCGGGAAGGAAATCCGTAAAAAGGCGAATTCGCCAGGCGCAGGACTTTTGCCGCCAGCACCTGATCCTTTTCGATCAGGGAGCCGATGTCTTCGGCGGAAACATTCGGCCGCCCGATCATCGAGGTCAGTTTCTGCACCACGTGCGGCAGGGTGGGCAGGTCGCCGAGTTGGCCGATTCGCTGACGGAAATCTGTGGCTGTGACGCTCATGACGTGGAGGCTTCCCCTTCTGTGCCGGCAACGCCGTGTGTCTGCTGGAGGTGCAGGCGAAGGGCGGCCAGGATGTTCTGTTGGAGCGGATCGCGGATGACGCGGCGAAAGCGGTGCTCCAGCTCGGCTTCCAGTTCCGCCAAGGTCTTGCCGGTAGCGGTTCCGGCGTCTCCCTCGACATAGACCGACGTCAGCTCCAGGCGTTTGAGCCGGTCGATCATGGCGTCATCCAGGGTGGTGCCGGCCGAGATAATCGGGAGCCCGTTGGCATTGGTGACCGGTTTGGCGAGGACCATGCCGGGCAAGACTTCGGTGATGACCACGCGTTTCATCGTCGTACGTTCCTACCGTTGGATCATTGAAAAACGCACTATCATGTGCAGAGGCGAGGACGCATGGATTCCAGCCATCGCCTGCTCTTCCGCAGAGGCTGTATCGGTTTTTCTGCTGATTTTCTGAAGGTTGAGCCCATCACGGAATTCCGTGGATGCCCACTGAGCGGTTCGGAGTGGGCAGTGGGAGAGCAGGAGATGGAGCTCGTCGCCTATCGCCGGTTTCGTGAGCAAGGAGTGGGCGGATCCTGCACGAGTGTTCAAAAATGGAAAGCCTGCTTGGCTAGTGACGGGCGTCACAAAAATAATTTTCACGAGAGATCAATGGGTTGACCCATGGACGGCATTCCTGGTCTGAGGCGCATCGCTTGCATGGTAAAGGGGTTCCCTCGCTATCCCGGATGGCGCGGACTCCGATTAAGTCGCGTGAATCGGTCACCGATAAGACTGACAACCCTTTCGGATCTGCAAGAGAGAACAAGAGAGAATAGAGATATTATTGTGCGTGCCGCAAAGAAATCGCCACTCAAACCCGACCAGAAAAGCACAGCCCTGAACAGCAAGCGGGGTGGGGCCGACTATAGCAAGAAGGCCGCGCTGCTCGAAGACGCCATTGCCCAGATGAATGCCGGGAAGTATGGGCGATCGTCAGCGGCGCTGAAGGAACTGCTGGCCCTTGATCCCCTCAACCTGGAGGCTCGCCGGCTCTTTGCCACGCTGCATCTACGCCTCGGCAGTCTGCTGCCGGCCAGGCAAGCATTCGAGGCGTTGGCGAACGAGGCGTTGGAACGGCAAGACTACTGGCTGGCCGAATCACTGTTGCGGGAATATCTCGTGGCCGGTCCCCGCTGCGTGCCGTTCATCGAGAAGCTGGGGATTGTCTACCAGGAAAAGGGCGATGAACTTGCTGCGGCGGAAGAATTCGGCAAGGCCATCGACGTTCTGCTCGAAGATCCCGATACGGAGAATCCCAACAAGCCCACCCAGCTGTATGCCAAGATTCGTGAGCTGGCACCGGCAAGTCCTCCGGCGTTTCGTCTGGCGAATTATTTTGATGCGCAAACCGGAGAGCTGATTGTCCGTCCGGCGGCGGCCCCTGCTGAATTGAGCGTATCAGAGGCCTCTCCGTCTGAGTTGGTTGAACCAGCGATGCCAGAGGTGTCTCGCGATACTCTGCTGAGGCCCGACGAGCCGGTGTCCGGTGTGATGCCATGGGACCGAGTTGGGGAAGAGGGCTCTTCCGCCCCGTCATCCGGCTATCAGTCCGATATCACGGACTGGCAGATCTCTTCACCGCTGCCTGAGTCTGCGCAGGGCCAGATCGAAGCGGAGAGTGCCTCGGGAGCGGATCCTCGGACCGACTATTCATCGGACAGTCATGCCACAGAAGCGGCCGCGGTCGGCGAGCCGGTGGTGTCTTCCGAATCGACCTCTCAGGCTCCCATTCCCGATTCTCCGGCGTTGAACATCACGAGCGAGTCCATTGTCACGGATACGCCACTCTCTCGCGTAGAGGAGGGGCCGCAAGCGGTCCAGCCGGCTCAACCGATTGAATCCGTTCCGGCTCAGATGCCGTGGGATCAGGTGCAAGAGGTCACGGTTACCATCCCGCCAGTAGAAGCCAGTTCCGGCGTCGAATCACGACCGATGGATATTTCGTCTGCGGAGTCGCCAGCGGTGACTGCGTCCGAAGGACCCTGGTCTTATGACGCGAACGGTCCGCAAACTCCTTCGAATATAGAGACGGCCGCTGACTCGGTATCAGCCCCGATGCCGTGGGATCAAGTGCAAGATGTCACAGTGACGATTCCCCATGCCGACGAGTCCAGTGGCATCGAAACCCGGTCGGCGAGCTCGGTAGCCACAGAGTCTCCGTTCTTTGCTTTGTCGGATGCCGTTCAAGCCGAGCCGCAGGCGGGGAGTCTGTCAGCCTGGACCGCTCCCGATACGGCCTCGGCCAGGCCTGAGGCGGCAAGCCCGGATTTGCCCCCGGAAGCATCTTTCCCATCGCATTCTGTGGAAGAGCCTGTTTCGACAGGTGAGGCAGCTCCAGCTGCTTTAGCCTCACCGGCAGACGCGCCGCTGTCTGCGGCCGTTGAGCCGATGGACGCTTCAACTACATGGGAGCAGGCTCAGGAACTTTCGGCCGGTCCTGCAGATTCTCCGCAGGAGCCAGTCAGCGGTGAGGCCCCGATCTCAGGGCCGCCGCCGGCCGACTCGATATCACCGTCTGAGAATCCGCCTCTTCCGGAGAAAACGGAGACGCCTAAGAATACAGGATTCTCCTGGGAGTCGATTTTCAGCACCTGGAAATATGGCCCCTCATCGTCGTCCTCAAAAAAGCCAGTTCATCTTGCTCCAGTTGATGCGCCGCGCGAAACGGGAGTCTTGCTTCCGCCTGCGGAATCAGTGGCGCCAGCTGCTGCGGTTCACGAGGCCCCAGCCGCAGATCCCACGCCGGTGATGGAGACTCCGCCGGAGCCGGTGGCCCAGGCCATAATCAGTGAGCAGGCGCAAGAGGTTCCTATCACCATTCCACTGGTGGAGCCGGTTGAACATCGCCCAGCGGATTCCGCTGTGGACATGGCTGTGGCGCCCGCGGAAGCTATTGCGGAGATTCCTCAGGAGGTCGCACCGGCAGTCGATCAGCCAGAGGCTCTGGTTCTTCCGACCCCGACGATGGCCGATACGATTGAGCCGGTTTTGGTTCCTCCCTCGCCGGAAATCGGGACTGCCGCGTCGTGGGGTGATTCATCGATGGAAATGGCGGCAGAGCCTGCACCGGTTGCCGAGCCGGCAATGGAGGCTGCGCCGCCGGTTGAGCCGTTGCCGCAGGAGGTCTCGAGTCCTGCCGCAGTACATTCCGAACCGCCGGTGCAGCCGGACGAATTCCGGTTTGTCGCTTCAGGCGGGCCCGCTTCCTTAGATTCGGCACCAGAGGCTGCATTGCGGGAGGTCTTCAGTCCTGCCGTAGCCAGTCCTGACCCGTTGGTGCAGCCCGACGAATTCCGGACGATTTCAGCACGTGAGGCGATCTCCTCGGTGGCCGATGAGGAGAGAGAGGAGCTTCTGAGCCCCGCTTCGCTTGGCGTAACGCCATTGATTCCGCCGGAGGCCTGTCAGGTGGTTTCCGCGGGAGAGCCGGCGGCGGTCAGCGAACCGGTATTGAACAAGGAGGAGCAACTGGTTGCTCCTCAGGTCTTGAGTCATGATGCCATTCCGATGGTGGAGTCTCCCGTTTACGAGCGTTCGGAAGGGACGAAGGAAAGTCCTGGGGTATCCCACAGCGCGGCGGCCGTCGAGCCGGCACACCACGCGGTAGACCTTGCCGGCCCCTCTGCGGTATCGCCTGTCAGTGTTCCGGCAGTGGAGGACTCGGTCCCCGCCGTGCCCCAGCCTCCGCCTGTGCCGGAACAAGAGGCGTGGGTGAGAACTGGCGAGTCTGTTCGGTTGGTTGATTCTCGGCGCATTCAATCGGCCAGGCCGGCCGCTCGAGATTCCGGGGAGCCGGCGTCTGCCCCTGTGGCGTCAGCCGTCGATGCGCTGTTTCAATCGTCCGGGCGCATGGCGCGAACACACACGAGCGAACAGGCGACGGCCGCCAAACCTCGTCCACGAATCGGTGCAAAGCTGGCCCGTGTCGGGCTGGCCCTGTCCGCGTTCATTGGCTCCTGTTTCTCCACCTCGCAGGCACTGATCATGTCGCTCGTCGGGCTGGTGGCCGTGGTGGGCGCCTTGGCGGCGATCGCGATCGGAGCGGTGGGGGTGGCGTGGGTCATCATGGAAGAGAAACCGAGTCCGGCCTTCCAAAGCTTAACCGCGGCGCCGCAACATTCGCCGATGGATTCACGGAAGAACGGGTATGTGCTGCTGCTTGGATTCGATGCGGAGGCGGGGGCCGATCCGATTCAAGCAGGGTATGAGCGCAAGCCTGGTGTGAACGAGGAGGAAGCCTTGTCGGCCTGTTTGGGCGGGCCCGATGGCCATTCCGGTGGGGGGCCGCTCAATGCCACGGCGAGTGTGGCAGACGGGTGGTTCCGCTCGTCCAATCCGGTGGCGCAGTTCAAGACGAAAGCGGACGGGTTGAAAGATTGGATCGGTCAAGCCCAATCATCGATCGGGCGTTATCGGCAATGGCTCAAAATGCCGTTTGAGGATTGGGGCTACGGTCAGGCGGTGGCGCCGCCCTGCGCCGCCATTCTCTTTGCGCATCGCTTGTATATTGCGGAAGGATTTGCATCTGGACAGCCGGCGGATTCGGGGATTCATCGGCTGCAGGAGGATATGGAGGCCTGGCGCACGGCATTGGGGCAGGCGAAGACCCTGCCGGTGAAGATGCTGGCGGTGCACGCGCTGCAGGATGATCTTGCGGTGGCCTCCGGACTGCTGGTTCAAGCGGACTTCGACAACAAAGACCTTCCTGCTCTGGCCACGATGCTGCGCCCGCTCGATCAGGTGGAGTCGTCGATGCGCTGGCCGATGCAAAGTGAACTGGCCGCCGCAAGCCAGGCGGCCGACGCGCAGCTCAAAGGCGATCATGGCGACGATGTTCCGTGGCATGTCATGGTGGCCAAGTGGCTGCCGCTGCCCAAACAGCGGCGCTTGAACGAGTATGCGGCGTATTATGACGCCTCTTCCAAAGCGGCCGGCGAGGGACGGCACGGCGCGATGCCCAAGCGCGCCGCCTATATCAAGAATCCGCCGGCGACGGCCATGGATTATCTGACCAACCCAATCGAAAACATCGTGGGGATCAAGCCCTTGTCGTCCTGGGAGCAGTATAACGGGATGGTGATCGATACCGATGCGCGGTTGCGTCTCGCGAGTGTACAGGCCTGGCTCCGCCGTGGCTCGCAAGAGGGCGATCTGGTGACGCGCATCGCCAAGGCCGGTCAGCGATTCTACGACCCTTATACAGGAATGCCCATGCTGGTGAATCCCAAGCGCGGCGTGATCTACAGCGTCGGGCATGACGGAAAAGACCAGGATGCGGATTCCCAGCAGGACGTGGTGGTGTCCGTTCCTCCCAGTCCCTCTTCGTCCGGAAGCGCCAAAGGGTCTGTGAACTCCGGGAAGCCCAAATAACCACATTTCATCGCGCTGCGATCCTCTTGCCGCCCATCTGCTCCGGGATCGCCGTTCCCCCCGGTCAACCAGCCGTGGGGCATGACGTTCATTAGAACGAGTGGCAGGGGCTCTGCGTGCGCCAGCGCCGCGGGACGGAAGACCGGCGACTTGATCCCGGGCGCGGATTGCACGACAATCGTGTGCAGCGCCGCAGTGCCTTGCCGTCAGCACCGAGATGAGGAGCGGCGAATGTTCGTATCCGAAGGCATGACACAGGCTGAGACCGGTCGATACTGTCTGAGTGGGAGGATCTCGACCCTGGAGGAGACGCGGGCTCTCGATCGGTTTCTGGCCGGAGTAGAACGCCGTGCGTTCCGGATGGCGCAGATTGCCCTGGGGCATGACGATGACGCGCTCGACCTCGTGCAGGAGGCGATGCTGAAGCTGGTTGAGCACTATGGAGCGAGACCGGAAGCCGAGTGGGGACCGCTCTTTCATCGTATTCTCCAGTCCAAGATTCGCGATTGGTATCGGCGTACGAGGGTGCGGAATCGGTGGCGGCTCTGGCTGGGGCGGGACGAGGATGGTGACGAGGCCGACGATCCTCTCGAGGCGATTGCCGATACGACGGTCCCGACCGCGGAGCACCAGCTGAAGACCCAAAAAGCTGCGGCTGCCCTCGAGGAGGCCTTGCGGACGCTGCCGTTACGACAACAGCAGGCGTTTCTGTTGCGGGCTTGGGAAGAGCTGGATGTCGCGCAGACGGCGGCGGCCATGGGGTGTTCGGAGGGAAGCGTGAAGACGCATTACTTTCGGGCGATCCATACGCTGCGCAAACAGTTAGGGAATCATTGGCCATGAGCCAGGACCTTCAGTCAGACGAGCGCGAATGGATCAGCCGGGCCAAGGCGGCGCTGGATCGCACGGTTAGTGATCTGGATCAGCCGACCGTCTTGCGGCTGCAGCGGGGGCGCCTTGCGGCCCTCGCGGCCAGTTCCGGGAGGCCGGCCTGGATCCCCTGGGCCTCGGGGTTTGCCGTGGTCTCGGTGGCGGCGTTGGCGGTGTTCCTGTGGATGCGGCAGCCCGCACCCCAGCCGCATGCGGCGGTTTCGTTGGACGATGTCGAGCTCGTCACCTCGGTGGAGAATGTCGAGCTAGCCGAAGACCTCGAATTTTTTCATTGGCTGGCCGACGATGATACGACGGGTTAGTTGGGCGCTGTCGGTGCTGTTGTGGGGTGTGGCAACGGCCTCTGCGGCGCCGCCCGACGCCGCTCCGGTTCCGGATGCGGAGTTCTTGGAGTTTTTGGGTTCCTGGCAGACCGGTGATGACCGCTGGGTTGATCCCTTTCATGCGGCCGATCTGTCGGGAAAGGAGTCCGTGGATCCTCAGAGAGACATCCGGCCATCTGAATCCCAAGCGCGGCCACAAACGAAACGGCGAGAGAGCCGTGGGGAATCGGATGCAAAGGGCAGCCGGCCAGTCGAGCCTCAGCGAGAGATGACGCCATGATGGTCCTGGTGCTCACTATCATCGTGTTCTGCGGAGGGAGCCTGTCGGCCTGGGCCCAGGCCGATTCTCACGGTGTGCCGTGGAACCAGCTGAGCCAGCCGGAGCAGCAGCTCTTGCAGAAATTCAATCAGGACTGGGATCAGCTTCCCGCGGATCGTCAGGAGCGCTTGCGCAACGGCGCGCGGCAGTGGGCGAACATGAATCCCGACGAGCGGTCCGAAGCGCGCCAGCGGTTCCAAGAGTGGCGCCAGATGTCGCCGGACGAGCAGCAGCGGTTGCGCGAGCGATTCCAGCGCTTTCGGGAATTGCCCCCGGAAAAGCGTGAGGCCATTCGCAATGCCCGCCAATGGTACCGATCCCTGCCGCAGGAAGAGCGGCACGAGATGCGCCAGCAGTGGAAGAATATGTCGCCCGAAGAGCGGCAGGCCTACCGGCGCCAGCTCCGCCAGCGGTTTGGCGAGGGACAGGGAGTGCCGCCCAACCAGCCGCGCCCGCACGACCGTCCGTTTCAGAACCATCCCCCCCGTCACGGCCGTTGATTCGGCGGGCCGGTTTTCCGCCGCAGCTTGACAGCGCCGGAGGTATTCCACAGAATCACCGCTCGCGATAGGCCGCCAGATTGTCTGCTGGCCGCGCGCGTATCTCAGGAGATGAATCGATGAAAAGCGAGATCTTATATCCGGGTGCGTTTCCGATGGTGCGAATCGAATTGGCCTCCGGCGAGCACATCAAAGCCGAGTCCGGTGCCATGGTGGGCTCCTCGCCGACGGTGGATGTCGAAAGCAAGATGGAAGGCGGGTTTCTCGGCGCCCTCTCCCGCAAATTGCTGACCGGGGAAAAATTCTTCTTCCAGACCTTGCGGGCGAGCCGCGGGGCCGGCGAAGTGTTGCTGGCGCCGACCGTGCCGGGTGAAATCGTCATTTTGGAACTCGACGGGGTGAATGAATATATGGTTCAGAAGGATGGATTCCTGGCCGGGGCCGACTCCATCACGATCGAGAGCAAGATGCAGAGCCTCAGCCGGGGACTGCTGGGCGGCGAAGGATTTTTCATCCTGAAGATCGGCGGGAAGGGCACGCTGGTCCTGAACAGTTTCGGGGCCATTCACAAGATCGAGCTGAAACCGGACCAGGAATACATCGTGGACAACAGCCACCTTGTCGCCTGGTCTGCCACGACGTCCTACAATATCGAAAAAGCCGCGTCCGGCTGGGTGGCCAGTTTTACCTCCGGCGAAGGTCTCGTGTGCCGGTTCCGCGGGCCTGGTGTGGTCTATATTCAAAGCCGCAATCCAGGCAGCTTTGGCGCGTGGATCAGACAGTTCATCCCGGTATCCGAGTAGCGGATGCTGAACACGGCAACCGGCTTACCCACCCATTCCCCGCGCGCCAGGACACGCTGGTTCCCGAGCTTCGTTCTCTGCCGTGTTGAGCGGCCGGATCATCTCTAAATGGCCACCACGATTTCCCCCAACGCCCTCTGTTTCGGTGAGGAGTTGCCAGCCAGCGGCGTGCCCTGCTTTGTGCAAATCGAGGGGCACGGACTGGCCATCACGTTTGACCGGGATGGTGGAGAGGGTGTGCAGGAAACGGTGCCGTTTGCGGCCTTCGCGGTGTCCGCCGGCGGACTGGATCACGATCATCTCGTGCTGAAATGGGGTGAGGCGCAGCAGGCGCGCACCCTGTACCTCAAGAATCCGCATCTCATCCGGGCCTTTCGCGATGCGGCGCCGGATCATCTGAGCCAGCCGTTCGAGCAAGCGGCCGAGCGGGTGCGCCAGATACGCCACCGGCATCGTGTCATGTGGGGGACTGCCGCCGGCTCGATCCTGGCTGTGGTGGTAGGACTCTGGTTCGGGGCCGATCTGCTGGTTGAAATGGCGGTCAGCCGGATTCCGGTTGAGTGGGAGCAGAAGCTCGGCGAAGCGGCCTATCGTGATTTTCTCAGCCATCAAGAAGTGATGAAAGAGGGGCCCGCCGTCAAAGCGGTGGAGGAGATGACGCAGCGGCTGGCGGACCAGATCCCGAACAACCCCTACAAGTTTCAAGTGACGGTGGTGAAGAGCGACGTCGTCAATGCCTTCGCCCTGCCCGGCGGTTACGTGGTCGTGTTCACCGGCTTGATGAAAAAAGCCGACAGCGGCGAGGAAGTGGCGGGTGTCTTAGGGCACGAGCTGAACCATGTGCTCCAGCGCCACGGGCTCGAACGGATTGTGAAGAACATGGGCGTGATGGCGGTGGTCGCGATCATCGCCGGGGATCAGCAGGGGCTTATCGGATTGATGCGGCAAGTGGGCGTCGAGCTGCTGACGCTGAAGTTCGACCGGGCGCAGGAAACGGAAGCCGACCTCACCGGGTTGCAATTGGTCTATCGGGCCAAGATCGACCCGTCCGGCATGATTACCTTTTTCCAGAAGCTGTCGGAGAAAGACGAGGGGCGCTTGGAGTGGCTCTCCACCCACCCGATGAGCCGCGCCCGAGCGGAGCGCCTGAAGGCCGAGCTGGCCGCGCTTCCGAAACGCTCCTCCGAGCCGTTCACCTTCGAGTGGAAGACCGTGCAGGAGGCGCTCGGTGTGCAGCCGGTCGCGGTTCCGTAAACCCGCAGGGGCTCACTCGTATCGGCGTGATGGCTGATACCCATGGGTTGTTCGATCCGGCGCTCATCGAGCAGGTTGCCAGCGTGGCGGCCATTCTCCTTGCCAACGGGAAAGCGAACGCACGCGTGATTTCATTGGTGGGCCGCGCTATGCCAGAGGTGAAGGGAGCGGCCCATAAACTATTTGAGTAGGTGAAAACAGTTGGTTCGGTTATATGTAGTTCAGGTGGCCGGGGGGCGGTCTGTGCTGTTAGTTTCTAAGGAGGTGTTCCTAATGAAGGTGTTGCGGAGCGTACTCGTTATGGTTCTCATTGGGCTGAGTCAGGTGGGGATCGCGGCGGCAGCCGGGAATCCTGACACGGGTCCCGGCTGCGGGCTGGGCAAGCTGGCCTGGTCAGATTTCAAACGTCAAAAAGATATAGCGCCACAGATACTCATGGCTACCACGAACGGGACTTTTTGGAGTCAGACGTTCGGGATCAGTTTTGGAACGTCCGGCTGCACCAATGATGGAAAGGTGTGGGCCGAGCACAAAACGGAGTTTTTTGTAGCGGCTACGTTTGACAATTTAGCGGGGGATATGGCCCGTGGCCAGGGGGAACATCTGAGTGCGTTGGCGGTGCTATTGGGAGTGCCTGGCGATCACCAAGCGGAGTTTTTTGCGTTCGTTCAGGAGCGCTATCGCGAGCTGGAAAGCCAAGGCGGGAACTCGTCGGGTGCGTTGATCAAGGCGCTTGATGAGGCGATGTCGCGGCATCCTGTGTTCGCGAAGATGTCGCAAGCCGATTAGGATAGTGGGCGAGAAAATAGTTCTTAACGAGATTGACGGAGTAGGGTATAATCCCACCCGGTTGATGACCGGTAGGATTGGTATTTTATTAATACTACTAACGGAGGAGGACCTATGAAGAAAATGCTTTTGTTGTCTGTAGCAGTGCTGTTTGGCATGCAGGCAGGCCTTGCTATGGCGGCCAATCCCGACACTGGCCCAGGCTGTGGCCTCGGCAAGTTGGCGTGGGGCGATTATAAGAACCAGAAGGACATCGCGCCGCAGGTTTTGATGGCCACGACAAACGGCACATTCTGGAGCCAGACATTTGGAATCAGCTCGGGTACCTCCGGCTGCACCAATGACGGCAAGATCATGAGCGAACATAAGGCGACGATGTTTGCGGAGTTGAATTTCGAGAACCTGTCTCAGGAGATGGCTCAGGGGCAGGGTGAGCACCTGGCGTCGATGGCGACGCTGATGGGGGTGCCGGCTCAGCACCAGGGTGAATTTTTCGCCCTCGCGCAGGAACATTACACCTCCTTGGTGAAAGCGGGCGAGGCTTCACCCGTGGCCATGGTGAAGGCGCTGAATGCCACGATCGCGACCCATCCGGTGCTGGCTCAAGCCATTGTAAAGTAATCCAAGAAGCGGAGGGGTCCGGCTGATGGCCGGACCCCTTTTATTTTTACCTCTACGTTGCTCCTTGTTCCCCTTCCTGACCACTGCCTTGATCATTCTCAGCCTCGCGGGGCCTGTTTGGGCGACCGAGGATGTTTCGCGCGCCTATCTTGACGAGTTAGTCACCCGGGCGAATGGCCTGCGTTTGGCGGAGACTCGTGAATGGCAGGTCTTGCTTCATTACCGGAGGAATTTGTGGGGCGGGTATACGAGCGAGCAGGATGCCCCAGGATTTTTCCTGGCGCCGGACGGGAAAGTGAATCCACAGGCGGAATTGGCGGCCACATTGACGCAGTTTTTCTCCGACGAGTTTGTCGGGCGATCGAAGCAGCCGGCCCAATGCGCATTCGTGGCGCGGTATTCTTTTCTGAAAGAGCGGCTCGCATTTGATCCGGAACGATTACGGCCTCTCGTGTGCGAGCGATTCAATAATTGGCTGGCCGATTTCGATGTGGAGGGAATCAGTCTCATATTCCCAACCGGGTTCATGAACAATCCCTCGTCCATGTTTGGGCACACGTTTCTCAGGATCGATCAAAAGGGCCAAACTCCGCACACGCGCATACTGGCGTCCACGATCAACTTCGCCGCGGAATTACCGCCGGACGCCGGAATCGAATATCCGATCAAAGGCATTTTCGGAATGTACCCGGGGTATTTTTCAACGATTCCGTACTATCTCAAGGTGCAGGAGTATCGGGATATCGAGAACCGGGATATTTGGGAGTACCGGCTCAATCTGACGCCTGACCAAGTCCGCCGTCTGCTCATGCATGCCTGGGAAATGGGGAATGCGACCTTCGACTACTATTTCTTCGGCGAGAATTGCTCATATCACATCCTGGCCCTCTTGGATGCCGCCGACACGGCCTTCCGGCTGGCCGACCAGTTCCCGTACTACACGATTCCCGCCGATAGTATGCGCGCCGTGTTGGCGCAGCAGGGGCTTGTCGGCGCGGTCGTGTACCGCCCGTCACGATTGACGCTGGTCAAACGCAAACGGGAGCTGCTTGACCAGGAAGAAGATCGCTGGTTGCGGCGACTTTTAGAGAAGCCAGATGAGGCGCGGAGCGAGTCGTTTTCTGCGGTCCCGCAGGCTCGCAGGGTTCTTCTTCTGGACACTGCGTCAGATTATCTGCTGTTGAGGAGCGAAGGGGCCGGTGAGAAGGAGAATCCTTGGCGGGATCGCAATAAAATTATACTGTCCGCTCGCGCGGAGCTAAAGACGCCATCTCCAGACATGGAGGTGCAACCTTTTGTCGATCGTCCTGATGCTGGGCATGAGACCAGGCGTATTGGGGTAGGTGCTGGCTGGAGGAATAATCGGCCTTTCGAGGAGGTAGCGTTCCGCGGGGCGTATCACGACATTCTTGACCCAGAGCGGGGCTATACGCCGGATGCGCAAATTGAAATCGTCTCATTGGCCATCAGAAAGTATGCGCCGGCTAATTGGTACAACATGAGCATGGGCCGGAGCCTGAATGAATCGCAGGTCCGTCTGGAGCGGTTTTCGTTATTCAACATGGTGTCCTTAGCTCCCATGGACAGCCTGTTCCATGCGCCCTCCTGGAAGCTTGGAATCGGGATGAACACGATCCATCACAATACCTGCCAATTGTGCAGCAACGGGGTGTTCAATGCGGGCATGGGCGGTTCGACGGAAAGTCACTGGCTGAGGCGTGAATTGTGGTTTGCCTTCGCGGAAGCAGAAGCCAACTACAGCAAAGCGTACGAGGAGCGCCATCGCATTGGCGGTGGCGGCACGGTCGGGTTGTTGGCGGACCTTACGGATCGCTGGAAGCTGCTGATTTCAGGGACGTACCTTCGCTATGCGCTCGGAGAACACGGTGACGACGTGCGCTGGACTGTGGGCCAACGCGTGACGATTCTGCAGAACTTTTCGCTCCGACTTGATTACAACCACAGAGACCGTGATGACGATGTGGTCTTTTCAGGACTGTTCTATTTCTAGACTCGAGTATTCTTACCCTGTCGTTATGGTTGAGGGGGAGTAGAGGGTCCCGTCTGGCGTTCGGTCGAGGGTTTGGGCCGCTTCCGCACATGTTCTTCTTGGGCGGCTCGTGCTGCTTTCTCTGTTTCAGAGAGAGCAGGGGGGATATAGCCAGATATTTCGATGGCACGGTTCTGAGCATCATAAATGACGCGTGTTTCTTCGTCGTGCCCTTGGGACAGTTCAATCAAGTCATAGATGGGCTCTCCGAGGATTCCGATAATGGTCAACCAGGCATAACCCCAGACCGCCGCTCGCCCTGCATTGACGGTGTTCCCCATCTCATACTTGTACACGGATTCTTTTTTGCCATCAGTGAGAACTTGTTCAGAGATGGGCTTGCCAAGTTCAAATTCCAGCTCTTCCCGACTCGCTCCTACCGTAATGTAGTCGAAATCGGGCTCTGGATGGCCTGAGAGCGCCATGCCGATGGAACAGCCCGACAGAATCGCAGTGGCATACAAGGCACCAAGGATAGTCATCAGAGTCTTTTTCATGGCAGTCTCCCTTAGTCGGTGTGACACTCAAAAAGATAGGAAGGATTACCGTATAACGCAACGAATGATTTCTGACAACCGCTTTCCTGCATCAGCGAGTTCGTTTATTCTTGGGCCGTGAGCCTTCTCGACCAAATCTTCGTCTATCATCCGGAGCCCTGGCAGGAGCGGGACTGGGCCGGCCTCAGCGGATTGCCGCTGGAGGAGGTCTGGTTTCAGTCCGGCGACGGGGCGAAGCTCTTTGGCTGGTATGTCGAGGCGCAGGCGGACCGTCCGGTGATTCTCTGGTGCCATGGGAACGCCGGCAATATCATTCACCGCCTTGAGAATCTGACGCTCCTCTACCAATTGGGAATATCGGTCTTCCTGTTCGATTACCGGGGGTACGGGAGAAGCCTGAACCTCCGGCCCAGCGAAGCGGGGCTCTATCAGGATGCATTGGGCGCGTATGAGTATCTGACGCGCACGAGGCGGATTCGTCCCGATCGGCTCGTCCTGTTTGGCCGCTCGCTTGGTGCGGCCGTGGCGGGAGAGCTGGCTGCGCAACAACCGGCGGCCGGATTGATTCTCGAATCGTCCTTCCCCTCCATCGAAGCCGTCGCGAAATACCATTACGGCGGTGCGCCGGTGCATTGGCTGCTGGGAGCGGAATTCCGGTTGATCGACCGGCTTCCGCAGCTCTCTCTGCCCAAGCTCATCCTTCACGGCGATCGAGACGACATTATTCCGATCGAACTGGGGCGCCAGGTGTTTGAGGCGGCCACACCTCCGAAAGAGTGGTATGTGATCCGGGGCGCCGATCACAACAACACCTATCAGGCCGGAGGGGCGCCGTACTTCCGCCGGTGGGCCGAGTTCATCCAGCGGGCCACTCGGATGTGAGATCGCAAGTCTCGATGATCAACGCCTCACGGGGATTGCGATTGGCGTTGGCGAAGCCGGGAACTTTTGATACAGTGCGCCGCATGCCCATTCGGGGAAATGCGGCGGATGGGAGACGGTGTTGAATCGTGTGCAAGGAGGCCGGAGTGAGGATTGATCGGACGCGAGTGTTTCGGGGCGTTGGAATAGTGGTGGCGACGTTGTGGCTTTCTGCCTGTGCCAGTGGGCCAGGATCGACGTCGCAGGGGCCTGGGGCGTCGATGGGGGTGCGCGACGGGCAAGCGCCGGGGCTGCTGGCGGCGAATGATGTTCCAGTCAGGCCAGAGGGAAACGGCCAAGCCGCGCCGCCGGATGATCTGTTCGATCCCTTCGCCAAAGGCGGGGAGGAGACCGTTGAAGAATATGATCCCTGGGAGCCCTTCAATACGAAGATCTTCGAGTTCAACCGGCAGGTCGATCGCTGGGTGTTGAAGCCGGTCGCGAAGGGGTATGATTTCATCATGCCGAATGCCGCGCAGGTCGGCATCAGCAACTTCTTCTATAATCTCCGCTTCCCGCCCCGGTTCTTGAACAATGTGTTTCAGGGCAAGGCCAAGGGAGCCGGGATCGAGATGGGCCGTTTTCTCGTCAACTCGACAGCCGGGATCGGCGGATTTTTCGACGTTGCGCAACACCTCGATTTGAAGACGCCCGAGGAAGACACGGGTCAGACTCTGGGTTTTTATGGGGTGCCGCCAGGCCCCTATCTGGTGCTGCCGTTGCTGCCGCCGTTCAACGTCCGAGACTTTGCCGGGTTCCTCGGCGATATTGCGCTCAATCCGATCAACTGGCTGGTGGCGCCGATTATCGAAGTGAACGGTGTGCCCTCGGTGATCGCACATAAGAATCGCATGACGTCGTCCACGATCCAGTTGGGAGGGCGCGTGTTTGAAATCGTCAATGAGCGCTCGCTGAATCTGGAAAAGTATCAAGGCGTCGAAGAAGCGACGCTGGATCTCTATACCGCCGTCCGTAATGCCTATCAGCAGAAGCGGATCAGGGCGATTCAGGAATAGATTGCAAGGCGAGGGGTGTGAGGCAAGGGGCTAGAGGGAGAACGATGACGGTTCGCCTCTCACCTCGTGCCTCTTGCCCGCTTCAGGGAATGAGGCCTAAGTCTCTTCCGACGGTGGCAAAGGCCGCAACAGCCTTCTCCAACTGGGCTCTGGTGTGCGCCGCCGACATCTGCACGCGAATGCGGGCTTGCCCTTTCGGTACCACGGGATAGCTGAACCCCACCACATAGATCCCTTCTTGCAACAGGCGATCGGCCATTTGTGTGGCGAGCGCGGCTTCCCCTAACATGACCGGAATGATCGGGTGGGTGCCGGGTACCAGACGGAACCCCAGGGCATTCAACTGCGCACGGAAGAAGGCGGCGTTGTCCTGCAGCTGCGCGCGGAGCGTATCGCCTTGTGCGGCCAGCTGCACGGCTTTGAGCGCGGCCGAGGCAATGACCGGCGGCAAGGCATTGGAAAACAGATAGGGCCGGGATCGCTGGCGCAGCAGTTCGATGATCTCCGCCCGTCCCGAGGTGAATCCCCCCGCCGCGCCCCCGAGACTCTTGCCCAATGTGCTCGTGACGATGTCCACGCGCTCCGTGACGCCGAAGTGCCCCGGCGTGCCCCGGCCGTTGGGCCCCAGGACGCCGGTCGCATGGCTGTCGTCCACCATCACCACGGCGTCGTAACGGTCGGCCAGGTTCACGATCTGGTCCAGCTTGGCCAGATCCCCGTCCATCGAGAACACGCCGTCGGTGGCGATCAGGCGCAACCGGCAGGCGCGGGCGTCTTGCAGCCGTGCTTCCAGGTCGGCCATGTCGCCATGGGCATAGCGGAACCGTTGGGCCTTGCAGAGGCGAATGCCGTCGATCACGCTGGCATGATTCAACGCGTCGCTGATGACCGCATCCTGCTCATCGAGCAACACTTCGAAGAGCCCGCCGTTCGCATCGAAGCAGGAGCCATAGAGGATGGTCTCCTCGGTTCCCAGAAAATCGCTGATGGTCCGTTCAAGGCGTGTGTGCAGGTCTTGGGTGCCGCAGATGAAGCGCACGGAGGCCATGCCGTATCCGTGCCGGTTCAATCCCTCGGTGGCGGCTTGCCGGATGTCCGGATGGTTGGCGAGCCCCAGATAATTATTCGCACAGAGGTTCACGACCGATCCCTGAGCCACGCGAATATCGGTCCCTTGCGGGCTGAGCAGGTGCCGCTCGTGTTTATACAATCCGGCGGCACGGATGTCGGCGAGGGACTGGACGAGGATCTTTTTGAGAGAGGTGTAGGCCATTGTCTGTCTCAGGCAAGAGGCGCGGGGTTAGGGGTTAGAGGGTCATCCGATTTGATTTTCAGCCCTCTTGCCTCTCGCCACGTACCCCGTGCCCATCTTTAAGGAAACAACACCACTTTGCCGCACTGGCCTGAATTGATCAACTCGAACCCTTTGGCATAGTCGCTCATCGGGAAGGTGTGGGTGATGACCGGCTTGATGTTCAGACCGGCTTTGAAGAGACCGGCCAAGCGATACCAGGTGCTGAAGAGGTGCCGGCCGGTAATGCCGTGTACGCGAATGCCCTTGAAGATGATTTCGTTGGCCAGGTCGAACGCAATGGGACCGGTCGGAATGCCGAACAGCGTGACGCGCCCGCCGTTCTTCACAGCGCCGAAGGCTACGTGCAAGGCGCTGGGGTTGCCGGACATTTCCAGCGCCGCGTCCACGCCCTCTCCGGCGGTGATGTCGCGAATGGCGGCGGCGATCTGCGCGGGCGTCTCGGTCTTGGCATTCAGTACGTAGTCCGCGCCCACCTGTTTGGCCAGATTGAGACGATAGTCGCTCACGTCGGAGGCGATGATGGTGGCGGCACCCGCGGTGCGCGCGACGGCGGTTGAAAAGAGCCCGGTCGGACCGCAGCCGGTGATCAAGACCGTGTGGCCGGTGAGATCTTCCGCCAGCGCCGCATCCACCGCATTCCCGAGCGGTTCCTGGACGGACGCCCATTCCGGTGGCAGCGCCGCCGCGGTGTGCCAGAGCACCTTTTCGGGCAAGGCGACGTATTCGGCAAATGATCCGTCTCGATCGACCCCTAGGATGCGATAGTTCCGGCAGACATGCGCCTGGCCGGTGCGGCATTGGAAGCATTGGCCGCAGGTGATATGTGATTCAGCCGCCACGTAGTCGCCGACCTTGACGAGCGTCACATCGGAACCGACGGCCACGACCTCGCCGCACATTTCATGGCCGATGATGCGCGGGGGGTGAATCCGGCTGTGGGCCCAGGGGTCCCAATTATAAATATGGGCATCGGTTCCGCAGAGCGAGGTGGCTTTCACCTGCACGAGGGCATCGTAGGGACCCGGGGCCGGGTCCGGACAGGTCATCGCCGTCAGGCCCGGGGCGGAAGCGGTTTTCACGAGCGCACGCATGGCCGCATTGTACGCCAAGTTGAGGGGGGAGGCACGTGCGATTCGAGAAAAATCGGGTTGCACTCGATCGTGAGCCTGAGTAGGATGGTTACATGCGCTCTTCCGCGCCAAGTTTTCTTGTTCTGGCAGCCGGTGCGCTGGGGGTGTGCGCGCTTCAGTTGACCTTCTTTCCCGAGCCCGCCTCGGCCGTTTCCACAACCAACTCTGCTTCGGCAATGACCGGGACGCGATGGGCGACGATTGACCTGACGACGGCCGATGCTTCGGGGGAGATTCAGCTCGGGAAGCCGCTTGAGCTCGCCGTCACGATTGGCGGGGTGGCGCAGGGGAGCGCGCCTCTGGTGGCCATCTGCGAATCGGTGTTGTTTGAGCGGCAGGTGGTGACGCTGGAGCCGGGTGAGGCGCCCATGGTGATGACTGGTTCGGCGGCGCTGGAACCGATTCCTGCCGGAAAATTATCGATCCCTCCCAAGGCGGCGCGAGTGCAAGTCACCTTTGCCCGTCTGCGAGAGGGCAAGTTCGAGCGGGTGCTCAGCCGTGTGGTCTACATCACGTTGGGGGCCGCCGAGGTGCCGGACGCGGCGGAGCCGTCCACGCCCATTCGCGAGAAGACCGTCGGTGGTGACCTGGCTCCGGACGAGGAACAGCCGGATGTGGTGCCGGTATCCGGGGGGCATGTGGCCGAAGAAGATTTGCTGCCGTTGCCGACGCCGGATCAGAGCCGGGCCTATTGGCAGCAGATCAGCACCCTGGTCAGCCGCAGTTGGAGCCGCGCCGTGCGGCATGTTCGCCATGCGCCGACGAGCGAAACGGTGCGGGTGCGGTTCCGGCTCTATCCGAGCGGGCGGGCACAGCTCATCCAGATTGAAAAAGGATCGGGAGCGCGGGAAGTCGACGAGGCGGGGATTTATACGATCGTGCAGGCCCAGCCGTTTCCGCCGTTCCCCAGCGATGCCGGATCGGAGGCGGTGGATGTGCATGTGCGGATGCGGACCGGGGCGAAAGCCTCCTCGCGGGAGGTGCAGTCGGTGACGATTCACTCGTCGAGCCCGTCCGAGGCCGGCTCCGGCAATGCCAAAAAATGAGGATGTGCGCGAAACCGCTGGGCTGTCAATGGATCACGGGTGTGGAGGAGGCTGTATGCGTCGAAGAATGAGCTGGGGAGCAAGTCTATTTATCGGAGTGTTGGCGGCGAGTCTGCCAGCTATGGCTGGGGCGGAAATGGCGCAGTGGAATCTGGACCCCGACCATTCCATTATCGAGTTCCGCGTGTCCCACATGGTCGTCTCGAAGACGGCGGGCCGGTTTATGCGCTACACCGGCGTGGTGGAAATGGATGCGGAGGCGCACCAGTTCAAGACGATCGAAGCCACGATCGATACGGCGTCGATCAATACCAACCATGAGAAGCGCGATGCCCATCTCCGTGCCGCCGATTTCTTCGATGTCGAGAAATATCCGGCCATGACCTATAAAATGAAGAGTTATGCGAAGACCGGCGAAGGCTATACGGCGCTGGGTGATTTGACACTGCATGGCGTTACCAAGGAGATCGCGCTCGTTGGGACCTTTAATGGAGTGAGCAAGGATCCCTGGGGCAATACGCGCGCGGGCTTCACCGGTGAAGGCAAGATAAACCGGAAGGATTTCGGCATGGTCTGGAACAAGACGCTCGATAGCGGCGGACTGGCGGTCGGCGATGACGTGCAGATCCGTCTCGACATCGAGTGCATTAAAGCGAAGAAGCCGTAGTCTTCTCCTGCCGCACCCATCGTACTTTGCGGCACCAGCAGCCCCGGCTCCCGAGGCTGCTGGCCGATTCTCACCCCACGAGTCGTCGGAGTTTGTATGAAGGCCATGGTCCTCGACCGTGCCGGGGATGTTTCAACTGATCCGTTGCAGCTCAGAGACCTGCCGATGCCGGTCCCTGGAGCAGGTCAGGTGCTGGTGAAGGTGCAGGTCTGCGGTGTCTGCCGCACCGATCTGCATGTCATCGAGGGAGAATTGCCCGATGTGAAACGCCCGCTGGTGCCCGGCCATCAAGTGGTTGGGATCGTTACGCAGCTGGGCGCCGGAGTTGAGGGGCTGAAGGAAGGGGATCGGGTCGGCATCGCCTGGCTGCAAGGCACCTGCGGCACATGCGAATTCTGTACAAGCGGCCGGGAGAATCTCTGTCTGCAGGCGCGGTTCACCGGCTATCAGGTCGATGGCGGGTATGCGGAGTACGCAGTCGTGCCGGCGCGCTATGCCTATCCCATCCCGCCGGTCTTTTCCGATGACGCCGCCGCGCCGCTGCTCTGCGCGGGCATCATCGGCTATCGCGCGTTGCGGTTGAGCGGGATCAAACCGGGCCAAAGGCTCGGGCTCTATGGCTTCGGGGCCTCCGCCCATATTGCGATTCAAATCGCCCGTCACTGGGGCTGTCAGGTCTATGTGAGCTCCCTGAAGGCCGAGCATCAAGCCCTCGCGCGCACGCTTGGCGCGATCTGGGTCGGCGGCGCCCAGGATCTGCCGCCTGATACACTCCACGGGTCGATTCTCTTCGCTCCGGCGGGAGAGCTGGTTCCGCCTGCATTGCGTGCGTTGGAGCGAGGCGGCACCTTGGCGCTGGCGGGCATCCATATGTCGCCGATTCCCCTCATCGACTATGACCGTGACTTGTTCGGGGAGCGAGTCCTGCGCAGCGTCACGGCCAACACGCGGCAGGATGGCCTCGATCTGCTGCGCGAGGCGGCCGCGATTCCGATCACCCCGCACACCGTTCGCTTTCCCTTGCACCACGCCAATCAGGCATTGCAAGCGCTCAAGGCCGGATCCTTCCAGGGGGCCGCAGTCCTCTCCCTCTGACGCGCGCCATCTAGCAATCCTCCCCCCGGATTGGGTACAGTGGGCGGCTATGCTTCGAACCGCTACAACGCTCATTCTTGCCTGTGTGCTCATGTCCAGCGTGCCCGCCTGGGCGCTGGAATTTACCGCCGATCGCATCACCAAGATCGACGGCCGCACCGGCAAAGCCAACATCTATTACCGTGACAACATGTGGCGCATCGAACACCACACGATGGGGCCGGTGAACGTCAGCATCGTGCGCAAGGACAAGCAGGTGGTGTGGATGCTGCTGTCGCGGATGAAACGCTTCAAGACCCTTTCCTACAGCGCGGAGCAGGACTTGATGGTGACGGAGAAGTTGGACGGCGAAGTCTCGCGGGAGGAAATCGGCCAGGAAGTCCGTGAAGGGCATCCGACGGTTTTGTATGAAGTGGTGACGAAGCATGGGGATCGGACGGAGGTGTATTACCAGTGGCTGGCCACGGATATCCATTTCCCCATGAAGCTGGCGAAGAAAGACGGCAGCTGGATCGTGGAATACCAGCATGTGAAATTGCGGACGGTCACGGATTATCTCTTTCAGCTGCCGCTGAATTTTCAGCCGCTGGAAGAGTTCAATCAAGCGCCCGGTCCGGAACCGAAAGAGCAAGGCATGTAATCAGCAAGGAGGAGTTGTCGTGCGAATGACAAATATCTTGGCCGGTGCTGTCGTCGCAGGGTTGGTGGGAGTGGGCGGAACGGTGTGGGCGATGGATGTGGGCGATGTGAAGCAGGAATGGACGGCGGAAGGGCGCAAGCTTGCCGCTGAACGGGTGAAGCTGCCGGCCTATGACGAGATGGTCCGCATTCCAGCGGGACCGTTTACGATGGGCAGCGAGAGGAAAACGGATAAGAATGCCTATCTGGTGGAGATGCCGCAGCGGTCGGTCTATCTCGACGCGTATGATATCGATAAGTACGAAGTCAGTACGGTGCAGTATTTGAAATTCGTGCTGGCGACGAACCGCGAGCCACAAGTGGATTGGAAGTTCGACGGCGGAAACTTTCAGGATACGATGGTGGCTCACCCCATCATGCATGTGACCTGGTACGAAGCCGACGAATATTGCAAATGGGCAGGGAAGCGCCTGCCGACCGAAGCCGAGTGGGAGAAGGCGGCGCGGGGCCATGCCGACACGCGCATCTACCCCTGGGGGAATGAAATGGCCGGCCTGTCGCGGGCGAACTTTGGCCGGACCGGCTTGTCCGGTCCCGTGCGCGATCGTCCGGAGCGGTTGCTGCTCTATCCGCCGATCATCTCCGTGTTCAAATACGACAATTCCGTGAGCCCCTACGGCCTCTTCCAGATGGCGGGCAATGTGGCCGAGTGGGTGTCCGACTGGTACGATAAGGACTATTACAAGAACGCGCCGGACAAGAATCCCAAGGGGCCTGAGACGGGCACGCAGAAAGCCTTCCGTGGCGGCGGCTGGATCGACAGCACACCGAGCGTGCGGGTCTCGCAGCGCAACGGCACGGATCCCAAGACTTCGATGAACTGGATGGGTTTCCGTTGCGCCCGCGACGCGAAAGACGGCGACGCGCCGGCGGCCGCACCAGCGCAGATGCCCGTAACTCCCTAAGCGCCAACCATTCCGTGGAGGCCGGTCCTCTTTTATCGGGCCGGCCTTCTCGATCTCTTTGTTTTCTTCAAGTGATCAAGCTCCATCGGTAGTTCTGGATTCACGCAGGCGGTTGGCCGACTTGCGTCTTGTTGTAGGTCTTTCGCCGTCACTCCCAGGGGGCTGAGCACAGCCAGCGCCGCTTTATAGAGCAGTGCGGCGTAGGCCGCTGCATCGTAGCTCCAGGTGCCGTCGAGCCCTGCCACCGCCCGTACGCGATCCGGCGGGCAGGCGGCGTGTGCATCCGTGATGATGTAGTGGATGGTGTCGCCGGCCTGGAGCGCGATGCCGCGCGCGAGCAATTCCTGAGCGGCAATCATCGAGAGGGTTTGGTGGCGATAGGCCTGCGGCTCTTTCGAGAGGGACTTTGTGATGGCCAGTTCCTCAATCGTCGCATGGCCCTCGCGGAGATAGCGGTGATAGGCGTGGACGATCTCCAAGGCCTGGGGGACCAGTTTGCGCAACTCGATTAGCGTGCAGGCCTGGCCCAAGCAGCGCAGCATCTCCGCCTGCGCCCGCTTGACGACCAGCGGCGCATCGCTTCGACGGAGTTCGATGCCCCGTATCTTCATCCCCCCATGCTCGAAGACGCCGACGAACTGATTCGGCACCGGCATCTTGGGATTCACCCGCGAGGGAAGAAAGCCGATCCAGCGATAGATCCCTTCCACATTGATGGGCAGTCCCGTTTCCTCCGTGATGACTTGCGCGAGGGCGTCGTACTCGGAGCGCCCCGCACCAGGTTTCACTAGCCAGAGCGAATCGACGATGGCGTGGAGCATGCGGTAGCCCTGGCGCTCCGCGATCTCTTTCGCCTGCAGCAAGATATCTCGGCTGTAGGCCGTGACCGATTCGTGCGCTTCGATCCGGCCAAAGCGGGCATTCTTGTAGCCGAGATAGCCGAAGGACACGACCAACAGCCATTTGAGCGCGGACTGGCGCTGGTCGAGCAGCGCTCTTGCCGCGGCGTTCACGGTCGCCGCCATCAGGCGCTTGTAACGCGCACGTTTGTCGAGCAACGGTGCCAGGGTTCGAGGCACCAATCCCTGCCGATGGCGGCAGGTGTGGTGGCCGATTTCCGGCACCCGCGCCGCCGGCTCATCGCGGCAGCAGCGGCAATTCACCGTCTCGGGCGAGACGTTGAAGCGCACCATGATCGAGGGATACATCGAGGAGAAATCCAGCTCGCCGACCTGCTCGTGGTAGCCGATGATCGGCGCAAAGACCAACCCGCCCTGGTCCGTGTGCAGCAATTCGAGTGCAGATTTGAAGGCTTCCGGCTCCTGCTTGCGATAGGGAATCAGCACACCGTCCCGGCAGGCAGTCTCCAACTGCATCGAGGTGATGCCGGTGCCGGTGGTTGTGCGGGCCATCTGTTGCAGATCGACTTTCGCCACACGCGCCTGTTCGATCAGGCCGGCGAGTCCCGTTTCAGCGAGCGCAAAGGAGTTCCGTCGATCCAGATGGAGCCGTCCGGACAGGGTGCGGGCGCCGGCATGCGAGACGATGCGGCCATAGGAAAAATAGGAATGGGCTTTCCTCGATCCGATCGGCCGGCCGCCGTCGCGGTTGAGCGCGAGCGGGAGCCGCAACTGCTGGGCCATCGTGATGAGACGGGGGAGGAGATAGGAGTCACCCCAATCGGTGAGGAGCAGATCCGGATCATGCCGAGTGAGAAGCTGATGCAGGCGGCGCACGACGTCGGCGTTATCACCTTCCAGAATTCGTTCGTCGCCATCTATGCGGACGATGAGCGCGCCGCGTCCTCCGTGATTCGGATTCGGCGAGTCACTCTCCGGCGAGAGTTCCATGACCGTGAGCGGCGCGAGAAGGTAGTCGGTGTCCCAGGGCGACTCCAGCGACTGGATCGCGAGAATCCCACCGTCCTTGGTGACGTCAGCCTCGCAAGAGGCCAGGGGAAAGAGCTGGCGGTCGTAGAAGTAGCGTTGCGGGAGGGAGATATCGATGTGGAAGAATTGCGCCTCAGGGAAGGTCTCGATCAGCCGGCGAGTCAGAGGGACGAACTGCGCGGGCGAATGAATGGCAACTTCCAGCACGCGCAGAGGACGGAGGGCGCCGAGTTCGTAGCGTTCGACGACGCGCTGGTCGATCCGGCAGGAGGCTCGGCAGAGCCAGCGCGTAATCTGATTGCGCAGCGTGGCTGGTGCAGCCAGATAGCAGGTCGGCACGAACGGGTCGAGGAGACGGTGACGAGTCCCATCCTCGCCGAGGAGCCAGACCACCATGCCGTCCTGTGCCGGGTAGACGTCAAGAAGCCACCCCCGGAGTCTGGTTGTCGAGCAAGCGGGCTTCAAGCGTTGTCACTTTCTGTTGCAACGTCATCACGTCTTTGTGTTGTTCGATCAACATCGAGAGCAGCATCACCTCAAACGGCGTCTCGCGTGCCAGATAGGCCCCCGCCGGGGCATAGTGGCGGGCGGCGGCAAACAAGGCGTCAAGCGCCTGCTGGTCTTCGCGTCGCAAGGCCCGCCGGTAGCGGCTCCAGGAGTCGATCTCCTGCTGGAGCAATTGCGTAAACGTGGCAAGAGTGCGGCCCATCGTTCATAACCTGGCCCATACCGCCCGGGGAATACCCCAGCGCCGTGCCCCGGCGCCACTCCGTTCATCCAGCCAGATCCCGTCTTCGCCCTCGTGTACGTCGATGGCCCGATGGGCCTGTGCGCGCAGCGTCGTCAAGAACCCGCGGCGCGATGCAGGCGCCGTCACCGGGAGAGGGCTCACGCAGACCAGTTGTACGCCGTCTTTCACGAGGTCCCGGAGCGCCGACAGCATCGTGCGAAAGAGCCGCAGCGCTTCCTGTTCAGGCACCGATTGGTCGTAGAGCGTTTCGAGCGGGCCTGAGAGCACGACGACCCGCGCATCGTAGGTGCGCAAGGCTGAGGGCAGGCAATCAGTCACGAGCCGGACCATCTGGTGGCAGGTGAAGGCGCGCGATACGTGGATTTGTTGCAGCACCCGCGCCGGTGCAACGCGGCCGGCCTTTGCCAAACGCCCAACCAGAAACGGATCGAAGACATTGGCTCCGGCCAGGTAGAGCACCGGCTCACCGGCCAAGGCGCGATCGACCGCTGCGCAGATCCCCAGTCGATACACGGCGGAATGGCCGGATAGCACCACCAGCCCGTTCGGCGGATCGGCAGGCAGCGCACTCTTTCGCAGCGCCGCCAGCAGGTGCGACGACGTGCCGATGACGGGCGTGCCCTGGTGAGTCTGTGGCGGGAAATCGAGGAATGGTTGTGTCGCGGTGGCCATCAATCACCTCACGATTCAAAGTGGCGGATCACGCCCGCCACGATGCCTTGAATGCGAAACTCATCGGTGGGCGACACGAGAATCGGTGTCATCGCCTCATTCGCCGGATGCAATTCGATCCGGCCCTCCGTGCGGTAATATTTCTTGATCGTCGCCTCGTTGTTCACCAGGGCCACCACCGTCTGGCCGTTCCGCGCGGTGCTCTGCTTCCGCACGACCACCAGATCGCCGGGGAGAATGCCGTCGTCTTTCATCGACTCGCCCTTCACCCGTAGCGCGAAGGTTTCTCCCTGGCGCAGCAGCGGGGGCAGCACCGACACCAGTTCGGCCTGCGTGATCGGTTCGATCGGCGAACCGGCCGCCACCATCCCGAGCATCGGCAGTTGCGCCGTGCCCAGTTGATCCAGCGCCATCTCCACCGCCAGCGGCACCTCCCAGGTGCCCGCCTCATAGCGGCTGATCGTCATGCGGCTGAGCTGCAGCGCCTCCGCCAGCTTTGCCTGCGTGTAGCCCAACCGAACCCGCGCCTGTCTGAACTGTTTGGCTGTCATGCCACAAAATGTTACATGCTGAAGCGAAGGCTGTCAAGGAGGAAGGGACGATTCTCGAATACCGTGCAAGCGTAGTGGGGATATAGATTGGTTGGGGGCTAGCAGAAACGGGAGGCGCAGGTCTAATCGGCAACGGATCAGAAAAACTTGTCACCGCGTCTTCTGGTTGAGAAGATCTTGCTGATTAAGCGTGGTTCCATCCGTGAAGCGTTGTATCCTATTTAATCTTCAGCTTTCTAATCTGTGTCAACAGTACTTTTTTGTGATCATCACAAATGCCGTGGGATGTCATGCCCCGGCCGTATAGCCCGACTTCGCCAATGAGCGTTTCCTTCCCTTCTTGTTCACACCATGCGCAGATGACTTTCATGATGACCTTGTGTTGAGCAAGGTTAATGCCGAAGATCCATCATGCGAAGTTACGCAAATATTGGGCAATATGGCGTGGCTGACATGGTGACAATAAGGCTCTTGTAGGGAAACGGATGCACCCTACAATCCGGAATCAACGGATCGTCCTGAAATATCACGCGAAAGCCAACCGGAGTGGAATGTATACAGAAATAAGGTACGCGAACGATACGGTGTCTTATCTCCGGCGACCTCTCCGGACATCAGCAGGCGAGGTCACGCGTGGGTGTTGCCGGTCTCGTGCTTGGGCGCGGCGCGGTCAGTTGCAGGCCGCAATGATGAGCTGGCGGAGGAAGGTGTCGAGCCGTTCCTGATGGGGAAAGGCGAGGCGTTGAAATTCGATGCCGATGCCGGGTTGGCCGGACCAGCGAACCGTAGCCTGTTGAATGAGAAGAGGGATCTCCTCTCCGGGGACATACAAGAAAAGATCCACGTTCATGCCGGTGAAGACAGGGGCGTTGCTTTTGAGACGGCAGCCTGTGCGCGAGATATCCACTGATCGCGTGATGGCATGCGACCGGTTCTGATAGACCAGTGTCCCTGAAAACGTTGCGGGAAACCGGGGATATTGCCGTACCACCATCTAGGGGCCTCGTTGCACGGATGGATGTCTCTGTGCACATCAGTGCAGGTGTGATGCCCAAATAAATGGTCATGGATAGCTATATTTTTCAGGCTTTTTCTCCGTCCATGCCTTAGGAACAGGTCCATGGTTGTTCGACAGTGAAGGGATTCTCAGACGGTTGCCACAAGGAGATCATGAAACCGGCTATCCGTTGATATGAGTTAGTGGCGTTACTTCTTAAAGATCAGTCTCGGCTCCGTCATATTGCCCATCGAGACCGCCACCAATTCCCATCCATTCGCCCCGAACTCATTCAGCTTCGTTTGCATATTGTGGGTGTCGGGAAGCACCTCGATGATTCGATACTGAAACTGTTTCTGTTCTTGGGCCTTTGCCGTGAATGGCTGCCCCACGAGCAGCAGGAATCCCAACGCGCTGAGACTCAGGCCTGCGATCAACCACGCGAATGACAGACGTGCGTTCTGCATGGGTCACCTCCCTCAGGTTTCGGTTATGGATGCGCCACTCGCCAATTGTGTCCGGTGCCCAGGTCCACTTTGAGCGGGACGGAGAGCCCGAGTTGCTTCCCCACATGTTCCATTTCGTGTTTCACCAGCCGCTTCGCGTCGTCCAAGTCCTTCTCCTGCACTTCAAAGATCAATTCGTCGTGGACCTGGAGGATCATTTTCGTATGCGGCATCTCATGATGCAGGGTCTTATTCACATTGATCATCGCGACCTTGATCAGGTCTGCGGCTGAGCCTTGGATGGGGCTGTTCACCGCCATGCGTTCGCCGAAGCCGCGCTGCACGGGATCGCCGCTTTGGAGTTCGGGAATCGGCCGCCGCCGGCCCAGGATGGTGGTGGTATAGCCCTTGGTTTTGCCCTCTTCGATATTCCGGTCCATCAGAGCCCGCACGCCCGCGTATTTTTCAAAATAGGTTTCGATGTACTTCTTGGCCTCCGCCTGCGGCACGCCGATGTTCTGCGAGAGGCCGAAGGGGCTGATGCCGTAGACGATGCCGAAGACCACGCTCTTGGCCGCCCGCCGCATCTCGCGGGTGATCTGCGAAGCGGGGAGATGGAAAATGTCCATGGCGGTCGCCATGTGAATATCTTCGCCTTTCTCGAAGACTTCGAGCAAGCGGGGATCCTGCGACAAATGCGCGAGGATGCGCGGCTCGATCTGGCTATAGTCGGCGCAGAGGAGAGTGTGGCCCTTCGGCGCGATGAAGGCTTCGCGGATGCGCAGGCCGTAGTCGCCTTTGACCGGGATGTTTTGCAGATTCGGCTCCGTCGAAGAGAGCCGGCCGGTGGCGGCGACGGTTTGGTTCAGCGACGTGTGCAGCCGCTTGGTCTCCGGATTCACCAATTCGGGCAAGGCGTCGACGTAGGTCGATTTGAGTTTGCTCAGGCTGCGATAGTTCAAAATCTGCGCGGGCAGGTCGTGCTGCGTCGCAAGCTGTGTGAGCGTGTCTTCGTCGGTCGAGTAGCCGGTCTTCGTTTTGCGGCCGGGTTTGAGGCCGAGCTTCTCGAAGAGCACGACGGCTAGCTGTTTGGGTGAATTGATGTTGAACTCGCCGCCCGCGAGGCCGGCGATAGTCTCCATCATCTTGTCGAGTTCGTGTTCCAGTTCCTTGCTCAGGCCCTGCAAGGCCGGGACATCGAGCAGGAATCCGTTGCGCTCGATTTCCGCCAGCACTGGGACGAGCGGCATTTCGACATCCTGAAAGAGTGTCAGGCTGCCTTGGCCCATCAGGCGTTCGGTCATGGCAGGAGCCAGTTTGGCCAGGACGGCGGCCTGCTCCGTGGCCTCTTCGCGTGAGCCGGTGTCTTCGTCGAACAGCGATTGCGGGGCCTTGGCGCCAGCTTGGTGGGTGCCCAATCGATGGCCGATGGCTTCCATCGCGATGGTATCGAGGCTGTGGTCGCGGCGGTTGGGGTTGAGCAGATAGTCCGCCACCATGGTATCGAGATAGGGGCCTGCGAGCGTGATGCCGATGCGATGAAAGGCCAGCATGGTGGCTTTCAGATCGTGCACGACTTTGATGTGGGCCCGATCGTGCAGCACCGCAATGATCGGCCGCATGTAGGCATGGACATCGATTGGGATGTAGGCGGTCTTTCCGCCTGCCGAGAGGGCGATGCCCTTGACGTCTGCCTGAACGCTGGGACCGCCGGAGAGCAGGCAGCAGACGCCGAGGGGGCCGTCTTTTGGCAGCGCTGCCACGAAGCGCTGGGCTGAAGGTTCGTCCTGAAGCAATGCCGATTCGTCGGCCTTGGGATCGGCCGGTGTGGCGCTGGCTTGGAACGTCTTGAGGAGGGTGGTGAATTCCAGTTCGCGCAGCAGGTCGATGAGCTGGTCCTGATGCGGCGGCTTCACATGAAAGGCTTCCGCATCGAAGGCGATGGGGCTGTGGATGTCGATGGTGGCCAGCTTGCGGCTGAGCCGGGCGTTGTCGGCCTGTTCGACCAGCAGCGCTTTGATGCGTGGCGGCGTGACGTCGTCGGTGCGCCGGAGCAATTCGTCGATGGTGCCGAACTGGGCGATGAGCTTCATGGCCGTCTTCTCGCCGATGCCCTTCACGCCGGGAATGTTATCCGTCGCGTCGCCCATCAACCCCATGATCTCGATCACGCGCGCCGGCTCGACGCCGAACTTGGCGACACATTCCGCTTCGCCGGACCATTTGTCTTTCACCGGGTCATAGATGCGCACATGCGGCGTGACGAGTTGGAGCATGTCCTTGTCGCCGGTCACGATCACGACGTCGTAGCCGGCCTGTTCAGCCTGGTGCGCCAGCGTGCCGATGAGATCATCCGCCTCATAGCCGGCCTGCTTCACCGCCGGAATGTTCAGCGCTTCCACCACGCGATGGATATAGGGGATCTGCGCGCTCATGCCTTTCGGCATCGGAGGGCGCTGGGCTTTGTAGTCTTTGAACTCCTGATGGCGGAGGGTCGGCCCCTTTTCGTCGAAGGCCACGACGATCCCGTCCGGCTGCCGCTCCCTCAGGATCTTCAACAGGGTGGTGGTGAACCCATAGACGGCGTTGGTGTGCAGGCCCTTGGAATTGTTCAGGGGCGGGAGGGCGAAGAAGGCGCGATAGATATAGGCGCTCCCGTCGATCAGGTAGAGCGTCTTGCGGTTGGAGTCAGGCATAGGCGTCACGGCTCAGGGGTCGGGCGCGAGGGTGAGCGGCGGTTTCTCGAACTTGGCGCGCATCGCGTTCAGGGCCTGCAGGACAGTGGGCTGGCCGACGATCTTCGCCTCCAGCTCGCGTTTGCGGGGGAAATCCATCAAGGAAATGCCGATGAGCATGGTCAGAATGCCCTGGCCCGGGAGGAACAACATGGCGAAGCCCGCCAGCAGAAACACGAGGCCGACCACATTTTTGACAATCAATCCGATCAGCCGGAGCACCGGGTGATGGTCCTTCATCCAATGGCGCGGGACGCGGGTATCGAAGTAGTCAGAGGGGAGCCGTACCATGATGAATGGGATGGCGATCAACGTGCCGATAAAACCGATCAGCGAACCGACCGTCAACCAGACGAGGACCTGAACAGGAACGTACTGTGTCACCGCCGCGAGAATGGCATCCATGCAGGGGGAATCCTAGCATGCGGGTTGCTCGGACCGGAAGGGCCAAGGTCAGCCTGGTTTACCTGCGGCGGCGGGCGTCATATAATGGCGCACTATTTCCGAAGCGTGTGAATCCTTTATGGCGTTGCGGACTCTTATGACCAGCCGAGGGCTCCTTCTCTGGCTCCTTCTGGTGTGCGGCCTGTGTGCGGCGGTGATCGGCGTGACTCCCCATCCTGCTCTCGCCGCGGAGACGGACGAGCTCCAGATCGAGGTGGCGAAAAAAGGGCTGGGGAAAGAAGTCGTGATCACGCAGGGGGCGCGCGAATGGTTTTTGATGATCGAAGTGACTCCGGAGAATACCGTCATTGTCCGGCAGGAAAAGGATCACGACAAGTATCTGGTCGATGAGAGTGAAACCCACGACCGGCCATTGGCTGCCGTCGAAGTGGACGCGGCGATTGCCGATTACATTAACAGCGTGAAGGCCCGCGCAAAGAAGAAATAACGATCCTCATGTCACGCAAGCCCAAATTCGTCATCTTCGCCCATAATGCCACCTACGATAAGCTGCATCAGGTGGCGACGCTTGGCCTGACCGCCGCGGCCATGGGCAAGGATGTCATCGTTATCTTGCTGTTCTGGACGATCAAGAAACTGGCCGAAGGAAAGATCGACCAGATCGATTTCCCGCCGGAATATGCCTCGTCCGCCGAAGAGGTTGCCCGGCTCTTGAAGGAAAAGAAGGTGCCGAAGATTTCGGAGATGTTGCAGGACGCCAGGCAGGTTGGACAGTTTCGGCTGATCGCCTGCAGCGCCGGCCTGGAATACATGGGCGTGGAGAGTGGGGCGGTGGAAAAGAATGTCGATGAAGTGCTGGGCCTGCCCGCGATCCTGAGCCTCACGGCTGAAGCGGAGACGAAGCTCTTCATTTGAATACGTGAAAAGTGAAAGGTAAAACGTGAAACGTCAGAAGCGTCCAGTCAATCTGGCTCACGTCGTTTCTCGTGTTACGTCTCACGTTTAACGTGATTTTGTGACTCCCACCCGATCGCAATAGTCCGTCAATTTGCACTTGCTACACCAGGGGGAGACAGGCTGGCAGAGGTTCTGCCCGTAGGGCACGAGCAAGTCGTTGAAGGTGATCCAATATTGTTTCGGCAGTTTGCGCCGGAGGGCTTCTTCGCTCTCGTCCGGCGTCTTCGTCTTGATGTAGCCCCAGCGATTGCTGATCCGATGCACGTGAATATCCACGCAGATGCCGGGTTTGCCGTAGCCGACCGTCACGACCAGGTTGGCCGTCTTTCTGCCGACGCCTGACAGGGTGACGAGTTCCTCGATGGAATCGGGCACGGTTCCGCCATAGACGTCGAGCAGGCGTCGGCAGATCGCGTGTATCGACTTCGCTTTGGTCCGGTAGAAACAGACCGGGTAAATGGCCTGTTCAATGTGCGTGAGCGGCAGCGCCAGCATCGCGGCGGGTTCATGTGCCAGGGCAAAGAGTCGCGCGCTCGCTTCTGCGGTGGTTTTGTCTTTGGTGCGGAGGCTCAGGAGGCAGGAGATGAGGATGCGGAAGGGATCGCGGTCGGATTCACGCGCCACGACCCCAACGACCGGTTCCTGCCACTGGCGGATCTCCCGCGTGACGATCCTGATCGCGGGGTGGATCTCGTCCTGACGCATCGGGTACGACGTGCGTGGCCTGGGAGAACGTTGATCGAGGAGAAGAGGACGAGCGGACAACAGCCCGAGGCTGTCAGCTACTCAGGCTTCCGCTTCGACAACCACTTCTGACGGCGCCGTTGAGCTTCGCGCAGCTTGGCTTTCTTTCTCACGCTCGGCTTTTCATAGTACCGGCGGCGCTTCAGTTCACGAAACAACCCTTCGCCTGCCAATTTCTTCTTGGCAACCTTGAGGGCCTTCTCGACATTGTTATTGAAGACTTTGATTTCCATCTCGTGCCGACTTTCTACTTTCTCAGGCCGTGCCTGTCTGCCTCTGTGAAACTACGCAACAAAGGGCGGAGTGTAGCACAGCCTTTTGAGTTCCTCAAGACAGTTGCTGATCTTTGAGGATCTTTGCGTATAAGAGTCTTTAATATTATGATTTTGTTGGACATTTATGTTCGTGTTGGCTGTGTGACGTCCTGCCTCGGCCGCGGCGATGGCCATCAGAAGCCCTACGGTCAGGTCTGACTGAACGGGGACGGGAAGATGTGTTCGAATGGTGACGAGGACTTGCCCCGCCTCACAGGCCAATTCGGCAATCTCTAGCGGCACTTCTGTGATCCGTTGCAGCGCCGCTGGCAATCGTGTGGACCGATCCGCGTGATCGACGGGAAGCGCGCGCGCCTGTGCGAATATCTTGTAGGCGTCACAATCTTCTTGTACGAGCCGCTGCAGCCGCCGGCTCATGCCGATGAGCCGTTGTTCTGCCGCAGGCTCCTTGCCCAAGCGCGCACCCATGACGCCCAGCGAGGCAGCCAAAGCTCCCACCAACGCGGCCACGCTTCCGCCAGCCGGTGTTGGGATGGGGGCGGCGACGGCTTGGAGGTAACCCTCTATCTGGCCGGTTTCTGCATGCGATGAAATGGACAAGGCGGCACGCAATTTCGTTTCAAGGATGGATGAGGGATCGAATCGGTCAAGCTGAAGGAGCGCCGCTGCGGCCTGATCCAGCGCGGCTTGCGGAACGAGGCCGATCAGTTCACTGCCGGCGATGGCCACGCCGAGCTTGGCGGCTTCCCTGTTCACTGCACGAAAGGCCGTGGCCATTGATGTGACGCGATAATCCGTCAGGTTCATCGAAACCTGCACAATCCCGCGGCTGGTGAGCGGGACGCCGAGGGCTTTGATACAGGGGAATCCGCCGCTCGATTGTCGGACGGTCTTGGCGATGGCCTTGGCGATCGCGAGATCGGCCGTGTTGAGGTTCACGTTGAAGGCGATGAGTGGCGGTCGCGCGCCGATCACGATGGCTCCCGCGGTCTCATGAAGCCGGGAGGGGCCGAAATCGGGCCGCCAGTTTGGATCCGCGGCCATTCGTGCGCGCAGGCCTGGTAATCCTCCCCGGCGGACGGATTCCAGTCGCACGCGATCGGGATGACTGGCGGTCTGTTCATACAGAAAGACCGGGATCTGAAGTTCTTGTCCCACACGTTCGCCAAGCAGACGGGCCAGCCGGATGCAATCCTCTATGGTCGCGTCTTGGAGGGGCACAAACGGCACCACATCCGTCGCGCCGATGCGGGGATGGACTCCTTCATGGCGGCGCAGATCAATCCGTTCCGTGGCCACACGAATCGCCTGGAGCGCCGCATCGCAGACGGCCTCAGGTTCGCCCGCGAACGTCAGCACGGAGCGATGATGATCGGGATCGCTGGTATGATCCAGCAGCCAGACGCCCGGCACCGATCGCACGGCTGCCCTCAGCGCTTCAAGGGTGGCGGAGTCTCGCCCCTCACTGAAATTGGGGATGCATTCAATAATCGTCGGCATCGGCGTGTATGCGAGAAACGGCAAAGCTGGACGGGGTGCGCGAGGCGGTCGAACGCTTACTTGGTTTTTTTGACAAACGCCTTGTAGATCCGGCCCGCGGTCGCCTGTTCTTCTTCCATGCCGACCATCTGATGCCCTGTGGTGTCGCACCAGGCTGGCATGTCTTTCTTGATGCCTTCGTCGTCGGATACGACTTCCAGCACTTGGCCGACGGCGAGTTCCTTGATTTTCTTCGAGGTGAGAATGATGGGCATCGGGCAAAAGTACCCGAGGGTATCGAGCTTCACATCGGCCTGCATCATCAATAACGCTCCTGGCTAGCGGCGAGAGGCAAGGGGCTAGGGGAAGAATCCGATGACCCCTCGCCTCTGGCCTCGTACCTCTTGCCTTTTATATTAAATGAACAAATTGACGCTGCCCTGCTTGGCTTCGGCGAGATAGGTCGTCACCCCTGCGAATTGATCGATGCCGTCGATCAACGTGTCCTTGGTGATGCCCATAAGCCCCATGGTCGTGGTGCAAGCGATGAATCGCACGCCCAGATCAAGGGCCGTTTCCATCAACTCGGGCACGCCGGGCATCCGGTTCTGTTTCATGACTTTTTGCATCATCCTGGTGCCGAGCCCGCCAAAATGGAAGCGGGACAACGGAAGGTTCTCTGCTCCTCCCTTGTTGAGGACGCCGAACATCCGGCGGAGCCAGTCTTTGGCCGAGCTGGTGGCGCCTTTCCGGCGGATCGTATTCAGGCCCCAAAAGGTAAAGAATACGGTGACCTGCATCCCCATCGCGGCCGCGCCGGTGGCGATGATAAAGGCGGCCATGGCTTTATCCATATCCCCGCTCAGCAGCACGATCGTCACCTTATCGGGTTTCGACTCTTGCAGCTGCGCCAAGGTTGCGGACGGCTCTATCTGAGTGGTCTGCATGGGGCTCCTCATTCGCGTGCATCACGCGCGATACCGCTATTTGTAAGGTGTTTTGACTATAGTCTCCGTATCTTTTTCTTGTCAAGGCAGCGAGCTTGACCGCACTCGTGCGGCTGGTTATAGTCCCCACTTCACACGCACGATCCTCAGAACCGTCTCAAGGCATGACAATGCACGTGGAACAGGATACCACTCCCGTACGCAGCCCGCCGCTCTTGGGGTTTTGGTATGCGGCGGCGGCCAGCGCCGATCTCGCTCCAGGGACGTTGAAGGGCGTTGTGCTGTTGAGCACGCCGATACTCCTCTGCCGGACGGCGGATGGCCGGGTGTCGGCGATGCTCGATCTGTGCCCGCATCGGGGGATGCCGCTGTCGTTTGGGCGGATGGATGGAAACCGGGTCGAGTGCCCCTATCACGGCTGGCAGTTTGAGACGGACGGGCGCTGCGCGGCGATTCCATCTCTGGTCAGCGATTCGCCGATCGATCCCAAGAAAATCTGTGTCACGTCGTTTCCCTGCCAGGATCAGGACGGCTATATTTGGGTCTACATGGCGGACAGCCGCTATCCCGACCGGCCGATTCCTCCCCTCATGCGGCATCCGCTTCCCTCCAGCCCCTATCTGATGTTCCAGCATTCACAGATGCTCTCCAGCACGCTCGATGACGGGGTGGTGGGACTTATGGACCCGGCGCACGGACCCTACGTGCATCAGAGCCGATTTTGGCGAAAGCCGGCCGGCCAGCACGACAAGGCGAAAACATTCGAGCCGATCCCTAACGGGTTTCGGATGATCGGCCATGCGCCGTCGAAGAACAGCCCCCCCTATCAATTATTAAAGTGGTTTTCAGGCGGGGAGCTCACCACCACCATCGATTTCGTGCTGCCGAACCAGCGGTATGAGTTCATCCAGTGCGGGTCGCTGTGGGTCTCGATTCGGGTTCTGATGACGCCGATTACGGAACACGAAACGCGCATGGATTTCTGTGCGGCCTGGAACGCGCTGCGGTGGCTGCCGTTCGGCACCTCGATCTTCAAGTATTTTGCCAAAGGGTTTCTGGCGCAGGACAAGGTCGCGATGGACCGCCAGTCGATCGGGCTCAAGTACAAGCCGCCGTTCCGCCTCGTGGGCGATGCCGATCAGCAGGCGAAGTGGTATCACAAGTTGAAAGCGGCCCATGTTGCGTCGCTTCAGACCGGACAACCGTTCGACCATCCGCTCAAAGGGCCGGTGACGTTGCGCTGGAGGAGCTAGTGCAGGCTGCGGCCTTGCTCGCGGAGCAGCGCGTTTCGGCGCGCTGGGGTTGGGCGGGTGAGCATGGAAGGCCTTTCCGAACAGCCTGTATCTGAAGGCTAGTGTGTGTTGGCAGGCACGACGAGCGCGATGGCCCGGCGAATCTGATCGCGCGAGCCGAGCAGCACGATGATATCCCCGGCCAGGAGTTTGGTTTTCTCGGACGGATTCGACTCGGTCACGCCGCTTCTCGTCCAGGCAATCACCGAGGCGCCGGTTCGCGGGCGGAGGGAAATCTGCGCCAGCGTCTTCCCCGCGGCGGGAGAGTCCTCATCGATCCGGCAGGTTTCCACTTCGGCATCGTTCAAGGTGCCGCCGCGCAGATGGTGGGCCAATTCCGGCAATTCGCTCCGCCGCAATAGGGCATACCCTTCCCGCCGCACTTGTTCGGCCTTCTTCATCACGTAGTCCGGAGGCATGTGATAGGTCCGCAGGACGAGGGCAAAAATTTCAATCGAGGTCTCGAACTCTTCCGGCACGACATCATCGGCTCCCAGTTGGTGGAGCTCTTCCAGCTCGCGCAGATACCGGGTGCGGACGACGATGTGCAGTTTGGCGTTGAGGCTTCGCGCCACTTGCACCGTGCGACGCACCATGAAGGGATCGGAAATGGCGACGACCATGACCCGGGCCTCTTCGATTTTCATGTGCCGGAGCACATGGGGATTCGTGGCGTCACCGTAATAGAGCGGCACGCCATGCTGGGATTCCCGCTTGACCGTGTCGCCGTCCAGATCCAGCGCGACATAGGGCACTTCCGTTTCCCCGAGCACGCGCGCCAGGTTGCGGCCGTTCAGGCCGTACCCCACGATGATCACGTGATCTTTGATCCGCAGATGCCGCCCTTCCGTTTCGAGCACATGCGCGGTCGTTCGTCCCGGGAACCAGTGACGGAGCCGCTGCACGGCTTCGGCCCGGCGGGCGAGATGCGGCGACCACTGCATCAGAAAGGGCGTTATGATCATCGAGCAGACGGAGACCGCGAGAAAGATTTGATAGGGCGCGCCGGAGAGCAGCCCGTTCTCCTGGCCGACTTGCGCCAGAATGAAGCTGAATTCGCCGACTTGCGCGAGGGCCACGCCGGTCATGACGGCGGATCGCGGGGGCACGGCCACGGCCAGGACGGCACCGGCGCCTGCGACGAACTTGACCGTCAAAATGACCGCCAGCAGGCCGGTCACCACCGCCGGGTATTCGAGCAGCACGCGCCAATCCATCAAAATGCCGATGGAGACGAAAAAGAGGCTGTTGAAACTGTCGCGAAAGGGCAGGACTTCCGCGATGGCCTGATGGCTGTATTCCGATTCCGAAATCACTAGCCCGGCGATGAAGGCGCCCAACGCCAGCGAGAGCCCGCCGAGCGAGGTCAGCCAGGCGATCCCCAGGCACAACATGATGATGGTGAGGAGAAAGAGTTCGCGGCTGCGGCTGCGGACGATGTGCTCCAGGAGTTTCGGGACGATGTACCAGGCCGCCGCCACCACCAAGCCCACGACCACCACCGATTTGCCAAGCGTCAGGAGGATGGAGAGCGCGGCGCCTTCGCTGGGGCTGGCGAGGATGGGGGCCAATAGGATCATGGGGACGACGGCGAGGTCTTGAAAAATCAGGATCCCGATCGTCGCGCGCCCGTGGAGCGAGTCGCTTTCGCCATTGGCGGCCATCGCTTTCAGCACGATGGCCGTGCTGCTAAGCGAGAGGAGGAACCCCCAGAAGAGGCCTTGCTGCCACGGCAATCCTGTGAACAGGCTCCCGGCCCAGATAATGCCGATCACGCCGCCGACTTGGAGGGGGGCGCCGATGAAGAGGAGCCGTTTCAGCGAGGCCAATCGGCCCAAGGAAAACTCGATGCCGATGGTGAACAGCAGCAGGACGACGCCGATTTCCGCGAGGATTTGCACTGTGCTGGTATTGGAGATGAGGTTGAACCCGTGCGGGCCGATGAGCGCTCCGGCGACGAGAAAGCCGGCGATCGAGGGCAGCCGAAACTGATGGAACACGAAGACGACCGCGATCGACACCGCGAAGATGATGAGCAAATTGCTGAGCACGCCGTAGTCGGTCATAGTCAATAAGTACGTAGAAGCCTGGGTCGGAGAATACCCCAGCTGCCGGGTGTGAACAAGGTAAAGCTGCTTGTCGGGCAGAGGGCCATTGAGTACAGTAGGCGCGCACCAGGATGCTGGGAGGTCAGAGGTCTGATGCTGCGAGCCATCATATTCGACTTCAACGGGGTCATCGCCGATGACGAGACCCCGCATGTGCACTGCTTTTGCCAGGCGCTCAAGGAGTTCGGCCTGCGGCTGACGACCGAAGAGTATTACGGCACGTACCTCGGGATGGACGAGCGGACCTGCACGGCCCTGTTGCTGACGGCCCGCGATGGGCACAGTGATGAGCGGCTATTGCGGCAGATTCAGGAGCGGAAGGCAGAGCTGTTCAGGCGCTATACCGCCGCGCACAAGCCGGAACTGTTTCCCGGCGTGGTGGAGTGCGTGAAAGCGGCCAAGCCACGGTATCGGCTGGCCATTGCCTCCGGCGGCCGGCGGGAGCAAATCGATCGGGCGCTCGATCGTACCCCTATCCAGTATGATTTTGAACTCATCGTCTCGGCGGAAGACTGTCCCATCGGCAAACCCGATCCGGCCATCTATCGCCTGGCCCTGGCGCGGCTGAACGGTGTTGGGACGAACCTTCCGCTTGTGCAGCCGCAGGAATGCCTGGTCATTGAAGATTCCTTGGCTGGTATTCGTTCAGCGCGTGCCGCCGGCATGTTTGTGTTGGGGTTGGCGACGACCTATTCTGCGGATCACTTGCATGAAGCCGATCTGGTTCTGCCCTCACTGGCGGGGGTGGATCCCGAAGACCTTTTCACGCGCCTCAGCTCACGGCTAACCTAGTTCAAACTTGTACAGCCCAATCTCGGCAACCCGGCCACAGGTGTCAGTTTCCCCCTCCAAAGCAGCATAGACTCACCCAACTTCCGTTACGTAAGGTGGGAATGTCACGCCAACTCGATCGGCTGCTACACGATGTTCGATATGCGGGTGTATTTTTTAGGAGGTGCTGTATGGGCCTGAGACACATGTATGGAATAGCGGCCGTGTTGGCGCTGGTCGCTGCGAGTTCGGTATGGGCCGATACCCCGCCGCCGGTGGAGCCGTCGGAAACGTGGGAATGTCCGCAAGCCGACGGGACGTCGGTTTATACGAATAAAGAGAAGCCGGGGTGCCGGGCGATGACTCTCAAGCCTCTGTCCATCGTTCCCTCCCTGGATCATATGCCGTTGATTCCTCGCACGATCGGGAATCCACCCTACCAGCTCCCGGCGGTTCCTGACCATGGGCCGGTCAGTGGAACGCAGAATGTGCCGGATTGGGCCAAGGACTGGTATGCCTCGACGACAGGAAGCCGCGGCGAAATCTGCGGGATGTATTGGGAATGGATCAGGCTGAACGAGAAAACGCGAGGCGGGTTCTTTTTCGGTTCGGATCCTTCCTACGGCGGCGATCCGACCGGGCAAAATCAGCGCGGACCCAGTTACTCGTTCTACGACAATGCGCGGTATCAAACGCTGAACCGGATCTTCGGGAGAGGGTTTATTCCGGTCGGATGCCAGTAGAAGGCACCCGATCTTTCATGCGTTGTAGAACTCCCGGTACCACTTCACAAAACGCGGGATGCCTTCCTCAATCGGCGTGGCGGGCTTGAAGCCGACGTCGCGGGCCAGGTCATCGATATCGGCGTAGGTGGCGGGCACATCCCCAGGCTGTAACGGCATTAGTTTCTTCTCGGCCTTCTTGCCCAGCGCGTTTTCCAGCACTTCGATAAAGTGCAGCAGTTCCACCGGCTGGTGATTCCCGATGTTATAGACCCGGGCCGGGGCCGAACTGGTTCCCGGATCCGGCTTGTCGCCGGACCATGAGGGATTCGCCGTGGCCGGGCGGTCCAGCGTGCGGATGATGCCCTCGACGATGTCGTCCACATAGGTGAAGTCCCGCTTCATCTTGCCGTGATTGAAGACCTCAATCGGCTTGCCTTCCAGAATCGCTTTCGTAAAGATAAACAGCGCCATGTCGGGCCGTCCCCAGGGCCCATAGACCGTAAAAAACCGCAGGCCGGTGCAGGGCAGGCGGTAGAGATGGGCATAGCAATGGGCCATCAACTCATTGGCTTTCTTGCTGGCGGCGTAGAGCGAGACCGGATGATCCACATTGTCGTGAATAGAGAAGGGCATATGGGTATTGCCGCCATAGACGGAACTCGACGACGCGTAGACGAGGTGTTCTACCTTCGCGTGCCGGCATCCCTCCAGGATGTTCATGAACCCTTCAATGTTGCTCTCGGTATAGGCATGCGGATTGATCAGGGAGTAGCGCACACCGGCTTGGGCGGCCAGGTGGACGACCCGCTTGATGCCATGGTCGGCAAACAGCGCCTTCATCCCCGCTCGGTCGGCCAGTTCCATCTTCAGAAACTGATAGCCCTCGGCGTTTGCCAGTTTCGCCAGTCGCGCCTCTTTCAGGCGGACGTCATAGTAGTCGTTGACATTATCCAGGCCGATGACCTGGTCTCCGCGCTCCAGCAAGCGCTGGGCGACGTGGAAACCGATGAAGCCGGCGACGCCGGTGATCAGAATCGGGGAAGATGTTCCACTCATGCGGGCGCACTCCTTCGCGGCAAGAAAAAGATCGTGTTACGCCCGTCCGCCCGGCTTCATGAAGGGAGGATCGCCGTGGTCCAGACGGTGCAACGCGAGCGGTGTGAGCGACTCGCCGGTGGAAACAACATCAACGCGGCCTGATGCCGTGGTCCGGTAGATATCGAGCGCTCGGGCGCCATGATACTCGCAATGCTGTGGCTGGAGAAGGCCTTTCAACGATTCCGGTCGTTCCCAATGGGCCGTCAGTAATGCCGTCCTGGCCGGATTGCGCTGGCTGAACATGAAGGACAGGTGGTCCGGATACCAGTCCGCCCCGCCGGTGGCATAGGACACGAAGAGTCTGGCCTTGGCCGTCGCGCAGAGTTCCGCCAGGTAGGCGTTGGTCAGGTAGCCGTTTTCGCCGACATCCAGCCACTTCCCTGGGTGTGAGAGGGAGGCATGCGCGGCATAGCTGCGGAGTTCGAGCAGCTGTTGCTGTGAGGCCAGGACGAGGGTGATCGGTCCGTATTGCTCGACGAGTTGCTGAATAGCATTGTCCTTGAGCGCAGAGCGGCCGGAATTAGTCGGGCCGCTATCGGCGTGCACCAGCACGTTTTGGCCGCGGTCGTGGATTAGGTAGCAGTTTCGTGGCATCTCCAGATCACAGGGGTCTTCGCCGTAAAAGGGGACGGAGATCACCGCGCCACCTTCGAAATCCCAGCGTTCGCCGTGCGCCAGTTCGATCACCCGCCCGAAGCCCATCTCTCGCAACAGCCCGAGATAGTCATAGTGCAGCTTTTTGCGATTGCGGCGGCTCGGCACGATGATCGGCGTGTCTTTGGGAAGGTGCAGAAGCGTTCGGGGATCCACGTGGTCGTCGTGGTCGTGCGTGAGAAACACCGCGGCCGGTTTGGGCAAGAGCGCGCCCCACAACGACGGGATCGACGATTCCGCAAACCAGGGGAGCAGCCAGGGATCGAACAGCAACGCATTGTTCTGCTGGCGATAGAGCAGCGCCGCATGGCCCAGATGGACCATGTCGCGGTCTTGTACCACGTCGAACCAGCGCTGGCGGACCGATGGGGCTGCCGTGCTCAGCAGGCACTCATATTGATGCAGCGATTCAATCAGCCTGGTCAGGACCGGTTGTGCCTCGCGCGGCGCGGTCATGATGACGGTTTTGATGGCCTCGGTTTGATGGGTGCCGTCCAGCATGCCGAGCACTTTCCCCACGACCGGCCCGAGCGGGCGCTGATCGAAGCCGATCGGAATGGCCTGCCGTTTCACCGAGTGAAAAATCCGGAGGCCGCCGTTGGTCACGGTTGCCGATTTGGTCGGGTCGGTCGGAAATTCCCATTGGAAGGTCCCGTCCGGCCTGCGTCCGCATCGGATGTGCTGTTTCAAGTAGGGGCGGGAATTCACCAGCTCGGCGTAGGCATCTTCCAGCCGCCGCTGCCGGTCGGGATCGTCCAGCGGCGCCCGCTTTGAAAACACGTCGCTGATCGCGGTGTCGATCGAACTGGACAACAAACTATGGGCTTCGTGCAGGCCGGCGACGACTTCAGGTGCGATGCCAGCCACGAAGGGAAAGGGCCCGGGCGCTTCCCCGCTTTCCAGTTGCACCCAGCACCAGGGGGCGAGGCTCAGGTATTGCTGGCGAGGCAGGTTGTCCCAAATCCGACTCATGTATTCCGTTCACTTTGCCAGCGGAGTGTGCTGATCGTCGGTTCGTAGAGAGCTTGAATCACATTGCCATCGGGATCCGAAAAATAAAAGGAGTAGCTGCCGTCCCGATGCAGCTTCGGCTGTTTCACAATCGCTCCGCCAAGTCCGGTGATCTTCGGTGACAGGTCGGCAAACATCCGGTCGACGGCTTGGGGATCGTCGAGAATCACTCCGACATGGTCGAGGAGCTGGCCCTTGGACGGCTGATACGCGGCCAGTTCGTCAGCGGGAATTTGGTGGAGTGCCAGGTTATCGCTCCCTGAACTGAAATAGACATTGTCGGCATCCGGCTCCCACACCACGCGCATGCCGAGCAGATCCTCGTAGAATCGGCGTGATCGGGGAAGATGGGTCACGCGCAGTGCCAAATGGCGGAGTCCTCGGTGTTGCGGAAGTGCCACGGAAACCATCCTCTTCTTACTCAGCGCCGGACGTGATCGTCGTATAGTAGGGAGGCAGCCTGCCAGCCGTCAACGGAAATTCAGCCCCTGCGGAATGAGGGACGGCTGTGGTACCATGGCCCATCCGTTCGCTGAACAAAGGAGTAGCCTGTCATGAATGTCCCTTTTCGCATTGTGATGGCCGTGGCGTCCCTGTTGGCAATTCCCGCCCTGTCGCTCGCCGACGGGCTTGAGAAAGACGTGAAAGGGAACGATGGCGCCCCGATGGTGCTGATTCCTGAAGGCTCGTTCCCCATGGGCGTGCCCCACGGCGACCGGGACGGTGGACGAGATGAATATCCGCGCCACGATGTATTCGTGAGCAGCTTCTATATCGATAAGTTCGAGCTGACCAACGGGCGGTATCTCGAGTTCGTCAAAGCGACGGGCCATCGGATCCCGCAGAATCCCAAGAACCCCACCCGCAACCTCTGGCAGGGCGAGACGATTACCGAGTCGCTGGCCGACCGGCCTGTGATCAATGTGGATTGGGCGGATGCGGAGGCCTATTGCAAATGGGCGGGCAAACGGCTGCCGACCGAAGCCGAGTGGGAGAAGGCGGCCAAGGGCACAGCCGATCGGCGTTTCCCCTGGGGGAATGTCGAGCCGACCAACAAGCATCTTAATTTTAACCAGCAGTGGGTCGGTGAAAAGACCTTGATGCCGGTCGGCAGTTACGAGGCCGGCAAGAGCCCGTTCGGCGTCTATGACATGGCCGGCAACGTCTGGGAATGGGTGAACGATTGGTACGACGCCAAGTATTACGAGAAGAGTCCGGCGAAGAATCCGAAAGGCCCCGAGTCCGGCACGAAGCGGGTCTTGCGCGGCTCCGGTTGGCAGAACGAGACTCCGACTGTCCGCATCTTCACCCGCGTCGACAGCGACCCGACGATCCGGAACGAGTCGACCGGCTTCCGTTGCGCGATGGACGTGCCGGCGAAATAGAGTCCATCCATGAGTGAGAAGGGCTTCTCCGGAATCACAGTTGTCGCATTCGAGAGCCGGATGGCACCCGAGATGGCCCGGCTCATCGAACGCTACGGGGGGCGCCCCCTGGTGACCCCCGCGCTCCGCGAATTGCCCATCGAGGACAATCCCACCGCCCTGCGCTTCGGCATCCGTTTCATTGAAGGCCAAGTCGATATTCTCATTCTGATGACCGGCATCGGAACGACGGCGCTCTTTGAGATCCTCCGGTCGCGCCATCCGATGTCGTCAATCATGGTGGGGGTGAAGCGCACCGCCATTGTCGCGCGAGGCCCTAAACCGGTGGCGGCCCTCAAGGCTCTTGGCATCACGCCCACGCTGGTCGTCCCGGAGCCCAATACCTGGGTGGATGTCGTGTCAACGCTGGATGAATACCGGCCGGTCAAAGGCCTGCGCGTGGCCGTGCAGGAATATGGCGTCTCCAATCCTGACCTCCTGGAATCCCTCCGTACGCGCGGAGCGGATGTGTTCCCTGTGCCGGTCTATAAGTGGGGGTTGCCGGAGGATCTGACCGCGCTTCGCCAGACCCTTGATCACGTGATGGCAGGGAAGGTTCAGGTGCTGCTGCTGACGAATGCCATGCAGATCGACCATGTCATGCAGGTGCTGGAACAGGATGGCACGGTTGAGTCATTTCGAGCAGCGCTGAAGCGGGTGGTGGTCGCGTCTATCGGCCCGACGGCCAGCGAGCGGCTCCGCCATTATGATTGGTCCGTCGATTTCGAGCCGTCTCACTCCAAGATGGGGATTCTGGTGAAAGAAGCCAGCGAACAGCTTCAGACTCTGTTGCAGTCCAAAGCGCGCTAATCCCCCCTTCTCGTTCACAAGATAGCCCGTAACCCTGATGGCTTTGGGTGTTTGGTGACACGAACGCAGAGCTATTGGGTGGAATAGAGCGCGCGGACGATCTCGGCCGTGTTGAACAGCATGGCGTTGAGGCGGGTGTAGGCTGCGTGGCCGTAGTAATGGTCGCGGATGGTCGTGGAGTTCGTGCAGTCTTTGTAGTCCGCCAGGAGGCACTGGCCGTCGGTTGGAAACCGCACGGCCCGGCGGGCGCATTCCAGCCAGCGCTCGAAACCATCGTAGGGTTCGACGAGCTCCCAAATGGCTTTGTTGGCGGCCTTGGCCGCCTCATTCGCTGGCAGGGCATCGCTTCCGGCCACCGCGAGTTCCTGGACATAGTCTCCGCCCCAGGCAATCGGCATTTCCATCGTGACTTGGGGCAGCTCCATTTTCGAGAGCCAGGTTTTTCCGTCGGTGCGCAAATTCCGGTGGTTGACGATGTGCAGCAACCGGCCGGTTCCCGACAGATCCCATCCGTAGCGGACGGGTGTGCCAAGCGTAACGATGTCCAGCTGCGCGCCCTTCAAGAGCGACCCGGAGGCCAAGAGCGGCTCGATGCGTTGAATCGCCGACACGATGTCGGCATGGCCTGCGTGCGGCGTCGTGGTGGCCAGCAGATGCAAGAGTTTGGGCCGGTTGGTAATCGGGCTGGGGCACAGCAGATTCGAGGCCAGCGCCACGACGAGTCCCGCTTGCCCATGCGCGAGCAGGAGGATGCGCTGTCCCGCCGCGAGCTGATGTTGTTCGCAGAGCGTCCGCAGGTCGTTCAACAGTTGGACGGCGGCAAGAGCCCGTCCCAGATGGTGATGCGCGGAAGACCACAGCAGGCGCACGCAGGGAATGGGTGTCGGGAGATGCTTGCTCAGGGCCTGCTGCAACAAGCCGGTATAGGACGCCGTAAAATTGCCGGCCTCGCCGACTTGGGCGTCGAGCGCTTTCTTGGTGGCTTCATCGTTGGCAAGCGGCACGGTCAGCCCGCCGGACAAGGGCGGGATCCCATTGCCCCCTTCGCGCATGGCGGCGAGCAGGGCATCGACGCCTGAGACTCCGCGCGAGTAGCCCCGCTTGAGTCCCCCGACTTCGTCCAGCCGCTGCATGCCGAACACATCGGTGCCGACGATGGACCCATGGAGCAGGACGATCGCCCGGACTCCGGCTTGGGCGAGCTGGGTGCCCTGTTGCGCCATGGCCTCGAACCAGGCGGGCGACTCCGGGAGCGCCCCTGGCGTCAGTTCGGCGGTCCGCAGCCGGTCTCCCGGGCTCTTTCTGGACAGTTCGTCGTGCTGAAAATTATTTTCGTGCGGCATGGCGACGTACTTACCGCATGTCAGGATAGAAGTGCAATCATACGAAGGCTGAAGGGTTAGGGGCGAGGGGCGAGAGGAGTAGGGAGAGCGTTGCCAGAATCTGTTACGGGCTTTGGCTGTAGCGTGATTTTGGGCATGACGGCGGTGGCGGAGCAGATTTTCTTGTCTTCGTCGATCCGGCGATCGACGATCTTCACGTCCTGCAGGTATTCCTGCACGAGCTCCTCTCTGGTCAATTCAATATCCTGCTCAGGCTCGCGGCCGCTCCGGTCCCGGACACGGTCCACCATATGTTCCTTGACCATGACACGGATTTGTTTGGCGAGGTCGGTTCGTGCCGAGAGTTCCGAGACCCGCTGGCAGATGATGGGCCCCTTGGTCAGATCCCCCTGGCCCGTGCCGATCCAATATTTGTCAGCCGCATACCCACTGGCGCGTTCGCTGTCCGATGCGGGGAGGCCCGGAGCCGCTGTGCCGTTGCCGTTGGGCAGGAGTTGTGGCGAAAGGCGGTTGAAGGATTGGTCGGCCCGCTGTTTCACGTCATCTGGGCCAGCGGCATGGGCCGGGAGTGCAGGCACGCCGGCCAGGAGTCCGCAGAGCGAAGCGATGATGGCAGGGCTGGAAAGGGGTGCTGTCATGGCCGGCCTCGTCGTCCTCCGCTATTGCCGTTATGTCCTCCCCCTCCCCCATGGGAGCCGCCGCCTCCGGAGGATCGGGGTGCGACGTGATAGGGGACGCGCGGGACCTGGTGCGGAAGGGGCGGATGAATCTGGTTGATGGTCGGCGGCAAACGGTGTGTGCCAGGAGGATACGAGCCTGGCTGGGGGGGCTGGTATCCGTAGATCCCAGGCTGTTCACGGGAATAGTTTTGCCGCGGAGAGGGTTGCGTCCGAGATGCGATATGGCCAGAGGATTGTTGGCCGGTCTGTGGCGGAACAGTGGGAACGGTTTGGACGATTTCATTGAGGGTGCGCGGGCCTCCCGGTGAGCCGGGAGGCGGCACGATCTGGTGACTGGGCATGGCCGGTTGGCTGAGGCCGGGAGCCGGGGGCACCGGTGGCTGCGGGGGCATCGGAGGCTGTTTGCTGGTGAACACCTGTTGGGCGATGGTGACATGGGGGCTTGCAGGATAGAGCCCGCGGGCCACGTTCAGCAGCGCATGGGTTTGGGCGAGGCCGATCCAGGGATAGGGAGAGACGACGGGCGAGACGAGGACCCAGTCGGTCCAGGCCTGGGAGACCATCGCGTTGGATTGCACCCGGTTCAGAATCTCCTGCCGTTGCTGGGTGGCCTGTTGGGCTTGATCGGCGGTTGAGGCGGTGGCCAGCGCGCGATTGGCGGCGTCGAGTTCTTGCTGGAGTTGTTCATTCTCCTGTTTGAGCGCGACGAGCTGATGGCGCGCATCCTCGTTGTCCCGCAAGGCCGCGATGGCCTGGCTGACTTCTTCGGTGTCGATCTGTGCGACCAGATCGGTTTTGACGACGACGTTGTCGTCCAGCGTCGTCATGGTCTGCTGATCGAGGACCAGCACCAGCCCTGCGGTGTAGGTCCGGATTTCGTCTTTGGTGATATCCAGCCCGTCCACGACGGTGATGCTTTCCAGATAGGTGGCGACTTGCTCCAGGGCGTTCCGCTTGGCCTGTTCGGTGGCGAGCCGGATGGCATCTTCGCGGGTATCCCGGTTTCCCATCCGGTATTCGCCTTGGGCGGTCACGATTCGAATTTCGGCCTGTCCCGTCTGGGCGGAGAGCAGGATTGCCGCAAGCCAGAAGAATCCGAGGAAGAGGGAGCCGGTGTGATGGAGAAGCGGCGGCGAGATGGCTGTCTGCGGGATAATCGGACCGGGCATCGTTGTGACCCTCTCTGAGAGGAATGACGCACCAGAACCCTGCTGGATGACAGCGATCTCCCGCCTGTCGATGCAGATTAGCATAACACCGGCGGCGCTCATTTCGCCAGCGTAGAGCCTGTGCCTGGACTGGCTTGCCTTCCAGAAAATTCGCGTGCTAAGGTACTTATCCCCTCACGGGTGAAAGGATTACAGCGTAACAGTCATGCGCCATCCATCTCATATGTTCCGCACATTTCTCGTCGGTCTCTTCCTCATCGGGGTTGAGTGGTTTGCGGGGTTTGGCTTCCACGCCGAAGCGGCCACGGCCAAAACGATTGAGGCGCCAGCCGCGGCGCCCGAGCATGTGATTCTGTTCGTGCTGGAAGGATTTGGACAGGATTCGCTGAAGGGCGGAGCGATGCCGGTCCTCAGCAAGCTCGTGAAGGACGGCGCCGCCACCTGGTCGGCGACGGGGATCACTCCGGCGTTGCGTTTGCCTGCGATGGCGTCGCTCGTCACCGGAATGCCGGTGGAGAAACACGGGATTACCTGGAACGCGTTTGAATTCAGCCGGGGCTACTCGCGCTCGCCCAGCCTGTTCGATTATCTGGATCTGAGCGGCGGACGGGACAGCGCCATTTTCTACATGGATGAGTCGCTCTATCAGCTCGCGCGTCCGGAGCCCTATACCGATTATCAATTGTGCGGCGCGCTTCGCCCCGAGTGCCATCCGGACAAGATCGTGTCCTACATCCGCCAATATTTTCAGAAAGCCACAAGCGGTCATGGCTACGGGCACGCGATTCTTTCGCTGCCGCATCTGTTGGTCGTCCATCTTCCGGAGCCCGGCCGCGCCGGCGTGGCGCATGGGTGGAACTCGAAAGAATACCGCCAGGCCCTGCAGGCGGTGGATGCGGCCATGAAATCCGTCCTGGACATCTTCAAGGAGCATGGCCTTTCGAATCGGACCACGGTGGTGGTGACGGCCCTGAGCGCTCCCGGCACAGACCTCAACGGGGAGGAGCCCACGACGACGGCCACCCCGGTGGTGCCGTGGATTATCTCCGGCGCCGGGATTTCGCACGGACAAGTCATTCGCCAACCGGTATCTATCATTGACACCGGGGCGACGGTGATGCGCCTCCTCGGCCTGGAGACGCATACGGAGTGGGAAAGCAAGGCCATCGAGGAAATCTTCCACGCGGCAGCCATGGCGCCAGCTGCGGCTTCTTCCAAGAGATAGCCCTATGATGACAATGAGATTGTTTCGCCGCCCGATGGCGGCTCTCGCGGGTGTATTGGTACTGGGTTTTACGGTAGGGGGCTGGACGTCCGAAGGGCAGGCGGGGCCTCCCCCGGCTCATCTTAAAGAACATACGATTACGATTGATGCCACGAAGCTGGTGCCGCAGTCGTGGTGGCAGGTGCCGGGCATTACGCCGACGATTTGGACCCTGGATCCTGAAACGTCGGACGCCTACAAAACGTCCGAGCGGCGGGAGCTGCTGCTGAAGCCGGGCAAGTACAAGTTCATCAGTTTCACGTTCGATTTTCCATTCATGGTCAATCTGGATGGGACGATCGAGTTTGCGAAGTCGCTCGATCAGTGCATCGAGGGCCGCGGGACCCAGACTTTGGTGGTGCGCTGCAAGCGAATGTACCCCCACGGGGGCCAACGGGATCAGTATTACGAACAGAAACCCTAACTATGACACACACCCTGGACGATCTCTTAGAAGCCCTGGAAGATGTTGACGACGCGACGCGGGAAGAAGCGGCGAAGGCGCTGGCCGATCTTGCCGATCCGAAGTCCATCGACGCGCTGGTGAGCGCGTGCGGGGACGATTTTTGGTCGGTGCGGGCCTATGCCGGCTGCGCGGTCGCCAAGATCGGCGGCCCTAAGGCGGTGGAGGCCCTGATCGGGCTGTTTAACGATGCCATCATGGAAGTGCGCAACCAGGTGGTGGAGGCCGCGGCCAAGATGGGGCCGGTCGTGCTGGACCGCATGCTGGCGGCGCTGAAGGACGAACGGTGGCGGGTGCGCGAGCACGCGGCGAAGACCTGCGGCGAGTTGCGCGACAAGAAGGCCGTCGATGCGCTGATGGTCGCCTGCCGCGATCGTGATGGGGCCGTGAAGAGCGCGGCGGCCGAGGCGCTGGGTAAAATCGGCGATGCCAAAGCTGTTCCGGCCTTGATCAAGCTGTTTCGTGATACTTCCAAGATCGTACGGGAGACTTCCGGCACGGCGTTGATTGCGATCGGCCAGCCCTCCGTCGATCCGTTGATCGAGAGCTTGAAAGATAAGGATTTTGTCGTGCGCTGCCACGCGGCCCGGGCGCTGGGCGGGATGACAACCGACTACCAGATTGGCCGGACCTGGGTGCGCGACGCCAAGGTCGTCGACGCCTTGATCGCCACGCTGAAGGATCCGGATCGCGCGGTGCGTGAAGATGCGACGATTGCGCTCGGGATGATCGGCGATTCCCGTGCGATCGACGCGCTGCTGGAAGCCATGAAAGACGGGGTGGTCAAACGCCACGCGATCGCGTCCCTCGGGATGATCGGCGATCCGCGCGCGCTGCCCGCCGTGCTTGATGCCTTGAAGGGAAAGGGAATCAAGCAGGAGGGCACTCCAACGCCCGGCTGCATCGTGAGCGAAGATGCCTTTATCAAGGAAGCGGCCGCCACGGCGCTCGGGCAGTTCCGCGATCCGCGCGTCATTCCCGATCTCATCATGTTGCTCAAGGACGGGGTGTTGCGGGAGAAAGCGGCGGCGGCCTTGACCATCATCGGCGACACGGCCATTGAGCCGCTGATCGCGTTCCTCTACGATCCCAAGGCCTCCGAAGTGGAAGCCGAGGGAGAGCGAGTCCTTTCCTATGCCTCCGTGCGGTTGACGGCCAAAGACGCCCTCCGGCTGATCGTCCTGGAAACGCTGGAAAAGCTCGGGTGGTCGCCGCCCGCTGAAGAAGTGGATATCAATTCCAGTCATGCGGACAATCTCCGCGTCGATCGGCCCCTCGGCGAGACGGGCCGCTTTGGTCCCTCCGGCGACGTGGCAAGGTCCAGCTAGCATTTTGGCCTGTTGTTCAATCCTCTCTCATCTTCCGGCCCGTGCGGCGCCGCTCCGTTGACCCTGTAAAAAACCGTGTGTTAGGGTTATCGGCTCGATCCGGGAGGTCCATGGTGGGGGATTCGGTAGCGGAGCAGATTGCAGCCCTCAAGGATGAGGACTGGGCCATTCGCGAAGAGGCGGCCGGCCTCCTTGGCACCCTGAAAGATCCAAGAGCGGTCCTCCCGCTGGTGTCGCTCTTGCGCGATCGCGACCGGTCTGTCCGTGAGGCCGCGATCGGCGCCTTGACGGCGATCGGCGAACCGTCGGTCCCGGCGCTGGGAGCCTGTCTCTCCGATCCGGAGTTGACGGTGCAGGAGGCGGCTTCCGCCATTTTGGCTTCCATTGCGGACCTACGGGTGCTCGATCCGCTGAAGCACGCGCTGCGCAGCCACGATTGGATTGTGCGCATGCACGCGGCCAAGGCGCTGGGGCGGGTGCAAGAGGTGTCGGCGATCGAGCCGCTCCTGCCGCTGCTGCAAGATAAAGTCAAAGCGGTGCGGGAGGAAGTGGCGGCGGCGCTGGCGGCGATCGGGGAAGCGGCGATTCCGGCGCTGCTGGAGACCCTGCAGCATGCGGAGTGGCTGGTCCGTCTCCATGCCGTGGAATCGCTCGGGAAAATGAAGTCGCAGAAGGCGGTGGAACCCCTGTTGTCGGTCTTGTTCAACGATCAGGATTCGGCCATTCGCGAGGATGCGGTGCGGGCGCTCGGCGAGATCGGCGATCCCCAGGCGGTGGAGTTTTTGTTCACGGCAATGAAAGAGCCGGGATTGCGGACCTTGGCGGTTGAAGCGCTGGGGCGCATCGGCGATCGCCGCGCGGTTCCGGTCTTGATCGAAGTGGTGGAGGGGAAGCGTCCGCTCGACGCGCCGCGCGCCGTCGCGGGGTGCGGCGATCAATGGAATGAAGAAGTCATCACGCAGGGCGTGGCGGTGCGGGCCCTCGGCATTATCGGTGATGACTCCTCGATTCCATCCCTGGTGGCCGCCTTGGAACCGACGTTTACCAGGGCTGAGGCGGCGGCGGCATTGGCGAAGTTCGGCTCCAAAGCGGTGCCGTTTTTGCTCCCCTTGCTGACCGGCCCGCGGGATGAAAATATCCGGTATCACGTCAAAGAAGCGCTGGCGCTGGCTGGCTGGAGACCGGGACGGGTGTAGCGTCTCAGCGACTGGAATCTATGTCCAAGGAAACCATTGAAACATTAGTTTCTGAGCTGGTCCATGAAGAGGACTGGCGCCGGATGCGGGCGACGGCCGCCTGTGTGGCGGGCGGGCCGCGGGCCGTGCAGGCGCTGAGCGAGGTGTTGCGAACTGGCACGACGGAGCTGAAAAAAGAAGCGGCGGCGATGCTGGCCCGCATCAAGGATCCGCAAGCGGGGGTGGCGCTCGTCGGTCTGCTCGAAGATAGCGATGAGGTGGCGCGCAAGGCCGGGGCGACCGCTTTGGAGCATATGGCCGGTGTCCTCGATACGGATACCGCCGCGGCGCTGGTCGCGTTGCTGCTGAAGACGCCGGAAGGCGAAGCCCGGCAGGTGATGACGCATCTCGTCGGCGCGATTCCGACAGCGGTGATTCCTCTGTGCGAGATGCTCAAACATGTGGATCCTGAGGTGCAAATCACGGCTGCGCTGATGCTGGATCAGCTTTTGGACCCCCGTTCCATCGATGCCTTTATCGACGCGATGGGGCAGCCGGCGGTGCGGGACATCGCGGTCGGCACGTTGAAAAAACTGAGCGCCATCCGCGAGCGGATCGATGACATGTTCAACGCGCTTCGGGATGTGGAAGGGGCCAGTGAGCGGGAAGAAGCGCGGATGTCCACGGTCATCAATCTGTTAGGCATCGGCCGGCCCAGCGTTGAAATCCTGATCGAATATCTTGAAGATGAGGATTGGCTCGTGCGTGAGGCGGCAGCCGATCTGTTGGGGAAGATTGCCGATGTGCGGGCGGTCGAGCCCTTGATGAAGCGGCTGGCGCACGACAAGGACACGGGGGTGAAGGAGCTGGCGATCAAGGCGCTGGGCCTGATCGGCGACGCCCGCCCGATGCAACTGTATTTGGAAGCGATTCCGATCCGTCCGTTGCGGGTCTATGCGATGGAAGCGCTGGCGAAGATCAAGGACGTGGAGGCCTTGCGTCCCCACAAGGAGCTGTTCGACCGGCTGAGGACGGATCGCGACGGACTGGTGGCCTATAATGCCGGCTTGATTGCCGACAAACTGGAAGCCTTGGCCGGCACGCCGGTCACGGGAGAGGAAGGACAGGACGAGGATGAGTAACGAGACGGAATCGGATCGGATCGATCTTCTCATTTCCGCGCTGCGCGACGAGAACGAAGCCTTGCGCGACCATGCCATTGCGAGTTTGGGGCAGATGGGGCCCGATGCGGTGCCCCGATTGATCGGGTTGATGGCCGACGAAGATGTGGTGATTCGTGAAGCCGCCACGACGGCGGTGGTTAGGATCGGGCCGACGGTGGTCGAGGCGTTGCTCGAGGCGCTGCAGGACGACGAGTGGGCGATTCGCGAGCAAGCGGCATCCGGACTTGGCAAGCTGAAAGATCCTCGCGGCGTGGAACCGCTGGTGAAGGCGCTCAAGGATAAGGATGGGGCGGTGCGGACGGCGGCGGTGTGGGCGCTGGAGCGGATCGGCGATCCCCGAGCGGTCCCCGGCTTGATTGACGCGCTGACAGACAGTACTCTGCGGGAAGATGTCGCGCGGGTGCTGAAGAAGATCGGCGATGTGCGGGCGGTCGAGGCCTTGATCGACGGCCTCTTGGGCAACAACTGGATGGTGCGCCGTCACGCGGCTGAAGCCCTCGGGAAAATCGGGGACGCCCGCGCGGCCGGACCGTTGATCGAATCCTTGAAGGATGAAGACTGGCTGGTGCGCCGGAATGCGGCGGAGTCCCTGGCTAGGCTGGGGGCGAAAGAGGCGATTCAACCGCTGTTGCCGCTGCTTGAAGATGAAAATACGATGGTGCAGGAAACGGTGGAAGGGGTGTTGGCGAGTCTTGGTTGGAAGTCGGGTCAATAACCGCTCACTACATACAGAAGAAGGACACACGTTATGGCAGATGAAGCTCCAGTGAAATTGATTCAGATCGGTCCGAAGGGCGGCGAGAAAAAAGACGGATTCAATCTCGTGACCGAGCGGGTCGTCGCAGTCAATCCAGAAGCGAAGCAGATCGAAGTCGAGCTGCTGGCCTATGACGGCAAGACCGTCGTGCTGGACGTCGCCGAGGAAGCGCTTGAGGACCTCAAGAAGCTCAAGGTCGGGGACGGCGCGACGATTCGTGTGGTCGAAGAAGGCGGGAAGCGGGTCGCCAAGAGCTTCCGGATTCGCGCGAAAGACCCGAATGCGGCGAAAGCCGACGCGATGCTGCTGGATCTCAAGGACCCGCATTGGCTGAACCGGAAATACGCGGCGGAAGTGCTGGGTGAACTCAAGGATCAGCGGGCGGTCATGCCGCTCGTGAATGCCCTCACCGATGAAGTCGGCGATGTCCGGCAGCGGGCCTATGATTCGTTGATCAAGCTGGGCGGAGTGTCCGTGTCATCGCTGGTGCCGTTGCTGGTCTCGGAAGAGGATGAAATCAGGCAGTCGGCCACGGAGATTATCCGGAAAATCGGCAAGCCCGCCGTGGAGCCCTTGGCGACGGCGTTGACCGATGCCGATGACCGCTTGAAGACCAGGATCATGAAGGTGCTGGACCGGATGGGCTACAAGCCGAAGACGAAGCCGGAGGCTGCGGTCGAGCTGCCCAGGCTGACATAGGCGAACTGCGAGCCCCGCTTACGCCGAGCGGGGCTCTTGGGTCGGCCGGCCGACGGAGACGTGGCGGAAGCCGTAGCCGGTGACCTTCTCGGAGTCGTAGACGTTCCGCAGATCGAGCAAGAGCGGCTGCCGCATGGTCTGCTTCAATCGCTCGAAGTCCAGGTTCCTGAACTGATTCCATTCGGTCATGATGATGAGCCCGTCCGCCTGGTCGGCCACGTCATACATGTCCTGGCAGGGAATCATCCCAGAAATCAGCTTGGCCGCTTCCTCCATGGCCACGGGGTCGTATCCTCGCACTGCGGCCCCTTCCTTCATCAAGGCATTCAGGATCGTCAACGATGGGGCTTCCCGCATGTCGTTGGTATTGGGCTTAAACGAGAGGCCCAGCACGCCCAGCGTTTTGCCTTGCAGACCGCCACAGGCCTCGCGAATCTTCGTCACCATGCGCAGATGCTGTTCATAGTTCACCTTGGCTGCGGCTCCCGCGATCTGGAATGGATAGCCCACTCGTTCTCCCGTCTGGACCAGCGCTGCGAGATCTTTCGGGAAGCAGGAACCGCCGAACCCTGGACCCGCGTGGAGAAATTTGCTGCCGATCCGATGGTCGAGCCCCATGCCTTTGGCCACCATTTGCACGTTGGCTCCCACCCGTTCGCAGACAGTGGCCATCTCATTGATGAACGAAATCTTGACGGCCAGGAAGGCGTTCGAGGCGTATTTGATCATTTCCGCCGTCGGCACGTCGGTGGTGACGAACGGCGTTTCGATGAGATAGAGGGGCCGATACAGGTCTTTCATGATGGCGACGGCCTGCTCGCTGTCCGCGCCGATGACCACCCGATTGGGCCGCATGAAGTCTTCGATCGCCGATCCCTCGCGGAGAAATTCAGGATTCGACACGATATCGAATCGGAACCGGTCCGATTGATGCGCCTTGATGACCTCGCGGAGCTTCTCGCCGGTCCCGACCGGCACCGTCGATTTGGTGACGATCACTTTATAGCCGGTCATGTGCTTGGCGATACCCCGGCCCACTTCTTCGACGTAGGACAAATCCGCAGATCCGTCCGATTTGGGGGGCGTCCCGACGGCGATAAAGATGACCAGCGCTTTGTCGACGGCCCGCGCAATGTCCGTGGTGAAGGTGAGACGGTTTTCCTTGATTCCCTTGGCGACCAGCTCGGTGATGCCTGGTTCGAAGAACGGGACGTCGCCTTTTTCAAGCTGCGCAATTCGTTTGGCGTCGGTGTCCATGCAGGTGACGTGGACGCCGAATTCCGCGAAGCAGGCTCCTGTAACAAGCCCGACATAGCCGGTTCCGATGACGCTGATGTGCATGGGCGCGGATCTCCTCAGTGAAAATTCGTAAATTTGTCGAAGTATAGCAACGAGGAGAAGCGTGGGCAATGAAATGTGTATGCGGCGTCATGGTTCCCCTTCGGAGGGTTGTTTCGTTGACTCTTTGAAAATCGGGTGAGTAGAATCGCCTTCCGATTTGGCAGGAGAGAGGCGCATGACGGGGTCGAGCGGAATCCAGCGGCCGCTGGCGGTGATGATGCAGCCGGTCGTCCATACGATCCGTCCGGAGGCCTTGGTGGTTGAGGCCGCCCAACAGATGCGTCAGGGGAAGGTTGGCGCGCTCCTGGTTCGGGACGGCCGGCGCGATCTGGGGATCGTCAGTGAAACGGATCTTGCGAGAAAGGTGCTCGCTGAATCACTGGACCCGGCGCAGACGACGGTTCGTTCGGTTATGAGCGCTCCGTTGGTGACGATTGACATTGCGGCGTCTCCTCACGAGGCCAGCGACTTGATGGCTGAAGCCGGGATCCGGCATCTTGTGGTTGTTGAGGGCGGAGAGGTCGTGGGCATGTTGTCGGTAAGAGATCTGTTGCGCTATTTCAAAAATTGGGGGAGCCAGTTGTGATGCCTGCGCGTGATGTGCCGCCCATCGTTCAAATCCATCCGGTCGTGTCTGTTTCATGACATCGGAACGTCCCGCTCCCATCTCCCGCAGTGTGCTGCTGTCGACGGCCCTTATTACGGGCGCGGTCGTGATGGCGCTGGAAATTGTGGGGAGCCGTCTGCTGGCTCCGGTCTTCGGGAATTCCCTGTTTGTCTGGGGCGCCTTGATCGGGGTGATTCTCGCCGCGATGAGCAGCGGGTATGCTTTTGGGGGATGGGCGTCGGATCGGTATCCCGGGGGCGCGGTACTGGCCGGGCTGTTGCTCTTTTCCGGATCATGGACTTTTTTGGTGGCCTGGGCAAGCCAGCCGATCTTGTTCCAGGTGGAAGCCTGGATTCAGGACCCGCGCTGGGGCCCCTGTTTGGCTGCGACCGTGCTCTTGGCTCCACCGGCCTTTGGGCTGAGCGGAGTGTTGCCGGCGATGTTGCGATTGGCCGTGTCCGATATGGGCCATCTTGGCCGCCATACCGGCCGTCTGATTGCGCTGTCGACGGTCGGCAGTTTGATTGGAACCTGGGGGACCGCGTTTTTCCTCCTCTCCTGGATCGGAAGCCAGGCGCTTGTGGCTTGGTTGGGCACTATTCAAGTCGTGCTGGGAGCGCTCTGGCTGTGGAAGGGATCCGGGGTTGGGCGCCTTGTGCAAATTCTTATCTTGGTCGTCCCGGCGGTGTCAGCCGTGGGTGCGAGTCATCCCATCCAGAAATTGAATCCGCCGGTGTATCAGGAAGATAGCCCCTATCAGCAGGTGCGAGTCCGCGACGACCAACTGTTTCGTTATCTGGTGCTGGATCGGACCTTTCACGCCGTCATGTGGAAAGCCGATCCGCTGCCGCTATTTCTCCCCTATAGCCAGTTGATGGTGTCGTCGCTGGCGCTGGTCGAGCATCCGCAGCGAGGACTGATTCTTGGACATGGCGGCGGATCGCTGGCCAAGTGGCTGGCCCATTACTGGCCCGATCTTGAGATGGACATCGTCGAGTTTGACCCTACGGTTGTGCGCATGGCCGAGGAATATTTCGGGTATCATCCGCCGGCCAATCACCATGTGCATGTCAAGGATGGACGGGCCTTTCTGAACACGACGGAATACGCCTACGATCTGATTTGGATCGATGCCTTTGCCCGGCATATGATCCCGTTTCATCTCACGACCACCGAGTTTTTCTCGGCGGTGCGGGCGCATTTGAAGCCGGATGGTGTGGTGGCAGTGAATCTGGCGTCGTCGGGAGAAGAGGTGGACAATGTTCGAGCGGCCGCGGTGGTGCAGACGATGAAGCGGGCCTTTCCGACGGTCGAAACGTTTGCCGTGAAGGGGCCGTGGAAACAGAATCAGACCAAAGCGGAGAATTTGATCTTTTTTGCCGGAGGGCCAGTTGATCGAGGAGCGCAGAGTGAATTTGTCTCGAAAGTGACGGAGATGGCGCTCAATCGGCAGTTGCCCTCAGAAGCGATCGCCTTGCTGGGCACCCATCGAGATAGGCCTTGGCCGAGAGGGTTTGAGTTAAGCGACGATTTTGCCCCCTATGATGTTCTGATTGGGAAAGAGGTCTCAGTGAACCAATAATTGACGGCATTGGTCGCTAAGTGGCTGAAAAGGTGTTGATCTCTGTTGGTTTAATCTGAGGATGGGCAAGATTGCCTTTCTTTTCATGGGTGGGTAGAAGCTGCTTGCTTCCATTTTGGCCCCTATGCTATAAGACTCGCCTCGTGATGGAGTAGATGTTGGCAAACGGTGTTGACGTGAAAGTCGGAAGTCATCGAAGCAGTCAAGGCTATCAGAGCTTGGCGGTAGTTTTTTACCAACCTAATCACATCTCTTCTTCTTTTTAAGGAGGTAGGTCATGGGTAAGACGATGTTATCGGTCCTTTTTGGCCTCGGGATGATCGTCGCCGGAGCCTCGGCTGCACATGCACTTCAGGCTGGCGGCGTCGAAGTCGGCGATCTGGAAACCGGATCCGTGGTGGGCCAGCCATTCAAGGATCTCGAAGTGGATGCCCAGTTTTACGCGGTGGAAATCGGCAACATGAAGACCTGGTATCCGCCGACCACGGTGATCGATTTCAAGACTCGTCCTGGCGCGCCGGTGCTGTTGAAGGTGACGAATAACTCGTCCGCCGAGCATGGCTTCCAACTTACGGCTGCCGTGAATCAGTCCGCCCCGACCGTGTTGAACACCCAGGTTGTTCTGAAGCCAGGTGAGACCAAGTATATCGGTGTGCCCACCAGCGATCTGTTCTATGCCGCGGGCAACGTGTTGACGTACCGCTGCCATTTGCATCCGGCGCATGTCGGCGGCAAGCTGGTGATGCTGAAGTAGTTTGACTCACTCTCGTGAGCAGTAGAAAGGCCCCAGTGGATCCTCCACTGGGGCCTTTCTCATTCTTTGGCAGCGGGTTGCTCGCTAGGCTTCGTCGGGTTGGCAGTCTGAGCCATCTTCCAAGGGAACACGCTGGACTGCGGTGAGCTTCCCTTCCTTAATGAGCAGCAGGTACCGGTTTTCAATCGGTGCGGGCAGCTGCCGCTCCACGACGATTGTGCGGACATCGACCACCATTTCATCTCCGTCCCATTGTGTGCCGTTAACGATCCACACATGGCTGGTGGCATCGGGGAAATGGTGCGTGACAAAGCTCTCGATGATGGTGCCGAGTTCTCCGGTGCTGGCCTGAGCTAAGCCGGGGCTTGCGAGTGTGCACAACAACACTGCGAGGAGACTCCATCGGTTGCGCATGACTGCACCTCCAAAGCGGGAGTGAACGTCTCACTTGCTATGAGGGCACCGGAAGAAGGAGCTGGATCGAAAACGCCGTATTCTGTCTCCAGTCTATAGCTCAAACGGGTTCAAATCCAGTAGCGGGTGCATTTTTACAAGCGAGTAAAGGGGGCGCGGCGAGAAAAAGCCGAGGCCCCCTCTCCTGGCGGAAAGGGGGCCTCAAGGTAATCCAATATTGTAGCGTGCTGATTAGTTCCGAACGCCGCTCCAGATTTTGGCTGGATCAATGGCTTTATCGGGGTTCAAAGTTTTCGCCTTTTCCAACAGCACTTCGGTGGTTTCTGGATAGGCCGGGTCGGCGATGCAGCAGTTGTCGACGGGGCAGACCGCCGCGCACTGCGGCTCGTCGAAGTGCCCGACGCATTCGGTGCAGCGATCGTGCGTAATGACGTAAATATTATCGCCGACGCCTTGTCCGTCGCCGACATGATTTCCTTTGCCCTCGGCATCGCTCCGGGTTTCGAAAATTGCCTCGTTCGGACATTCAGGCAGGCAAGCTCCACAGGAGATGCATTCATCGGTAATCAGCAGTGCCATGACCCACGCCTCCTTCTCACTACAAAAGACAGATAAACAATGTTGACAAGATCGCGCCGCCCTGATCATAGTGCGTGCGCAATGTAGGGGGCCATTCTATTCTGTGGTTCTTTTCCAAGTCAACAGAACCGCGTCGGTCAGAAGGCCTAGAATGCCCGGGAATATGGGCCCATGGGCCCAGCAGGCATACGCATAGTTGCTGAAGGAAACGATCATGGCCATGGCACAGGAGAGCGATCGGGAGCAAAAGAAAAAGCGGATCATCATGATGCTCCTGCTGGCGGTGTTGCTCATGAGCGTCTCGATGTTTCTGGTTCCGCAAAAAGACACTGACGTGATTGTGGTAACGTTTCCGAGCGGCATCGCTGTGGAAGCGGAAGTGGCGCAGACCCCTGAAAAACTGCTTTTCGGGCTGGCGTTTCGTGACGGGTTGCCACCCAATACCGGGATGCTTTATATCTTCGAAGAGAACGGCCTGCACCGCGTCCGAACGAAAGAGTACCGGTTTCCCATCGACATGATTTGGGTGGATGAAAGCCATCATGTGGTGCATATGGTCGAGCATGCCGATCCCTGCGCGAAAGATCCTTGCCCGCTCTTTGGGCCTCCGCCGGAACTGGCCCGGTATGTGCTGCAAACTGAAGCCGGGTTTATCCAGCGATCGGGCGTGGCCAAGGGGGATGAGCTGAAATACGTGCTGCGCATGTAGGAGGAGTGACGGGGCAGCAGGAAGATGGGAGCCTGGAGAGGATTAAGGGAGTTGGGGATGGAAGGGTTTCAGCGAGTCGCACTGGTGAACGAGGTGCTGCCTGGACAATCGAAGGTGGTCACGGTCAATGATCGGGCTATTGCGCTCTTCAATGTCGATGGCAAGTTCTACGCGGTGCATAACCTCTGCCCCCATGAGGGTGGTCCCTTGAATGAAGGGCGAGTGAAGGGGTTTGTCGTGGCTTGTCCCTGGCACGATCTGGCGTTTGATATCCGTAATGGACAGGGGACTGACGGCGGCGGGTACTGCGTCGGAAGTTATGAGGTTCGCACGGAAAACGCGGAGATTTTTGTCGGTCCTCGGCGGAAAGCCTCGTGAGCGTCCGGGGCGCGTCGAGTTGGCCATCGTAAACAGTTTAGATGCAGCGAGTATTTTATGAATAGTGCGGGGCAGGACCAGCACAATTCCTCGAATGTCGGAGGCCCTCGGGTGATCGAATCGGCGATCGGCCGCTCCTTTACCCTCCATCTTTGGGAAGATCGAACCAGAGGGGAGCAATGGGTCCCGAGTTATAATACCAAAGGACTGGCGCTGGTGAACGATGAGTATTTGCGTATTGCCGGCAACAACGCCGTCGATAATGGCCGACGGACCTTTGAGTTTGCGAGCATGCTTCCAGGAACGCACGAGATTGTGTTTGAAAAGCGCATGGGATGGAAGTGCACCGCCGAAGACCGCCGGGTATTCCAGATTCATGTGACCGAGAACGGAAAAGGCTGACCGCCGTGCCCGCTATTGCATTTCTCAACGGCCGATTTCTTCCCTGGCAAGAGGCCACGGTCTCGATCGAGGACCGTGGGTTCCAATTTGGCGATGGGGTCTACGAGGTGGTCCGGACGTACCATGGCCGGCCCTTCGAGCTGGAGGCCCATCTCAATCGGCTTGACCGGAGCGCCGGGGAGTTAAGCCTGTCTCAGCCCTATTCAAGAGCGCAGTGGCGGGAATGGATTCAGCAAGGGATTGAAGAAGCTGGATTTGCCGAAGCGAAAGTCTATATCCAGATAACCCGCGGGGCGGCTCCGAGGGACCATGCCTTTCCCGTCAATGTGCCGCCGACGGTGGTGATGACGATCCGTGAGTTGCTGCCGTTCCCGGATCAGACCCGCGCCACCGGAGTGGCCGCTAAGACCTGCGAAGACTTACGCTGGGCACGGTGCGATATCAAGAGCCTGAATTTATTGGCGAATGTGCTGGCGCGAGAGGAGGCGAAGCGGGCCGGCGTGTTCGAAGCGATTCTTGTCAAAGATGGCCTGGTCACGGAAGGGTCGGTCAGCAACGTGATGGCGGTGCAAGCGGGAACGGTGGTCACCGCTCCGGAAGGTCCGCGGATCTTGTCGGGCGTGACACGAACCGTCGTGTTGGACCTCGCCAGAAAAGAGGGCCTGCCGGTGCGCGAGCAATTCCTGCCAGTCGAGTCGCTCTATGCGGCTGACGAAGTATTTCTCACGGGGACGACCGTGGAGGTGCTCGGTGTGATTCGGGTCGATGGACGGAGCATCGGGGCCGGTTTTCCCGGTCCGATCACCAGAGCCCTGGCGGCTCGGATGACGGCCCTGACGGGGTAGTCCCCCTTGCTTTGGACAGGGGGGCATGCTAAGGTTGCGCTGCTGGAAGTGGGCTCAGGCCCACTTTTTTGTTTGGGCGCTTATTTGGGTGACTATTCAGAGGATACGCGTTGACTACTCCGGAGCATGGATCCCGGTCGGTCAGTGACCGGCTTCAGGACATCATTTCTCCGATTCTTTGGACGCTGGGGTTGGAATTAGTGGAAGTGTCGTGTGTCGGGCAGGGGCCGCGCACCATCATCCGCGTATTCATCGATAAGCCGGGCGGCGTCACCGTGAAGGATTGTGAACGGGCCCATGTCGCTGTGGGGCCCGCATTGGATGTGGCAGATCCGTTTCCCCACACCTATACGCTTGAAGTGTCGTCACCAGGGCTCGATCGCCCCTTCAAACGGTTCCAAGATTATCAGCGTGCGGTTGGGAAGCGTGTGAGCCTTAAGCTGAAGGAGCCGCTGCATGGCCAGTGGCGTGTGGTCGGAGAATTGATGCAGGCGGACGAGGAGTCGATCGTGCTGGCGGTTTCGGCGAAAAAGGCGGCACCGGAACTGGTGACGCTGAACCGGCAGATCATTGCAGAGGCCCGGATCGCCATCGAAATATAGTGTGCAAGCCGGGGCCGAGACGGTTCCGCTGATGGATCGAGCAGGAGCGTGATGTATGAATCGAGAATTGATCGCAGTCATTGATGAGATCGGGCGCCAGAAAGGCATCGACAAGTCCCGCGTGATCGGCGCGATTGAGTCGGCCCTTCAAACGGCGGCCAAAAAGCGATTCGGCCAGGCGGAGAACATTCAGGTCGAAATTGATCCCAAGACGGGCGAGATCTCCGTCGTGTCGAAGAAAGTCATCGTCGATCAAGTCAGTAATCCCAAAGCCGAAATCTCTCTCCAGGAAGCGCGGCAATTCGACAGCGAAGCCGAAGTGGGCGATGAAATCGGCTCCTTGATCGAGATGGACGAACTCGGCCGCATCGCCGCCCAGACGGCCAAGCAAGTCATCTTTCAAAAGGTGCGCGAAGCCGAATGGGAAGCCGTGCAGAAAGAGTACTCGACCCGCCAGGGCGATCTGGTCAACGGCATCATTCTCGGCATGGAACGGCGCAATTACCTCGTCGATCTCGGAAAGACCGAGGCCGTGCTGCCCATTCAGGAGCAAATTCCCCGGGAGACCTATCGGCGCGGCGATCGGGTGAAGGCCATGCTGCTGGAGGTTCGCCGGACGCCGAAAGATGTGCAGGTCATTCTGACGCGGAGCCATCCGCAGTTCGTCTCCAAGCTGTTTGAGCTGGAAGTGCCGGAGGTCATGGAGAAGATCGTCGAGATCAAGTCGGTGGTGCGGGAACCGGGTGACCGGACCAAGATCGCCGTCACCTCGCGGGAAAAAGCCGTCGATCCGGTCGGCGCCTGTGTCGGCATCAAGGGGTCCCGGGTGCAAGCGGTCGTGCGCGAGCTGCGGGGCGAGAAGATCGACATCATTACCTGGACGCAGGACCCGCGTGTGTTCATCGCCGAAGCCCTCAATCCGGCGACGATCGAGAAGGTCGGCATCGATGACGAAAAGAAATCGGCGCTGGTGGTCGTGGCCGATTCGCAGCTGTCGCTGGCGATCGGCAAGAACGGCCAGAATGTCCGCCTGGCGGCTCGATTGACCGGCTGGAAGATCGATATTATCAGCGCGACCGAGTACGAGAAGGAAAAAGTCGAGAGAGATAAAGAGATCAAAGCGGCCCTGGCTGAAGAGGCCGAAGCGCAGCGACTCCAGGAAGAAGCGCGGCAGGCTGCCAAGGCAGAAGAAACCGAAACGACGACAAACTAGAATCGAGCACAACCAGTGACAGCTATGCGCGTCTACGAACTTGCCAAGAAGCTGGGGATGGAGAACAAGGATCTCATCCCCGAACTGAAGAAAATGGGTGTGTCCGTCGCCTCCCATAGCAGCGCTCTTGACGAGGATACGGTTCACAAGGCGCTGGAAAAGCTCGGTGCGAAAGCGAAGGGCATGGTCAAGTCAGGCAAGGCGGGGAGTGACGAGGCATCTGCAGCGGATCACCACGATGTGAGCCATGCTTCCAAGGGAGCTGGCGCCAAAGCGGCGCATGTCGAGGAGGCGGCGAAGCCCGACAAGCGGCGCATCCTCATTAAGAAAAAGAAAGAGGATGAGCCGAGCGAGGGCGCGGTTGTGCCTGCTCCGATGAGCGAGGTGGAGAGCCATGCGGCTGCCGCAAGCAGCGTGTCTCCCGCTCAGGCCGAGCCTGCCGCGCATCCGGTCGTGAGCGAGCCGCCGCCGAGTCCGGTGGCCGAGTTGCCGGAGTTGCCTGAGATCGGGACGATTCTCGCAGAGCCCCCCACGCCTCCCGTGGCGCCGGTGGCTGCCGCGGTGAAGCCGGCTGCCGGTGCGCCTGGACCAATGACGGCATTGGAGGCGGCCGCTGCCAAGAAAAAGAGCCTGGCGCTTGAGGCCATCGAGGCTGAAGGGCTCAAAGAGAAGCTCAAGAAGGCGAAGAAGACTGGCCGGCCGAAAGACGAGCAGGATGTGAAGTTCCGCGAGGATGCCGCGCGTTGGGAAGACCTGCGGGCCATTCCTGCGGTGCAGCGCCGGGACGATCGGTCCAAGCATCTGCATCACGCTCAGCCGGGAGAGGTGACCAAGCCTCGCCGGAAGAGCGTCAAGGTGGCGCCGGGGACGACCGTCAAGGAATTTGCCGAGCTGATCGGTCAGCGCCCTGCCGACATCGTCAGAAAGCTGATGGAGATGGGGCAGATGCTCACCTTCAATCAGCCGATGAATATGGATGCCGCGTCGATGATCGCCGATGAAGCCGGCGTCAAGATCGAAGTTTCCGTCGAAAAGGCCGGCGATGAGCTGTTGGAGCAAGTCGTGCAGGCGGGCAGTGGCGACGAGCTGTTGGTGCATCGTCCTCCGGTCGTCACGATCATGGGGCATGTGGACCACGGCAAGACCTCCCTGTTGGACGCGATCCGGCAAACCAACGTCGCGGAAGGCGAAGCGGGCGGCATCACGCAACACATCGGTGCCTATACCGTTTCCGTCAACGGGAAGCAGGTCACGTTCCTGGATACGCCGGGCCACGAAGCGTTCACGGCCATGCGGGCGCGCGGCGCGAAGGTGACGGATATCGTCATTCTGGTGGTGGCCGCCGACGATGGCGTCATGCCGCAGACGATCGAAGCCATCCATCACGCCAAGGCCGCAGGCGTGCCGCTAATCGTAGCCATCAATAAAATCGACAAGCCGGGCGCCAATTCCGATCGCGTCAAGAATGCGTTGTCCGAGCACGGGCTGGTTTCCGAAGCCTGGGGCGGCGACACGATCATGGTGGAAGTGTCGGCCAAGCAGAAGACCGGGCTCGACAACCTTCTTGAAATGATTCTTTTGCAGTCCGAAGTGCTGGAGTTGAAGGCTGACCCCAATCGCCAAGCCAAGGGCACGGTGGTCGAGGCCAAGCTCGAACGGGGCCGCGGTCCCGTGGCGACGGTGCTGGTTCAGAGTGGCACGCTCAAAGTCGGCGATGTATTCGTGGTCGGGTCATTCAGCGGCCGCGTGCGCGCCCTGCTCAATGACCGGGGCGTCAAAGTGCAGCAGGCCGGTCCTTCGATTCCTGTGGAGGTCAACGGCTTGCCCGGGGTGCCCTCCGCCGGCGATGTCTTCCAAGTGGTTTCCGATGAACGGGTGGCGCGCGAAATTGCCGACGAGCGGGCGCGGAAACAGCGGGCGGCGGATCTGGCCGGCCCGGCGAAGGTCTCGCTCGACGATTTGTTTGCCAAGATTCAAGAGGGGTCGGTCAAGGAACTGGCCATTGTCATCAAGGCCGATGTGCAGGGCTCATCCGAAGCGCTGGCGGGGGCGGTGGAAAAGCTGCCGACTCCGGCGGTCAGGCTGCGGGTCATTCACAACGGCGTGGGCGGCATTACGGAATCCGACATTCTGCTGGCGGCGGCCTCGCGGGCCATTATCATCGGCTTCAATGTGCGCCCGGAGCCGAAGGCGGCCTCGCTGGCTGAGCAGCAAGGCGTCGATATCCGGCTGTATACGATCATTTACGATGCGATTAACGATATCAAGGCGGCGATGGAAGGGTTGCTGGAGCCCACGCTCAAGGAGCGGGTCTTGGGCCGCGCCGAAGTCCGGCAGGTCTTTACCATTCCCAAGGCGGGAGTGGTGGCGGGCTCGTATGTGGTTGACGGCACCATTTCGCGGGCTGCCGCCGGTGTGCGGGTCATCCGGGATAACGTGGTGGTGTATCAGGGCAAGCTCGGGTCGCTGCGCCGATTCAAAGATGACGTGCGCGAAGTGCAGCAGGGGTATGAGTGCGGTCTCAGCGTCGAAAATTTCAACGACGTGAAGGCCGGCGACGTGATCGAAGCCTATGCCATCGACAAGGTTGCGGCGAAGCTCTAAACCGATCATCGGGCGGCTTGTGCGCGGATCATCATGGTCGTTGGAGTCTGTACGGTCGAACTGTTCATTCATGAGAGTCAATCGCTCAAAGAGAAGCGGCAGGTTCTGCATAGTCTGAAAGACCGCTTGCGGGGAAAGTTCAATATTTCTCTGGCCGAGGTTGATGGCCAGGATCTCTGGCAAAAAGCCGTGCTCGGCATGGCCTGTGTGGCCAACGACGGGACGCATGTGGAGCAGGTGTTGGAGCAGGTGTTGAACGTGATGAAGAGCATGCCGGCCATCGAAGTGGTGCGTGTGCACCGGGAGCTGCTGTAGTCTGCATGGGCGCGACGGTGGCGTATGAGGCGGCGCGTCAGGCCGGCGAAGGAATGATGTCGAAGTCAACGTACAAGCGGGCCGACCGGGTGGCCGACCAGATTCGGATGGAAGTGGCGGACATCTTGATGCGCAAGATCAAGGATCCGCGCGTGCGAACGGTGACGGTCACCGATGTCGAGCTGACGGCGGATTTGCGGATTGCCTACGTCTTTGTCACGACCATGGAGCAGGATGCCGCCGAACGCGATGTGTTCGCCGGATTATCCAAGGCCAGCGGATTTGTGCGGGCCGAGCTGGGCCGGCGCTTGACGCTCCGCTATCTGCCGGAAATTGTGTTCAAGAAAGATATGACCGGCCCGCGCGGGGACCGGGTGTTGAAGCTGTTGGATGAACTGCACGTCGACGATGAGCCGATGGGCGCGTCAGGTGTCGCGGGGTTGCCTGTCCCTCCGGCGGGAACGGTTTCATGACGGCGTCGATCGATATGATGGCCCAGACCGGCATTGCCGACGGCGTGTTGATTGTGAACAAGGAAGCCGGTTGGACGTCGCACGATGTCGTGGCCAAGGTGCGGGGATTGTTGGGCGGCGCCAAGGTCGGTCATGCGGGGACGCTGGATCCGGCTGCCACCGGTGTCTTGCCCTTGCTGATCGGGCGGGCCACGCGGATAGCGGAATATTTGGTCGGATGGGATAAGGAATATCGTGCGGTCCTGCGCCTGGGGGAAACCACGGACACGCAGGATGCGACCGGGACGGTGTTGCAGCGGGTCGAGACGGACGGAGTCAGTTCCGAATCCCTGCGGGACACGGTCGCGCGCTTTGTTGGGCCGCAAAAGCAACTGCCGCCGATGTATTCGGCGGTGAAAATCGCCGGGCGGCCGCTCTATAAGTCGGCGAGGGCCGGACAAACCGTCGAGCGGACCGAGCGTGACATCGTGATCCATGCGCTTGACGTGCTGGCCGTGGATGGGCGGGACATCACGCTCCGGGTCGTCTGCTCGAAGGGCACTTATATCCGGACGTTGTGCGCCGATATGGGGGAGGCCCTGGGTGTCGGCGGACATTTGTTGTCGCTGGAGCGCCGCCGAGTCGGAGCGATGTCAATCGACCAGGCGCTGACGGTTGAGCAGATTGCCGCACAGCTGGCGATCGGCACGTTGGGTCAGCAGGTCTGGACGCTGGATCGCGTCCTCGATCAATTGCCGCTGTGTACGGTCAGCGAGCAGGATGCGTCCCGTGTCTTACATGGCGCCCCGATTTCGCCGGCGGGATGGAGCGGCGTCGCTGAGCCAAGCACGATCAGAATCAAGGATGGACAGGGGCGGTTGTTGGCGATCGGCACCTATGATCCCCAGACGAAAGGGCCGATCAAAGTGCAAAAAGTGTTAGTCGATATCGGATCACTCAATTGAAGAGGAGCGAGGAGGAGTCGTAACCATGGCATTGTTAAAAGAAGCAAAAACCGAATTGATCAAGCAGTACCGGCAGCACGATACGGATTCCGGATCTCCGGAAGTGCAGATTGCCGTGCTGACCAACCGGATCACCTATCTGACCGAGCATTTCAAGACGCACAAGAAGGACCACCACTCACGGCGCGGTCTCTTGCAGCTGGTCGGCCGCCGCCGCCGGTTGCTTGATTATCTGCGCGGTGTGGATGAGGCCCGCTATCGGGCGGTCATCGAACGGTTGGGTATTCGTAAGTAGCCAGGAGAGAGACGGACGCAAGCCGCTGCCGCGCAAATGTGCGGCAGCGGCAATGACTGTCGCACAGGTGAACACGGAGATGCGCTTGCGCGCGAGCGTATCTCTGTGGGCATCTGTGGGACCAAACGGGAGGAGACCATAGATGGTACATGTCGTTGAACTGGAGATTGCGGGCCGCACGTTGCGGCTCGAAACAGGCCGGGTGGCCAAGCAAGCCGACGGATCGATTTGGGCGTCGTATGGCGACACCGTCATCCTGGCAACCGCGGTGGCGGCGCAGACCGCCAAGCCGGGCATCGATTTTTTGCCCCTCACGGTCGATTATCAGGAAAAGGCTTATGCGGCCGGGAAAATTCCTGGCGGCTATTTCAAGCGCGAGGGCCGGCCGGCCGAGAAGGAAGTACTGACCAGCCGCTTGATCGATCGTCCGCTCCGTCCGCTGTTCCCCGAAGGCTATTACTTTGAAACGCAGGTCATCGCCTCGGTGCTGTCTGCCGATAAGACGGGCTCCTCGGATGTCATCGGCATCACGGCGGCGTCGGCGGCGTTGTCCATCTCGAACATTCCCTTCAACGGTCCGGTTGCCGGTGTGAAGATCGGCCGGGTGAACGGCCAATTCATCGTGAACCCCGATTTGGAGACGCTGGAAAAGAGCGAGCTGCATTTAGTGGTGGCGGGCACCGCGGATGCCATCATGATGGTTGAAGCGGGCGCCAATGAACTGCCCGAGGCCACGATGCTGGAAGCGCTGGTCTTGGCCCATGCCGAGATCAAGAAAATCGTCGCCAAGATTACCGAGCTGGCGAAGATGGTCGGAAACAAGAAGCGCGAAGTGAAGGTCGAGGCGATCGATCCGGCGTTGGCCGCCAAAGTAAAAGCGTTGGTAGCGCAGCCCATTCGCGACGCGATCATGATCCCCAACAAGTCGGCCCGTCAGGAGAGGCTGGACGCTGTCATGGCCGAGGCGGTCGAGAAATTCAAGAATCCTGACGAGCCCACCAGTGAGCGGCACATCAAGATCGTGTTCCACGGATTGGAGTACACCGAAGTCCGGAACATGATTCTGGAGAAGCAGTCGCGCGCTGACGGGCGGGGACCGGCGGACATCCGGCCGATTACTTGCGAAGTCAACGCATTGCCGCGGGCGCATGGATCCGCCATTTTCACGCGCGGCGAAACGCAGAGCCTTGCGGTCGTCACGCTGGGCACCACGGACGACGAGCAGCGCATCGACGCCCTGGAGGGCGAATACATGCGCACCTTCATGCTGCATTACAATTTCCCGCCGTTCAGTGTCGGCGAGGCGCGGCCGCTTCGGTCTCCGGGCCGGCGCGAAGTCGGGCACGGGGCGCTGGCGGAACGCGCGTTGAAGCCGGTCATTCCGGGCAAAGACGTGTTTCCCTATACATTGCGCATTGTCTCTGAAATCCTGGAGTCCAACGGATCCTCCTCCATGGCGACGGTCTGCGGCGGCACCTTGGCGATGATGGATGCCGGTGTGCCGATCAAGGAACCGGTAGCCGGTATTGCGATGGGGCTGATCAAGGAAGGCGACGGGGTCATCATTCTGTCCGATATTCTCGGGCTGGAAGATCACCTGGGCGATATGGACTTCAAGGTCTGCGGCACCAAGAATGGCGTTACGGCCTTGCAGATGGATATTAAGATCGGCGGGATTACGACGGCCTTGATGCAGCAGGCGCTGGAGCAGGCTCGCGTCGGACGGCTCCATATTCTGAGTTGCATGGCCAAGGCGTTGACCGGTCCGCGCACGAACCTCTCCGCGTTCGCGCCTCGTATTTTCACGATGAAGGTCAAGCAGGACAAGATCCGGGACATCATCGGCCAGGGCGGCAAGACGATTCGCGCGATTCAGGCCGACTGTGGCGTCAAGATCAATATCGAAGACACGGGCATCGTGACGATTGCGTCATCCGATGAAGCGTCGCTCCAAAAGGCGAAAGATACGATCGGCCGCCTGACCGAGGAAGTGGAAGTCGGCAAGATCTACATGGGTACCGTCAGGAAGATCATGGATTTCGGCGCATTCGTCGAAGTGCTGCCGGGCACCGATGGATTGGTGCACATCTCGCAACTGGCGCACCATCGCGTGAAAGCCGTGGCGGATGAAGTCGCCGAAGGCGATCAGATCATGGTGAAGGTCATGGAAATCGACAAGCAGGGGAAGATCCGGCTGAGCCGGAAGGAAACCATGCCTGCGCCGGCCGGAAGCCCGGCGAAAGAACCATCGGCTGAGTAGCGCTCTTGTATCGCAAGCTCATTCTGGATAACGGGATCCGCTTGGTCAGCGAGCGGATCCCGACTCTCAAGTCCGTCACGGTCGGCATGTGGGTGAATGCCGGATCCCGCGACGAACAACCCTCGCAAGCCGGGTACTCTCATTTCATCGAACATATGTTTTTCAAAGGCACGGCCACCCGGTCGGCCACGGACATCTCCCGCGAGATCGACGCGTTGGGTGGAGAGTTAAACGCCTTCACGACGCGTGAGACGACGACATTCTACGTCAAAGTGCTCGATCAGCATCTCTCGCAGGCGCTGGCGCTGCTCTCCGATCTCTTCCACCACTCCCGATTCGGCGCCAAGGAAATCGAAAAAGAAAAGCAGGTCGTGATCGAAGAGATCCGGATGGTGCAGGATGATCCGGAAGATCTCGTGCAGGACCTGCATACCAGCCAGGTGATGGGCGCGCATCCGCTCGGCAGGCCGATTTTGGGCGAGGAAGCGGTCATCGGTTCCCTGCGGCGGCACGACCTGCTCGACTACATGGCTATGCATTACCGGCCTCAGGATATTGTGATTGCGGTGGCGGGGAGTTTCGATCAGCGCCGTTTGGAGCAGATCATCGTGCGGGAGTTCGACCGCCGAGGGCGCGTGGATACGATGGCCGCGCCGCCTCGCCGATCGCCGGAGATCCATGGTGGCGTCGTGCTGCAGCGCAAGCAGCTGGAGCAGGTGCATCTCTGCATCGGACTCAAGGGAGTTGCTGCCGGCCATAAAGACCGGTATGCCCTCTATGTGTTGAATAGTATTTTGGGCGGCAGTGTGAGTTCCCGGCTCTTTCAAGAAGTCAGGGAAAAGCGCGGCTTGGCCTACTCCATCTATTCCTATCTGTCTGGCTATTCCGATGGCGGAACTGTGACGGTCTATGCCGGAACCAGGCAGAAGGAAGTGGAGCGGGTGGTGGAACTGATTCGCCGCGAAATCCGGAGTATGGCAAAAAAAGGGATCACTCGCGACGAGTTGCGCCGGACGAAGGATCAGATGAAGGGCAGCCTCATGCTGAGCCTGGAGAGTTCGCACAGCCGCATGAATAAGCTGGCCAAGGATGAACTGATCAAAGGCGTGCATACCACCTTGGATCACATGATTCGCGATATCGATGCGGTGACAATGAAGCAAGTTAGTCGAGTGGCGGAAGAACTATTCGACGAAAACACGCTCGCGATTACTGGACTGGGGCCACTTTCTCAGCAGCAAATCCGGCATCTAAGATGAGAGTTTTTTAATGGGCGAGTTATATTAGAAAGGTTGCAGGGCTCAAGAATACATCATACATCGTTGTTATTATTTATATTTATCTGTGGATTGCAAATTTTAATCTTCGTGAAACAATCCCTTGACTCTCATGTGCCGATTCAGTAACATTGCCACGTTTTCGTGATACTCCGATATGAATGAGCAAAATCCGTATTTATTCGGTTGTGCTGAATTCATCGTCATCAACGTAAAGGTTCAGAGGTTGTTAACTTTATGAAGGAGGGACTAGGTATGAAGAGGGTCGTAGTTCTAGCCGCCGTTGCAGTGTTTTCTGTTCTCGGCTTGCTAGCGGCCGAATTTGCCGTAGCCGCCGATGCCCCAGCTGGGGGTGGTCCTGCCACCGACGTTGTCGGAGGCAGAGTCTTGAAGGGCGAAGCCGCCAAGACGCTTCAGGGCCGTGTCTGGTCACAGTGGGCCGACAATCCAGACGGAGAGCTCTTGTTCGGAATTCAGTATTGGAACACCGGGGATCCTGCTTCAGGGACTCCTGCCGGCCGTTCTTCAACGATGATGGATGTGAAGCCGCCGGATCCTTTGGTGACCTGCTGCGGATGGGGCTTTGTGGGCGGGACCGATAAGAACAATGCGTATGCCGGCTGGTACCATGCCGCGACGACGGTTCGTTTGGCTGTGAAGGACAAGGCGTTGATGGACCAGATCATCAAGGCTGCGCAGGAACTCGTAGCCATGGAAGTGACTTTGGATGGCCGGACGATTACCGGTTTCAAGGTCCTCAAGTAATCGATATCATCACGCTATCATTCTTTCATGTTGTTGAAGGAGGATTCGATTATGAAGCTTCAGAAGCAGGGCGGGGCCATTTTGGCAGCCGTTGCGCTGGTAGTCGGCATGGCTTCCACCGCATTGGCCATCGAAGCATTTCAGGAACGGTTTGAGTGGGGAGATATGAGCAAGCCCACGACGATCACCGGTCGGGTGATTGTGCTCGATCATTATGATGAAGCGGTCTGGATCAACGTCGCGGTGTTCGGCGGCAACGCCGAGAGCGGCCTCTGGTGGCAGAAAGTTCATCCGGGCAAGACCTTGAAGTTCTATGCTGACAAGGGTGCCTGGGAAGAGCTGAAGAAGATGGGCCGTCCGCATGCGGGCCCTGCCGCTGCCAAGGAAGTGCCTCCGGGCAGCACCACCGATCTGATCGAGTTTGTCGCGACGGAAACCGAGCAGAACCACCGGGTGATCTCTTCCGTGAAGCGGCTTCCGGAAGTGGCCGGTGCTCCTGGCAAGACGCTCAGCATCTCTGCGCTCCGCTTGAAGGAGTGCCAGGGGAAGAGCCAGGCTGATGCTGGTTGCGCCGCAGCGGTGCAACAGCTCAACACCTCGCCCAAGTCTCCGGATGGAGCGAGCTTGGCGCAGCAGTATGATGTGATGGCACCAGGCGGGCAGACCTTCGGTGGTTTGATTCCCTGGGAGGCGAAGTACAATTTGCCGGGCGGTCACTGATCTAGTTTCTGTGTGATGAAGAGGCGGTCACTCCTTGTGGGGTGACCGCCTCTTTCTTTTTCCGCCGCTGCGTGTAGGTCTGCCTGGAGGGGCTCTTCCTTCTGTTCTGTTCTCAGTTCTTTTGGCGTGGGGGTTTATTAACCGTGAATAGGACGAGCCCTGCGAGGAGCCCGCTGACGCCGATCACGATAGTGCTCATTGTGCGAAGCTGATGGTCTGCTTCGTCCCGCACTTCTCCCGCAATCCTTTCGACCACTTCCAGTAATTGATCCAGCTCGAGCGTTACGTCGATAAATTGTGTTCCGCCTTGCTCCGCTGCATTCTCCTCCGCAACATCCCGCAGGCGGTGTGCCTCGATTGGCGATGTCGTCTCCCAGCGCCGCTGAATCAGCCGAATCGTCTGTTCGGAAGTGGCCATGTAATCAGCGAGGCGTGTTTTGACGGCCTGGAGTTCGCGCAGCTCGTCCGCAGTCCCGCCTCGACGGGCTGTAGCCCCGTCGGAGGCCTTGATGAATCGGTTGATAGTCTGTTCGATCACCGACCGTCGTTGTGGCAATGCGGAGGCAATAGCCTGGAATTCCTTCTGCGAGCCGGCCTCAATCGCGCGCAGGACTGACGTCCGATAGCGGATCAGTTTGGCATTGATGTGCCCGAGATCGGTGGTGGCGAGGGTGTACTCCGCATAGATGACGCGGAGTTCCTGATCCACCTGGATGAGCGAGTAGCCGCCCCAGAGACCGGCCGCCATGATGAGCAAGCTGATGAGAATGTGCCGCATGTCTTCACGATACAGAAGCCAGAGAGAGGCCTCACTGGGCCAGGGAGCGGCAAGGGCTGCGCGTGAAGCCCGGATGCTATTTCAGGCGAATCATCCGTCCTTCAATTCTGAGATCTCCGATCAGCTTCTGGAAATTCTTCTCGAACAGTTCATCGGTCAAGCGCTGGGCATCGGTCGGCTCGAACCAGAAAACTTGATCGCTGCCCGATCCGGAGACCCGTTCACGGACGACACTCTCGTCCGCATGATTCGCGATCTGAAATTTCATCGAATTCTTCGCCGTCAGATCGGTATGCATAAATCCGCTTGTCGCATCGATGGACAGATCCTGAATCGTGCCGGTGATCGTAATATCGGCCCCCTCGCTTCCTACGGTGCGAGCAAGTGAGGCTTTCCAGCCCTGCCGGTTCAAATAGTCGACGAGGGCTTGCGATGCGGCCCGTGGAACGGTGCCGCTCGGCAGGTCGAAATAACTGACCCCTCCCCAAAGGTGGGACCGCATTCCAAGGTGCGCCTGGTTGGCCCGTTGATCGTCGAAGGGGAGCACCGCGATCCGGGGGCCATTTACGGTCGTGGAAGCCATTCGTTCCCCTGCGCCTGTTCCTGGAATCAGGACATCGATACGTTCGCCTTTGCCGGCACAGCCTGCAACCATGATGATTCCCAGTACAGAGAAAAGCAGCACCTTAGAACGAACCACGGCAACCTCCTTCCGATATGAAGCCTGCTCGCCAAATAAATTCAGCGGGAGCTATTGGATAACGAAATGAGCACGGCGATTGTATTTCCAGCATCCTTCATTGTGCTCTTTGCAGAAAGGTTTGACCTCGCCATAGCTGGTGGTTAGCAGCCGGGCCGCCGGGACTCCGAGATCCTCCAGGTAGCGTTTGGCCGCCTTGGCGCGTTTCTCGCCAAGTACCAAATTGTAGGCCAGGGTGCCACGCTCGTCACAATGCCCTTCGATCAAGAAGGATTTTCCCGATTCATTTTTGATCCAGCTCGCATTCCGTTCCAGAACGGGTTGGGCGTCGCGGCGGATCGCATATTGGTCGAAGTCAAAGAAGATGTCTCCCGGGCTGGTAAAGTCCGGAGCATTGGAGGCGGAGGGAGAAACTGGAGAAGGGGCTGACCCGCGACTTGGTAAGGGACTGCTGCCTGGAGTTGCGGGCCCACTGAACGATGCTCTTGAATTAGGCGCTCGGCTATCCCCGTTTGCGGCTGGTGTCGTGAGTGAGGCGATCGGTTCTTGACGGACGGTTTCGGCCGCCTCATTCCCCTTGGTTGTCATGGATTGGTCGCCGGATCCAGAGGTGACCTGCCGGCTAGCGCAGCCTTCCCCTCCGATGAGAACCGATAGACAACCGATCATGGTTCCGAACACGATTACCGCTCGGCATGGCGACATTCTTCACCTCAGCGCTGGTTGTGGTTGTGCGTACTCATGTTCTGATTCAGGGGGAATGGACCCTTTAGATTCGGTCAATCAGGGAGAGGCCAGACCAGTCACACATGCGAGGATAGGGGACGGAGGCTGAGGAGGCCATTCCTGAAGCGCCCGCCCCCTGCCCTCTTTCACATGGGACTGATCTGGGGTCTCATCAGTGCGTTCCTTCCTAACTATCCTCTCATCTGCCCGCATCGGTGACAGATTGTGTGGCACCACCAAACATCGATCGGTGCAAGACGGTGCCTGGTCAAATAGATTGCTGGCTCTCCCCATTCTTCTTGGGAAGCTTGCTCAGAAAGGCCATCTTGCACGCGGGTGCAGCTGTCGCAGACCAGGATGACCCGGCGCCCCATCCAGAGGCTGGGCAAGCTCACAGGATTGCGGTCATTTCTGGCACTCACCTCTGCACCGCCTGGCAATATTGCGAGCGTAAGACGGCTTGATATACGGCGTTTGCAGCAAGGAGGGAACTCGTAAAATCCGAAGGAGTGAAGGAAATTTCTACGAGGCCATGATGCGCCGGCAGGCTCTGCCGGTTAGGTCGTGGTCACAATCCCGTGGGCGATCGCATACTTGATGAGATCCGCAGTGCTCTGCAATTTGAGCTGTTCCATGATCTGTCCCTTGTGAAACTCCACGGTCCGGGAAGAGATGTGTAAAATGCCGGCGATGTCTTTTGCCGTGCGGCCTTCCGTGAGGAGTTGCAAGACTTCCCGCTGCCGCATCGTGAGGCCGTCGGCGCCGCTCTGCTTTCCCGGAGTCTTGGAGAGAAAGACCTCCAGCAGATCCTTCGTGATGAGGGGAGTGATGTAGGAGTGTCCTGCGATCACGGCGCGAATCGCCTGCTCCAGTTCATCCACCGCCGAGCGTTTGAGCACATAGGCCGACGCGCCGGCTTCAAAGGCGGCGCGCACATAGTCGGTATCGGCATGCATCGTGACGAAAATCAATTTGGCTTGCGGGCAGATTTTCTTGAGCTGTCCTGCGGCATCGATGCCGTTCAGCAGCGGCATCGATACATCGAGAATGATGATATCCGGCTGCAGGGCTTTGGCCGAGTCCAGGAGGGCGCGGCCGTCCGTGGCCGTGCCGACGAGATTGTAATGGCCTTCAAGGATTCGACGAAATCCCTCGATGATGAGGGTGTGGTCGTCGGCCAGGAGAATGCTGGGTCTATACATGGGAAGCCTCCATGTTGCGCGGAATCTCGACCCGGATATGGGTTCCTTTTCCCCTGCTGGAGTCGATATCCAGGCGTCCTTTGGCCAGGCGCACACGCTCCTTCATACTGAGCAGCCCCAAGTGGGTGCCGGTGTGGCCGAGGGCTGCGGCGTCGAATCCGACGCCGTTGTCACGCACCGAGAGGTACACCAAATCGTCGTCACAGATCAATTCCACCTCCACCTGGGAGGCCTGCGCATGGTGGGCAACGTTGCTCAGGCTTTCTTGCACGACACGGTAGATGCAGATGGCCAATTCCGCGGGCAGGACCGTGGCGGGGTCCTGATGGACGTAGCTGGTGGTAATGCCGTTGCGGCCGGAGAAGTCGTCGAGGAGCCGCCGTACCGCTTTCAGCAAGCCTAAATCGTCAAGGATGGATGGATGAAAGCGGTAGGCCATTTGCCGTACATCATCGGAGATCGAAGTCAGCCGTTCGGACACCAGGCGGATCGCCGAACGGAGTGTCTCGGGATCCGAGGAAGGATCTTTTTCAGCCTGCCGAAGGTCCATGGAAAGCATGGCAAGCCGCTGGTTGATGTCGTCGTGCAGATCGCGGGACAGCCGCCGCCGGTCTTCTTCCTGGGCCGTGAGCAGTTGCCCGGCCAGGGCGCGCAGGTCCTCGCGGCTTTGCTGAAGCTCCCGCTGGCTGGCCTGCAGCGTGACCTCGCTGGCTCGGAGCGATCGCTCCGTTTCGATGCGTTCGGCGATTTCCTCCACCAGCGCTTGGTTGACCGTCGCCAGTTCACGCGTACGAACCTGCACCCGCGCTTCGAGATCGTCGTGCGCGCGCCGGAGCGTATCTTCCGCTCTCCGCCGGTGCAGAAAGAACAGCACCGGCAGCCAGATGGCGGTTAGGCTGAATAAGCGGTTGGTCACTCCCATCCAGAGTGGCACGCCGTCGAGCGTCGGGCTCAGAGCCACGTCGGCCATCGTCAGGACGGAACAGATAGAAGCCGTGATCAGCGGGCCGGTGCGGTTCGGCAGCAGAAAGGAGAGAATGACCAGTCCGCCGTAGAGGACGCCGTTTCCGATTCCCAGAGGAAGATAGAGGTCGAGGCAAAAGAGCGCGATCCCCAGGCCGATGATCGCCAGCAACAGTCGCCGATTGGCATCGTATGCCATGAAGCCCTCGCAGGCCGGTATTATCCGACTAACAGGGAACGGCCATCAAGAGGCTGCCGAGGGAGCGTGCGGTTATTCGGTGCGCTCATTTTGACTGGCCGGCTGGACCATGCGCTGGAGTTCGGCAAGGCGATTGAGGGCGTCCAGGGGGGTCATGGAGAAGAGATCGATCTGCCGGACTTCTTCCACAATGGCGTGCGGTTGCGGGAGCGGCGGTGCGTGAGGCTGGGCCGGCTTGGTCTGCTGAATCGTCGTTGACTCCGGCTGTTCGAGTTGAGCCAGCACATCCTGGGCGCGGCCGATGACCGATTCCGGCAGGCCGGCCAGCTTGGCCACGTGGATGCCGTAGCTGCGGTCGGCCCCGCCGGCGACGATTTTTCGCAGAAAGACCACCTCGCCGTCCATTTCTCGGACATCGACGCGATAGTTTTTGATGCCTTCCCGCTGCTGTTCTAGCTGCGTCATCTCGTGGTAATGCGTGGCGAAAAGGGTGCGCGCGCCGAGATGGGTGCGGTCGTGAATGTATTCCGCGACCGCCCAGGCGATGCTAAGGCCGTCATACGTGCTGGTGCCCCGCCCAATTTCATCCAGGAGAATCAGGCTGCGTACGGTAGCGTGATGAAGGATGGTGGCGGTCTCCACCATTTCGACCATGAACGTACTGTGGCCGCTGGCCAGATTGTCCGACGCGCCGACCCTGGTGAAGATACGGTCTACAATGCCGATTCTGGCTTCCGCCGCGGGAACGAAACTGCCGATCTGGGCCAGCAGCACGATCAAGGCGACTTGGCGGAGAAAGGTGCTTTTGCCCGCCATGTTCGGGCCGGTCAGGATCAGGAGCCGGTGGGAGTCCAGATTCAACTGCGTGTCATTGGGCACGAAGGCCGTGTCGTCGCGGAGCCGCTCGACGACGGGATGGCGGCCTCCGCGGATGTCGATAATCCCGCTCTCGTCGATGGCGGGTTTCGTATATTGGTTGAGCGCGGCGGTTTCGGCGAGCCCGGCGAGCACGTCGATCAGGGACAACTTGTCCGCCATGGTTTGGAGCCTGGGGGCCTGCTTCGCCAGCTCTGCGCGCACCTGTGCAAACAGCTCCTGTTCCAATGCCAGGAGTTTGACTTCGGCGCCGGTGACGCGCTCTTCGAGTTCTTTCAGCTCGGGAGTCATGAAGCGCTCGGCATTGACCAGGGTTTGTTTGCGGATAAAGTCGGCGGGCACGCGGGACAGATTCGCCTTGGTGATTTCGATATAGTATCCGAACACCTGGTTGTAGCGGACTTTCAATGACTCAATGCCGGTCCGCTCCCGCTCCTTCGCTTCCAGCGCGGCGATCCAGTGCTTGCCTTCCTTGGCGGCTTTCCGGAGCTCGTCTACTTCGGCATGATGGCCGTCCCGGATCACGCCACCGTCCCGCACTGACAGGGGCGCATCCGGGTGGACGGCCTGTTCGATTAGTTCGTAGAGATCCCGCCCGTCGTCCCACGATGAGCGGGTCTCAACCAGCAACGGACTGGAAAGCGCCTGCAATTGCGCGGCGATTTCCGGAAGCGTGGCAAGCGATTGCTTCAGGGCCAGTGCTTCTCGCGGGCCTGCCACACCGAGAACCATCCGCCCGCTGAGGCGGGAGATGTCCTGCACGTCCCGCAGAGCCGACCGCAAGGCCACGCGGGGCTGCATACGGTCTTTGAGCTCTCCGACCGCATCCAGCCTGGCTCGAATGGCCTCACCCTGAATCAATGGACGCACGAGCCAGTGGCGCAAGAGACGGCTGCCCATCGAGGTGACTGTTCGATCAAGCACCGACAAGAGGGTTGCCGGTTTGCTTTCATGGCTCTCGTCGAAGCTCCCCATCGGCTTGAGCAGCTCCAGATTGCGAATGGTCACGCTGTCCAGATGCATGGCGTCCGCTGTGCGGCGCACGCGCGGACGCTGAAGATGGTCGAGCGGGGCGGCCGGTTGCGTTTCGCGGAAATAGTCCAGCACCGCGCCAGCCGCGCCGATGCCCGCCGTCAGGCCGTGGCAGCCGAATGCATCCAGCGAGTGGACGTGAAATTGGTCTTGGAGCAGGCGCGCGGCCCGCTGCTGGTCGAACGATGCGGCCGGCCGTTCGCAGAGCCGGGCATTGCGAATCTGGCCGAGCCACGGCGGCTGCCGATCCGGCATGGGACAGAAAAGAATTTCACGCGGCTCCAGCCGGGCCAGTTCATCCAGCGCTTGCGGGCCGGCCTGCGCACCGTGGAATTCCGTGATCCAAAACTCGCCCGTTGACACTTCGAGCATCGCGAGGCCGATCACCGGCTGCTGCTTGGCGGCTGCGCCCACGGACATGGCGGCCAGAAAGTTCGACTCGGCCGGCGAGAGAAACTCCGTCTCGACGAGCGTGCCGGGCGTGTAGAGCCGGACGACTTCCCGCCGCACCAGTCCCTTGGCCAACTTCGGATCTTCGACCTGTTCGCACAGGGCGACGGTGCGGCCGGCCTTCAGGAGTTTCGCAATATAGCCGGTGGCGGCATGGTAGGGCACGCCGCAGAGGGGCACCGGCTCGGGGCTGTTCTTGTCGCGCGAGGTGAGGGCGATGGAGAGGAGGCGCGAGGCTTCCTGCGCGTCCTGATAAAACATTTCGTAAAAGTCGCCGACGCGGAAAAATAGAATGGCCTGCGGATAGCCGCGCTTGATCTCCCGATATTGCCGCATGAGCGGGCTGGCCTCGTGGTCACTCATCGACGAGGTCCTGTCCCGGTTCGGACGCCGGGGAAGCGGCCGAGCGGCCGGCCAGTTTCTCAAGCGATTGGCGGGCCCGTTCGAGATCGACTTCCACCTCCTGGAGCGCTTTGGTTTTCCGCCGCAGTTCGATTCGTCCCCGCACCCAGGGGGGGAACAAGAGGATGCCGGACACGAGCAGGCCGATGGCGAAGGCGGCCAGGATCGGTTTGTAGATCGGAGTGGAGGCTTCCAGCAACCCGAAGAAGTACCGGAGCGTGACTTCCTGCTCCTGATTTTGGAGGAAAAAGGCCAGCGAGAGGAGCAGGAGAATGCCGACGAGCATCAAGCGAATCATGGCTGGCGGCGCCTCCCTGTCGTGCTGCGCGAGCGTGCGGGGCCTGTTGCCGGGACAGGAGAGGGGCGGAGACGGGCACGGCGGAGCGTCGCCAGGAGCTGAGCGGATTGAGGCCCTTGTGCGGCGAGGTGTGCCGTTCTCGCCGTCGGACTGGCATGCTGCAACGTTATGTCGAGCCGGTCTGCAGGGAGTACGGCCGGAAACTTATCAGCCCACTCGATGGCGGTGACGGTAAGGCCGTGAAAGTAATCTTGCAAGCCGGTGGATTCGGCTTCGGCATCAGAGCGAAGCCGGTAGAGATCCACATGCACCAACGGCAGGCGGCCTTGATATTCATGGATCAGCACAAAGGTCGGGCTGCTTACCGCCTGTGGCGGCGCACCGAGGCCGGCGGCGATTCCGCGGACCAGGGCGGTCTTGCCGGCGCCCAATTCACCCGAGAGGGCCAAGGTTTCACCGCCTGTCAGGGCGCGTCCAATGGCCCGGCCGAAGGCCTCTGTGGCAGCCTGGGACGAAAGCGTGATGGTCCACTCCGATGCCGAGGCACGAGGGGTGGGATGTGGCGCGCGGGGCTTCTGTGTTTTGCTGATCGGCATGCGGTTAGATGGCGCCAAGGGTGTTGAGCGCATGGGGAATCTGTTCGATCACATCTCCGGCAATCATTCCGGCTTGTCCGTTGACTTCGGCCGCCAGGTCGCCGGCGAGTCCGTGCAGATACGTCGCGGCGCAGGCCGCGTCCCACGAGGCCAGGCCCTGGGCGAGTAAGCCCACCATGATGCCGGTGAGGACATCGCCGGTTCCGGCGGTAGCCATGCCCGGATTGCCGGTCGGGCAGATCGCCACCAAGCCATCCGGTCTGGCAATGATGGTTCTGGCGCCTTTGAGCACGAGATACACGCCGCGCTCCCGCGCAAAACGAGTGGCTGTGCCGATGCGATCGGCATTGACGGATTGGACCGTGGCATCCGTTTCCAATCTGGCCATTTCGCCGGGATGCGGGGTGAGAATGGGCGGAATCGTGCATTCGGTCAAGAGGCTGGCCCGTCCGGCAAGGGCATTCAGCGCATCGGCGTCGAGCACAGCCGGCCGGTCGAGCTGCTTGATCAGGGCCTGTATGAGTTCCACCGTTTCCGGATGGGTCGAGAGCCCGGGGCCGATGGCGACGGCGGTTCGCGCGGTGACAAAGGCTTTCAGGCGATCCACGGCGGTGCGTGCAAAGGTACGGGCTTTGGTGTCCGGCATCGGCAGGGTCATGGCTTCGAGGAGTTTCGCTTCCAGGACGTCGTTCACGCTTGCCGGGATGGCCACCGTGACCAGTCCGGCTCCCGCTCGGAGCGCCGCGTTCGCCGCCATGGCGGCGGCGCCGGTTTTCCCGACAGAGCCGGCGATGATGCCCGCATGGCCGAAGGTCCCTTTGTGGCTGGAGAGCCGGCGCGTGGGGAGGACGGAGCGGACAAACGGAGCGGTGATCAGGTTGATCCGGCTTTCCATCGCATCGACATAGGCCGGGGGAATGCCGATATCAACGGTCTCCACGTGGCCGGCGTGGTCGATCCCCTGGTTGTGGAACAAGCCCAGCTTGGGCAATCCGAAGGTCACCGTCAGATCGGCCATCACCGCCCGTCCCAAGACCGCGCCGGTGTCCGCATGAATGCCTGACGGCAGATCGACCGCGACGGTCAGGCGGCGGGCCTGATTGATGCTGTCGATGGCGTGGCCGTAACGGCCGGTCACGTCGGAGGCGAGGCCGGTGCCCAGCAAGGCATCGACGATCACGTCGCTGTCACGAAGGATCGCCTGAATCTGGCTTGTGGAGGCAAACGGCTTGATCGCTGTCTTTCCGGCCGCGCGCACGAGTTGCCGATACATGGTGGCGGCATCGCGGCTGAGATCTGCCAGCGGCGCCAGCGCGAGCGTGCGGACGTTCGCCCGTTGTTTGTGAAGCAAGCGGGCCACGACGAACCCGTCGCCGCCATTGTTGCCCTTTCCGCAGAGGACTGTGACGGTCTTGCCGCGCAATGGGCCCAGGTGCTGTTCGAGGCAGGTCACGACGCCGGCTCCGGCCCGTTCCATCAACGTGGTGCCGGGCACGCCGGCTTCCTCGATGGTTCGACGATCGAGCGATTGCATCTGTGCGGCGGTGACAATTTTTCTCATCGCAAAGGACCGCCTGCGCGCTGGCCGCGCGGCCGGAAGGGGATCGAATCCGACTCGTCTGATGTGCCGCGTGGGTGTGGTGTCATAGCCTGATTGGGATGCCCGGGTGATGCGACGCCGGCAGGCAGGCTAGCTCAGCAAGGCCTTCATCTCTTTGACTGCCTGGTCAAGGCCGACGAGGACGGCGCGGGCGATGATGCTGTGCCCGATGTTGTATTCGACAATCTCCGGAATATGCGTGAGCCGCTTGACGTTCCGGTAATTGAGCCCATGCCCCGCATTCACGCCCATGCCCAATTTGTACGCGAGTTTCGCGGCCAGGGTGATCGCTTCGAACTCGGCATCCGCTTCTTTCGACCGGGTGGCATTGGCATAGCGGCCGGTGTGGAGTTCGACGAAGTCCGCCGCGATCTTGTGGGCGGCTTTGATCTGATTGAGATCGGGTTCGACAAATAGGCTGACGGGGATCCCGCCGTCGTGCAGCATGGCCACGATGGCCTGAACCCGGTCTTTGTGCCCGACGACATCGAGGCCGCCTTCGGTGGTGAGTTCCTGCCGCTTTTCTGGAACCAGCGTCACCAAATCAGGCTTGACCGCCAGCGCGATCTTCGCCATGGCCTCATCCGCCGCGATTTCCAGATCGAGCTTGGTATGGACAATCTCCCGCAAGAGCTGGAGGTCTTTGTCCTGAATATGCCGCCGATCTTCCCGCAGATGGACAACCAGGCCGTCGGCGCCAGCCAATTCCACGAGGATGGCGGCGGCCAGCGGGTCCGGATCGGTGCCGCCTCGTGCTTGGCGAAGGGTTGCCACGTGATCGATGTTGACGCCCAGTCTGGCCATCGAGGCTCCTTGAACCAATCGGATACTGCCGGATGCGGCATGGATGATGGGGAAAACCGAGGCATTATTAGCAGAAGGCGTGCAGCGGAGCAAGATGAACCGGGTGCTGAGGCTCTGGATGCCCCCTCACGGAGTGTTGGCCGGCGTTGGATCGGAACCCCACAGAATCACAAGGCAAATTGACTCAACCGAGGCCCTCCATTAGAATAGGCCCTTCTTGACGGCCGGCGAGTCCTCAACCGAGTGAGGCGCCGTCTTTCGTATGGGTGTGTTCACAGTAAAGGATTGTCATGGGTTTGGGCGACGGGTTCTATCGGTTAAAGCGGCTCCCTCCTTACGTCTTTGCACAAGTTCAGGCTCTCAAGCTGGAAGCGCGGCAGCGCGGGGAAGATGTGATCGACTTCGGGATGGGCAATCCCGATCAGCCGACGCCGCCCCATATCGTCGAGAAGCTGATTGAAGCGGCGCGCAAGGGCAAGAACCATCGCTACTCCGCGTCGCGCGGCATTACTAAGCTGCGCCACGCGATCTGCGGCTGGTACAAGCGGAATTATAATGTCGATTTGGATCCGGAAACCGAAGCGATCGTCACGATCGGCTCCAAGGAAGGGCTCGCCCATCTGGCGCTGGCGATGATCGGTCCCGGCGACGTGGTGCTGACGCCCACGCCGACGTACCCGATCCATATGTACAGTTTTATCATTGCCGGCGGCGAGGTGCGGGGCATTGAGTTGCGGCAGGACAGTGATTTCTTCGAAGATCTGCAGCGGGTCTACCGGCAGACGATTCCCCGTCCCAAGATTTTGGTCATCAATTTTCCGCATAATCCGACGACGGCGGTGGTCGATATCGAGTTCTTCAAGAAGATCGTGGCGTTTGCGAAAGAAAACGATGTCATTGTCATACACGATCTGGCGTATGCCGACCTCGTGTTCGATGGCTATAAGGCCCCGAGCTTCCTGCAGGCCCCTGGAGCGAAGGATGTCGGGGTGGAGTTTTATACGCTGTCGAAGGCCTACAATATGCCGGGCTGGCGGGTCGGGTTCTGCGTCGGCAATCGTGAAGTGGTCGGGGCGCTGGCCAAGATCAAGAGCTATCTCGACTACGGCATCTTTCAGCCCATTCAGATTGCGAGCGTCATCGCGCTCAACGGTCCGCAGGACTGCGTGAAAGAGACGGTGCTGCGCTATCAGAAGCGGCGGGATGTGCTGGTCGGCGGCCTGAACCGCATCGGCTGGGAGGTGCCCAAGCCGCTTGCGACGATGTTTGTCTGGGCGCGGATTCCCCCGGCCTACCGGCATCTCGGGTCGCTGGAATTTTCCAAGCTGCTGCTGCGTGAGGCCAAGGTCGCCGTCTCCCCCGGGATCGGATTTGGTGAAGGGGGCGATGAGTACGTGCGATTCGGGCTCGTCGAGAATGAGCACCGGACTCGCCAGGCCGTGCGTGGGATCAAGAAGGCCTTGAAGCTCGAAGGATCAGAGGAATGAAGTCCCGTATCGGGGTTGGGCTCATCGGGTTTGGCACGGTCGGTTCCGGCGTGGCCAAAGTGCTGTTCGAGAATGCCGCGCTGATCAGCCGCCGGGTCGGTGTGCCGGTCGAACTGCTGCGGATCGCGGATCTCGATATCACGCGCGATCGCGGGGTGGCGGTGCCGGCCGGTGTTCTGACGACGGATGCCAAACAGGTGTTGACCGATCCGGCCATCGACATTGTCATCGAGCTGGTCGGCGGATACGACTTTGCGAAGCGTGTGATGCTCGAGGCCATTGCCGCCGGCAAGCATGTGGTGACGGCCAACAAGGCGTTGCTCGCGCTCCATGGGGAAGAGATTTTCGAGGCGGCGTCCCGTCAGGGCGTCGATGTGGGATTCGAGGCCAGCGTCGGGGGCGGGATTCCGGTGATCCGGGCTTTGACCGAAGGGCTGGCGGCGAACCGCATCGAGTCGATCTACGGCATCATCAACGGCACCTCGAACTATATCCTTTCCCGGATGACGCACGAGGGCCAGAGTTTCGATGCGATCCTCAAGGACGCGCAGCAGGCCGGATACGCCGAAGCGGACCCGACCTTTGATGTGGCGGGCATCGATTCGGCGCACAAGCTGGCAATTCTGGTCAATTTGGCCTATGGCACGCCGGTGAATATCAAGGACATCTATACCGAAGGTATTACGCATATCACGCCGACCGATATCGCTTATGCCAAGGAGTTCGGCTACCGGATCAAGCTGTTGGGCATCGCCAAGCTGGTGGATGGAGAAGTGGATGCCCGTGTGCATCCGACCATGGTGCCGGTGTCCGATCCGATTGCCAAGGTAGACGGGGTCTACAACGCGATTCAATTGGTCGGCGATGCGGTGGGGGATGTGATGTTGTACGGCCGGGGCGCGGGATCGCTGCCCACCGGCAGCGCGGTTGTCAGCGACGTGATCGCTATCGGGCGCAACCTGCTCAAGGGCGCTCCAGGCCGTGTGCCGCCGGCCTCGTTCCAGCGGGACCAGCGCCGCCCGATCAGGATGAAGCCGATCGAGGAAATCAGTTCGCTCTACTATCTGCGCTTCATGGTGGTGGACCGTCCCGGCGTGCTGGCACAGATTGCCGGAGAGTTGGGCCGGTGCGGTATCAGCATTTCGTCGATGCTGCAGCAGGGCCGGGGGGAAGGGCAGACGGTGTCGGTGGTGATCAAGACGCACATGGCGCAGGAGCGTGATGTGCAGACGGCGCTTCGCGAGATCAACCGCAAGCCGTTTGTATCTGAACCGGCGACGCTGATTCGGGTGGAAGGGAAGGATGAGTGATCGGATGACTCGTTGGCGCGGCATCATTGAGGAATACCGGAAGTTTCTCCCGGTGACGGAGAAGACGCCGGTGATCAGTCTGGGCGAGGGGCAGACGCCGTTGATTCGCGCTGCGCGGTTGGCCAAGGCCATTGCGCCCGGCGTCGATCTCTATTTGAAGTTCGAAGGCGCCAATCCGACCGGGTCGTTCAAAGACCGCGGCATGACCATGGCCATTTCCAAGGCGGTGGAGCAAGGGGCGCGGGCCGTCATGTGCGCCTCCACCGGCAATACGTCGGCCTCGGCCGCGGCCTATGGGGCGAGAGCCGGGCTGGCTGTTTACGTCCTGATCCCGGCGGGGAAAATTGCATTGGGGAAATTGTCTCAGGCGATGATGCATCAGGCCACGGTCATTCAGATTGAAGGCAATTTTGATCAAGCGCTCACGATCGTCAAAGACCTCTCCGTCACCCATCATATCGAACTCGTCAATTCCATCAATCCATTCCGCATCGAAGGGCAGAAAACGGCGGCCTTTGAAGTGTGCGATCAGTTGGGCGATGCGCCGAACCTGCATGTGCTGCCAGTCGGCAATGCCGGGAACATCACGGCCTATTGGAAGGGCTATCAAGAGTATCGAGCCGCGAGCCAGACGACCAAGCTTCCGCGCATGATGGGGTTCCAAGCCGCCGGGGCGGCGCCCATGGTGCTCGGCCGAATTGTGGAACAGCCGCAAACCATTGCCACCGCGATTCGCATCGGAAATCCGGCAAGCTGGACCGCCGCCTCCAAAGCGGTTGAGGAGTCGTCGGGGGCCATCGATATGGTGACGGACGAAGAAATTCTCCAAGCCTATGCCCTGGTGGCGGCGACAGAAGGCGTATTTTGCGAACCGGCTTCGGCCGCGTCGGTAGCCGGCGTGACGAAGTTGGGCCGGGCGGGGAAATTGCGGGAAGGGGAGACCGTGGTCTGTACGCTGACGGGGCATGGGTTGAAAGACGCCGATACGGCGATCGGCATTTCCAAGCCGCCGCTCACCGTCAAGGCGACGCGCGAGGATGTGGCTCGTTTGTTAAACGCATGAGGCGCATCGGATAACCTATGAAATATGTCATTCTTCATGCTGGTGGAATGGCCGACCGGCCTCGCGAGGAGCTAGCCGGGCGGACGCCCTTGCAGGCTGCCGCCACGCCGCAGCTCGACCGGCTGGCGCAACTCGGTGAAGTGGGCCTATTGGCCATCGCCGCGGATGGAAGCCGCCATGGGAGCGGACTCAGCGGGACGGCGATTCTCGGCTACGATCCCAAGAAGTACTATCAAGGGCCGGGTCCGTTCGAGGCGGCGAGCTTGGGCGTATCGGTGACCGAGCATGATGTGGTCTACCGCTGCACCATGGTAACGCTGAAGCCCGAAGGCGGAAAGATCGGCGGAGAGATCAAGAAGTTAGGGGCGCATGTCGTGATGGACGATGCGACCGCCGGGTTGATCGAAACGGACGAGGCGCGGGAGCTGATCGAAGCCATCAATGAGCAGCTGGGATCCGAGATGATCCAATTTTATCCCGGGGCCGGCCACCGCCATCTGATGGTGTGGGTCAACGGCAAGCCGCGGGCAATCTGTACCGATCCGCAGCTCGTCCAAGGCCAGACGATTACCGATTCTCTGCCGACAGGGGATGGATCCGACCTTCTGAAAAAAATGATGGATGCCTCCTATGTGATCTTGCGCGATCATCCGGTCAATGAGGAGCGGATGGCGGCGGGAAAAAAGCCGGCGAATTGTGTATGGCTCTGGGGAGAGGGGCGCGCGGCGTTGTGGCCCAGCCTTGCCGAGCGATTCCAGATCTCCGGGTCCGTGGTGACGTCGAGCGACGTGCATCGCGGCGTCGGGATTTGCGCGGGGCTGGATGCGCCCGATCCCGCCAGGCTGCAAGAGGGGGGGCTGAAGGCCAGGGCCGCGGTGGCGCTGGCTGAGTTGTCCAAGAAAGACTTCGTCTATCTGCATGCCGAGCTGACGGACGCCGTGGTGCATGGGACGGATCTCAAGGCTACTGTGCAGGGCATCGAAGAGTTCGATCGTGAACTGGTCGGCCCGCTGCTCGAGGGACTGTCGAAGATGGGTGCCTTTCGCTTCCTGGTGCTGTGCGATCAGGGCGAAGGCCGGCAGGGGCAGGCTTTCTATGCGTTCGGCGAGAGCGCGGGAAGCGGCGCCCCGGCGGCGGGACGGCGCTTCACGGAAGCCGAGGCCCAGGCCTCCAAGGCTCCGGTTCGGGACGCGACGAAGTTTGCAACCAAGTTATTTGCCAAGGGGTAATCGGGTGGCGTTGATCGTTCAGAAATATGGCGGGACCTCGGTGGGCAACATCGAGCGGATCCATAAGGTGGCGGATCGTGTGGCGCAGGCGCATCGCGCGGGCGATCAGGTGGTGGTGGTCTTGTCCGCGATGAGCGGTGAAACGGATCGTCTGGTCAAGCTGGCGCACGAAGCCACGCCGATGCCGGATGAACGTGAGATGGACATGCTGCTGTCCACCGGAGAGCGTGTCACGATTGCGCTCCTGGCGATGGACCTGCGGGGCCGCGGGATCAATGCGCGCTCCTTCACGGGACGGCAGGTGGGCATTATTACCGACAGCGCGCATACCAAGGCCCGGATCGCGCGCGTGACGGCGGACCGGCTTCGCGACGCATTGAACCAAGGCGTGATTCCGGTCGTCGCGGGGTTTCAGGGGATCAACGAGCAGTCGGATGTGACCACGCTGGGGCGCGGAGGATCCGATCTGTCGGCCGTGGCGCTGGCGGCGGCATTGAAAGCCGATCGCTGCATCATTTTCACCGACGTCGATGGTGTCTATACGGCAGACCCCAATGTTGTGCCGGCGGCCAAGCGCATCGACAAGATATCGTACGAAGAAATGCTGGAAATGGCGAGTCTTGGCGCCAAAGTGCTGCAGGCCCGGTCGGTCGAGTTCGCGGCGAAGTTCAATGTCCCGGTCGAGGTCAATTCGAGTTTTAAAGAAGGAAAGGGGACTCTCGTGACACGTGAAGATGCGGATATGGAAGCGGTCGCGGTCGCCGGCGTCACGGGCGACCGGAATCAAGCCAAGATCACGATCGTCGGCGTCCCCGACAAGCCGGGCATTGCCGCGCGGATCTTCGGGCCTGTGGCACAGGCTCATGTCAATGTCGATATGATTATCCAGAACATGGGGCAGGATTCGCTGACGGATCTTTCCTTCACCGTTCCCCGCGCGGATTTGCGCAAGGCGACGCCGATCATTCAGAGTGTGGCCAAGGAGATCGAGGCCAAGTCCGTGTCGATCACGGAGTCGATCGCCAAGGTGTCGCTGATCGGCGTGGGCATGCGCTCGCATTCCGGTGTGGCGTCGAAGATGTTCGAGGTGCTGTCTCGCGAAGGGATCAATATCCTGATGATCAGCACGTCGGAGATCAAGATCTCCTGTGTCATCGATGAGAAGTATCTTGAATTGGCGATGCGTTCGCTGCATTCGGCGTTCGGTCTCGACCAGGTGGCACAGGGAGATCGTCCGGCGAAATAGGAGCATCGCGCCACGGCAAGCCTCGACAGAGTGGCTGCGCTCTTGTTACCTTTTTAACCTATGGCTAAACAATCTTCACAGACTCGCAAGGCCCGCCGGGACGATGAGCGGAAGGCCCTGATCGTTCCGACGCTGTCCGCCGAGCGAACGGCCGCGCTGGAAATTTACGACACGACGCTTCGTGACGGCGCGCAGGCCGAAGATGTAAGCTTTTCGGCCGAGGACAAGGTGCGTGTCGCGCAGAAGCTGGACGAGCTTGGCGTGCACTACATCGAGGGCGGCTGGCCCGGCGCGAATCCGAAGGACATCGAGTTCTTCCGGATGATCAAGACCATCCCGCTCAAACATGCGTCCGTCATCGCGTTCGGCTCGACGAGGAAGGCCAGCAACTCGGCCCGTAAAGATCCGAATCTCCAGGCGCTCCTTGCGGCGGATACGACGACGATCACGCTGTTCGGGAAGACCTGGTCGTTGCACGTGACCGATGCGCTGGGGATTTCGCTCGCCAAGAATCTCGAATTGATCGGCGATTCCGTCGCCTACCTCAAGAGCAAGGGGCGGCGGGTGTTCTACGATGCCGAACATTTCTTCGACGGCTACAAGACGAATCCGGAGTATGCGCTCAACACGATCCGCAAGGCCGTCGAGGCCGGCGCCGAACGGGTGATTCTCTGCGATACGAATGGCGGGGCGATGCCCTGGGAAATCCGGGAAATTTGCGAAGTGGTGCGGCGCGAATGTGCGGTGCCGCTGGGCATTCACGCGCACAACGATTGCGAAATGGCGGTGGCGAATTCGTTGATCGCGATCGAAACCGGCATCGTGCAGGTGCAGGGGACGATCAACGGCATCGGGGAGCGCTGCGGCAACGCCAATCTCTGTTCGATCATTCCCAATCTCGAATTGAAAATGCGCCGCCCCGCGCTGAACGAGGGGCTCAGTCATCTGAAGACCGTCTCCGGTTTTGTCACGGAGATCGCCAATCATATACCCAACAAACACCAGCCGTATGTGGGGGATTCCGCGTTCGCGCACAAGGGCGGGGTCCATATCCATGCGGTGCTGAAAAATGCCGCGACCTACGAGCATATCGATCCGGCGCTGGTGGGCAATCGCCAGCGGGTGCTGGTCTCGGATTATGCGGGACGCAGCGGGCTTTTGGAAAAGCTCGAAGCCTATGGCATCACCCTCACGAAGGACCATTCAAAGCTCCAAGAGCTGGTCGATACGCTGAAAGACCACGAAAGCCAGGGGTACCAGTTCGAGGGCGCGGAGGGTTCGTTCGAGCTCTTGATGCGCAAGGCGATGGGCACGCATAAGCCGTCCTTCCAGCTGTTGGGGTACCGGGTCATCGTGGAGAAGAAACAGGACCTGGGTCCGCCCTTGTCCGAGGCGACAGTGATGGTCAAGGTCGGGGCGGTGATCGAACATACGGCGGCGGTCGGTGCCGGTCCCGTCAATGCGCTCGATCATGCGCTGCGCAAGGCCTTGGAAAAGTTCTATCCGCAACTGCGCGAAGTGAAGCTGCTCGATTACAAGGTGCGGGTGTTGGCGGCCAATAAGGGCACGGAATCGAAGGTGCGTGTGCTGATCGAATCCGGCGACCACAAAGATAAGTGGGGAACGGTGGGCGTGTCGGAGAACATCATGGAAGCCACCTGGCAGGCGCTGGCCGACAGCATCGAGTACAAGCTGTTGTCAAAAAAATAGCGGTCGATAGACCGTATATCTCGATATTTATTCTTGACAGACTTCCTAACCTCACGTAACTTAAGCAAAACTTTCCGTCTGCCGAAAGCAGTTTCATGGGAAGCTGTGAAACGGGAATGTGCAGTGGTTGCGTAGGGGGGTGGCATGAGAAAGGCTGATATCGCGAACGAGATTTTCAAGCAGGTCGGTATTTCAAAAAATGAAGCAGCGGATATCGTCGAACTCGTGCTGAATCTTCTCAAGGGTGTGCTGCAAAAGGGAGACGCGGTCAAGATCGCAGGATTCGGCAACTTCGTCGTTCGGAGCAAGGGGTCGCGCAAAGGGCGGAACCCTCGCACTGGAGAAGAAATTGGGATTACCCCGCGGCGTGTGGTTACGTTCCGGCCTAGCCAAGTCTTTAAGAAGTACGTCAATTCGTAACGGGCACCCTATCTCCAACATCGACCGCACCATGAGGGCCGGTCATGGGGACTGAACCCAGGCTGGGAAGCAAGGTCTTCTACAAGATCGGGGAAGTCAGTCAGCTGACCAAACTTCCCGCGTATGTCCTGCGATTCTGGGAGTCCGAATTCAGTTTTCTTAAACCCAAGAAAAGCCGTGGCAACCAGCGTCTCTATATTCAGCGCGACATTGAGACCGTGCTTGAAATCAAGCGGATGCTGTACGAAGAAGGGCATACGCTGGAAGGGGTCAAACGCTATTGGGTGAGACGCGGGCGGGCGGCCTCCAAACCGCTCAGCCCCAAGGAAATGGCCAAAAAACTTCGGGGGGATCTTCAGGCCATCGTGAAAATCCTCGAATCGAACAGTCGGTAGCCGACCGCATTGTTTCCCATTGCCTTTCCAGGGTTTCCCAAGCGACAATAGGACCAGTCAGAACATAAGAACATGTCGGGGCGTAGCGCAGCCCGGTAGCGTACTCGCTTGGGGTGCGAGTGGTCGTGGGTTCAAATCCCGCCGCCCCGACCAATTTCTCTGTTAGATACATCGAACTGAAGCATGGACGGTCGCATAGGGGGCCCACGCGCGGTCCCGTTCAAGAGACAGTCCAGCAAGGATAGGAAAAGCTGCCTCGCGCAGCTTTTTTTGTGACTCGATCATGATGCGCATTCTGGTTACCAATGACGATGGCATCCACTCACCGGGTTTGATGGCGCTGGCCGAAGCCCTGGCGGCGCTGGGCGAGGTGTGGGTCGTCGCACCGGACCGGGAGCGGACGGCCGTGGCCCATGCGGTCACGTTGCACAAGCCGCTGCGCCTGCACCGGCTGGCGCCGCGCATGTTTTCCGTGAACGGGACACCGGTCGATTGTGTGAATCTCGCGGTGCTCAAGGTGATGCCGAAGCCGCCGGACGTCGTGGTGTCGGGGATCAATAAAGGCGTGAATCTCGGGGACGATGTGCTGTACTCCGGCACGGTCTCAGGTGCGATGGAGGGGACGATTCTCGGGATTCCCTCGATTGCGGTGTCGCAGGAAGGCCAGCAGGCGTTCCGGTTTTCCGTCGGGGCGGAATATGCCGCGCGGGTGGTGCGTCTGGTGCTGGAGCAGGGCCTGCCGGAGGAAACGCTGCTGAATGTGAATGTGCCGAATCGTCCGTTGCGTTTGATCAAAGGGGTGCGCGTGACCTGCCTGAGCCGCCGGCGTTTCGACAACCCGATCATCGAAAAGCTCGATCCGCACGGGCGCAAGTATTACTGGATTGCGGGGACGCGCGTGTCGTGGAGCCGGAGCAAGGATGCCGACCATGAGGCGATCCAGGAAGGGCGCGTGTCTGTGACGCCGATTCGCTTGGACAGTACAGACCATGACACACTGGATCGCTTCCGGGACTGGGTGCCGATGATGCAGGCGAAAATGGCGGGTCCGAGCAAACGGGTACACGCCGCAGCCAGGCGAAAGGGATAAGCGGGTGATCGCCGGTCTCATTGAAGCTATCATCAGCGAGCTGAGCCGGTTTGTCATTGCCTGCATTTCCCGATTCGGCTATGCGGGTATTTTTCTGACAATGGGGATCGAGAGCGCCTGCATTCCGCTGCCCAGCGAGATCATCATGCCGTTTTCCGGGTATCTGGTCATGACGGGGCAGTTTACGATGTTGGGGGTGACGCTGGCCGGGGCGCTGGGTAATGTGGCGGGATCCATTGTGGCCTATTATGCGGGGGTGTGGGGCGGGCGGCCCTTTGTTGAGCGGTATGGGCCCTATGTGTTGATTTCGCATCGAGATTTGGATGTGGCCGACCGGTGGTTCCAGAAGTACGGCGAGGCGGCGGTCTTTTTTAGCCGAATGCTGCCGGTGGTGCGCACCTTCATTTCGTTGCCGGCCGGCGTGGCGCGGATGAATTTCCCGCGATTCGTCCTCTTCACGTTTATTGGGGCGTTGCCCTGGTGCTATCTGTTGGCGTATATCGGATTAAAAATGGGCGAGCGGTGGGAAGATCTGCGTGACTATTTCCATCGGTTCGATCTGGTGATCGGAGTGATCTTGGTCGGGATACTGGGCTTCTTTCTCTGGTCGCATTGGCCGAAACGCGGAGCCAATTCTGAATCGGGGCCATCGGCATGATCAAACTGTACAATACCCTCACGGGGAAAAAGGAAGAGTTCATCCCGCTCGCGCCCAAGACGGTCCGCATGTATGTCTGCGGCGTGACGGTCTATGACTATTGCCATATCGGCCATGCGCGGAGCGCGCTCGTGTTCGATGTCATTCGCCGGTATTTGGAGTATTCCGGCTATCGTGTCGAGTTCGCCAAGAACTTTACCGACGTGGACGACAAGATCATCAAGCGCGCGAACGAGCAGGGGATCAGCTGTGATGAGGTCACGGCGAAATTCATTCAAGCCTATTACGATGACATGGGCAAGCTGGATGTGCGGCCGGCCTCCATTGAGCCGAAAGCGACCGAGCATATGGCCGACATCGTGAGGCTGACCGAAACTTTGATTGCGAAGGGCTTGGCCTATCAAGTGGACGGGGATGTCTATTTTGAGGTTGCCAAGTACGGGGAGTATGGCCGCTTGTCCAAGCGGAAGTTGGACGATCTCCAAGCCGGGGCGCGTGTGGATGTGGATGAGCGGAAGCGCCATCCCATGGACTTTGCCCTCTGGAAAAGCGCCAAGCCCGGCGAACCGGCCTGGCCAAGCCCCTGGGGGCAGGGCCGGCCAGGCTGGCACATTGAATGTTCCGCCATGTCGATCCGCCATCTCGGGGAAACGTTTGATATTCACGGCGGCGGGATGGATCTGATCTTCCCGCACCATGAGAATGAAATCGCCCAATCCTGCGGCGCGACCGGCAAAGAGTTTGCGCGCTACTGGATTCACAACGGCTTCGTGCAGATCAACCAGGAGAAGATGTCCAAGTCGCTGGGGAACTTCTTCACGATCCGGGAGATCTTTGAAAAGTCGGAATGGCCCGAAGACATTACCGGCGAGATGTTGCGCTATTTTCTCCTCTCGACCCATTATCACGGGCCATTGGATTTTTCAGACCTGGCCATTCGTGAGGCGAAGCAGGCGTTGAACGGGTTCTACGATCTCTTTGCCAGACTTGCAGAGCCTGCTCTCGGAACGAAGGGAGATCCGGGCCTGTCGGTGGCCCTCGAGCGCACTCAGACAGCGTTTCGGGCGGCGATGGATGACGACTTCAATACGCCGGTGGCCATTGCTGCATTGCAAGGGTTGCGGAGCGATTTGAATAAGCTGCTCGCCGACGGTTTGTCGTCAGAGGCGCGACGCGGGGCTAGGGAGGCCTTCCGGTCGCTGGGTCAGGTGTTGGGGTTGTTCCAGTTGGATCGTTGGATCTTCAACGTCGAAGGCGGGGGATCCGCGTCCCGCGCCAGTGAGGCCGAAATTGAGAGACAAATTGCCGAACGAACGGAAGCCAAGAGGCGAAAGGACTTCACACGCGCCGACGCCATCCGGGCGGAACTGGCAGCCCAGGGCATCATCATCGAGGACAGGCCTGACGGCACCAGCCGATGGAAGCGATGATGGCCAGGAGATCCTCTATGGTCTCCATGCGGTCCGTGAAGCTCTGAGAGCCGAGGCCCGGCCGCTCCAGCGTCTGCTCGTCATCCGGATGGACAAACAGTTCGGCGATCTCGTGCACATGGCGCGGGCCCGGCATATTCCGATCCATGTTCAGCCGCTGGCTTCGTTTGACCGGCTGGTGCCCGGTGGCAACCATCAAGGAGTAATCGCCTACGCCGCCGCCAAAGAGTACGCATCGGAAGAGGCTATTCTTGCCAAAGCGGCGCAACAGCAGGAAGCGCCGTTGCTGGTGATTCTCGATGGCGTAGAAGATCCGCATAATCTCGGCGCGGTGCTCAGGACGGCGGAGGGTGCCGGCGCGCATGGCGTTTTTATTCCCGAGCGGCGCGCGGCTGGGCTGACGTCGGTCGTCGCCAAAGCCTCGGCGGGGGCCATTGACCATATCCCCGTTGCGAGAGTGGTGAACACCTCACGATTGCTGGAGACGCTCAAAGAGGCCGGTGTCTGGATCTACGGGGTCGAGCCGGCCGCGACGAAGCTCATTACCGAGGTGGATCTGACCGGCCCGGTTGGCTTGGTGTTCGGGGGCGAGGGGAAAGGCATTCGTCAGGGAGTGCTGCAGCATTGCGACGAACGCATCCGCATTCCGATGAAGGGCCAGGTGCAGTCGCTCAATGTGTCGGCGTCGGCGGCGGTGACGCTGTTTGAGGCGGTCCGGCAGAGGAATGTGTCTGCGTCGATAGGCCGCAAGGCCTAACGGATTTTTAGCGATCCACTCTGGATCGCATTCTTCAGCAGCTGCGCGGTATTCGAGACGCGCAGTTTCTTCATCATATTGGCCCGGTGCGCTTCGACGGTCTTGACGCTGATTTTCAGCCGCGTGCCGATTTCCTTGTTTTTGAACCCAGCCCAGATCAGCTCCAGGATTTCCTGCTCGCGCGAGGTGAGCGACTCCGGGCGCTTTTTGCGGGGAGGCGGCTCAAGGTTCGCGAGGGATTTCTTGGCCTTCGGCTTCGTCGCTGCTTTCGCCATAATCGTCGGTTCTCCTTTGAATAGCCGTGGCTTCAGGTATACTGAGGTTTCGCGGGGTGAAGTATAGGAAGCCTGGCCGGGTGAAGTAAATGAAGTCCAATGGCCCTAGTAGGGTTACTCGGTAGGGAAATCAGAGTATTCGTAAGTACTGTGGGAGGCCGGGAGATTCGCCTCCGATGTGTCATTTGGGAGCGGTGTAGCGGGATGTGGCAGCTGTATCTGGTCGCGGGGATTTTCGGAGCGCTGATCGGAAGCTTTCTCAACGTGTGTATCTATCGGTTGCCGAGACGGGAGTCCATCGCCTGGCCTGGGTCGCATTGTCCCGCCTGCAGTCATCCTATCGCCTGGTATGACAATATCCCTCTCATCGGCTTTCTCGTGTTGCGTGGGCGGTGCCGCGCCTGTGCCGTCTCTATTCCGTTGCACTATCCCCTCGTGGAAGCGCTCAATTCCATAGGATATCTCGCGCTGCTGTGGCGATTTGGGCCGAGTGGGGAAACGGTGGTGTATGCGGGGCTGTTCTCGGCATTATTGGTCGTGGCGGGAACCGATCTCTCCCACAAAATCATACCGAACGCGGTGACGTACCCAGGCATCGTGTTGGGGTTGATAAGCGCGGGAACGGTGTTGCCACTGGGGTTGCTGAACGGCCTCATCGGGTTGCTGGTCGGGGGCGGGATCTTGTGGCTGTTGGCCTGGGCCAGCCCATATCTCTTTGGGAAGGAGGGAATGGGCGGGGGAGATATCAAGCTGCTTGCGATGCTGGGCGCCTTCCTGGGCTGGAAGCCGGCTGTGCTGACGATCATGATTGGATCGTTTGTGGGATCGGTGATCGGGGTGTCTCTCCTGGCCGCGAAGATGATCAAACGGGAAGACTACATTCCCTTTGGGCCGTTTCTCGTGTTTGGCGCCATTGTCGCGCTGTTCTTCGGCTCCTCCCTCATTGAGTGGTATCAAGGCCTTCTCTCGGGATAGCTCTCCGGTTTATTGCCTTTCTGTTTTCTGCTGCGCTGTATCCAATCTCGCTGGTTTGTATCTTGTCAGGCACGGCATGACGCTCTGCCCGCCATTCCGCTTGTCACGCAGCCCCGCCTGGGGATCAGGGATTTCTCTTCTCACATCTTTATGAATTTGAACATGTTTTCCTGGTGCGCAGAGGCAGAGTGCGTCTCGGCCGTATGGATTGCAGCCGAGGGAAGAGGAGGCATGACTTTTGATAATGCCCCCTTCCATGAAGATGCGGAGGACAGCGAAACAGATGTCAGTCGATGAGGAATATGGATTCAGCCTCATCGAGCTCATGACGATTGTGGCGGTCGTCGGGGTGGTCGCGGCGCTCGCCGTGCCGGATTTGCTGGCATTGAGCCGGCGGATGCAAATTGACTTGTTTGCGCGGGAGTTGGCATCCGAACTGCGGCAGGCGAAACAGCTGGCCATGACGCAGCGCGACCGTGTGTATCTCACGGTCGATCGTGGGCAGCGTGCCATCCTGGCGCAAGTCGGGACCGCTCGTGTGCCGCATCATATCTTTTCCTATGCGGAGCGGGCGATGGAGCTGGATGAGCCGAGCGCGGGGCCTGAACTGGTGTTCCATCCCAGCGGGCGATCGGCGACGGCCACGACCATTCGATTTCACAATGCTCAGGGAGAGAACGGAGCGCTTACCGTGAGTCTCACCGGCAGGGTATCGATCCAATGATGCGGCGGATGGGTGAGGGAGGCGTGAGTCTGATCGAAGCGATGGTGGCCATGGTGATCGCTGGGATTGTGCTGATGGGGGCGATGAGCGCGCTGCAAATCTCTGTCCGGCAGGCACAGCAAGGGGTGATGAAAACACGGGCGTTGGCGCTGGCCCAGGGCAGGCTCGAAGCAAAACGGTCGGTACGTTGGGAGGCGTTGTTACAGGACGATATGAACCATGACGGCATTGTCGATGTCGTCATGAACGATGCGGGCGAGTCGAAGGATGCTGCGCCCGGCGATGGGACCTATACGGGGACATGGGCGCAGGATGGGGTGAGCCTGGAATGGACCGTGGCCATGGACCGCCCCGGTCAGTTGAGCGCCGCGGGGTTTGTCGTCATCCGGGCGACCGCAAAGTACGAGGCACTTGGAGAGTACAAGACTGTCCATGTCGCGACGGTCAGAGCGAATCCGGCATTTGTGGGGGATTGATGAAACGGAGTCGTGGCAATGCCCAACGCAGGAATCCGTTGCTCAACCAGCGCGGACTCTGTTTGTCCGAGTTACTCATGGCCACGGCGGTGGGCACGGTGGTGTTGGCCGGCAGTCTGGAAACGCTGAACCTCGTGCATGCGCGGGCAACGGAGCAGCAGCGCGCCATGGCTGGGCAGCAGGACCTGCGGTTGGGGCTGGAAGTCTGGGAGCAAGAAGTCCGCATGGCCTCGGCGGCGACCATTACGACGGCCGTGGCCGACCGGTTGGAATTCTCGGCGAACATTCATGCCCTGGAGACGACGACGACCGCCACGGTCGCGGCAGGACAAACCGTGGTGCCGGTCCAGGATGGCGGGGGATGGGGGCAGGGGAAAACCGTGCGGATCTGTTCGGCCAGCGGGTGCGAGTCTCACCGGCTGGCGCGGACCGGTCAGCGACTCCAGCTCACGCTGAGCGAGCCGGTGCGCGGGCTGTTTCCCGCCGGCGCCTCGGTGGAGGTGATGAATCGGGTGGCCTATTACACCCGCATCGATACGGCGGGGCGGCTGCAGCTGATGCGGATGATCGACGGTGGAGCCGGGACATTGATCGGTGATCTGCAAGCGGTGCAGTGGACCTATTGGGATGACCGTGGACGAGTGGCGGTCGAGACGAGCGGAATCGCGCGGGTGGTGGTGACGATCGAGTCGAGGAATGTCTTGCCACAAGTCGTTCGTGAAGTGAGCGTGCGATCGTGATCAAGATGAGGAGTTGAGGATGAGGACTCACACGTCGTGGCTTGGGCAGGAGCGGGGCATGGCGCTCTTTGGGGTGATGATTCTGGCCTTGTTGCTGGGGCTCCTGAGTGCGGTGTTGCTCCAACTGGCCGGGCAGGAACAGTTGAGCGCCAGCGGCGCGAAGGACACCGCGGTGGCGCAGCATGTGGCCGATGCGGCGGCGGACATGGTGATGGCCTGGTTTCATGCCCCGCAGGATCGGCCGCCTCAGGTGAGCGCCGTGTTGAGCAAGCGTCAACAGACCTCGACGGGGAGTCCGTCGTTCTTCGATCTTGCCGGGCGGTCTCAATTTATCGGGACCGTGGATCGTCCGGATCTTGTGCTCGATGCGGCGCAAAGCGCGGATGACCGGCTCCTCAACGATCCCGTGTCCGGCCTCTTCCGGTCGCTCCAGGATGTGGGTACGGTGCGCAGTCTGAAAGTCTATGCCCCCACGACGCCGGGGCTGTTGAGCACGGTGGACATTGCCGTCGCCCCGGCGCGCTGGCCCTCGACGCAATATGCGCTGTCGATGCAGTTGGCGGCGATCGATCTTCCGGCGTTGCGAGCGGGCGTGCAGGTCGGCGGCAATCTGGGATGGCCTCAGAACGGACAGGAATCGGGGGCGCTGGTGCATTGGAGCCGCCTGTCTGTCGGGGGCAATCTGGTGGTGCAGAGGCTGGAGGACATTCCAGTGCTGACCGCGCTGGCGTCCGTGTCGGGGCAGGGCTATCGCGAGGTGTCGGTTCGCGAAGACCGGTGGTGTGAGATCTGGACCGGAGGCACCGTGCAGGTCATGCAGCCGCCTGTCGGGGAGAGTCAGTTCCCGCCGCTGCCGATGAATGTGCATGGAAAACAGAATCCCACGCCTGGCGTGCGCCTGGATCGTTGGGGCTATGAGCAACTGAAACAGATCGCCTTGCGGTACGGCACCTACCTGGCGATCGATCGGAACGGCCTGCTCTATCCGGGTGGGGTGGTCGAGGCAGGGCAGGGGGTCCCACCCGATGAGTTTTTTCGCTCCGGCTCCGCAGGCGATGCGCGGGGCTTGATCTTCATCGATACGCTGGACCGCACGGCTCCCCGGTCGGATAACCTTGGGGTCTTTAGATTGAGCGCGGCGTATACCGAGGCCACACTGGTGGTGCAAGGGCATGTGGTGCTCAGCCCATCCTCCAGCGGGCAGTCATTGTCTGTTCTGAGCCCCCCGCAACCTGGTCAGACGGACCGCTCTAGCCGGGTGCCTGTGCAGCTGTCGGGGATTCACTTCAACGGCGCGTTGTATGCCGCAGGGGATATTACCCTCGAACAGCCCACGCGGGTCTTCGGCGCAGTGGTGGCGGAAGGAACGATTGTGGCGTCCACTCCTGGTGTGACGCTGGAGGTCTGGTACAACCACGAGATGAGCCAGGGTTTGTTGCGTGGACTGCCCGTGGTCTTGCGTGCTCCGGGAACATGGAAAGTCCGGTATTCATGATGGTGAATCGGGAGAGGACACAAATATGACGACACAGATGTCCAAGGCGTCGGTCAATCATGGGGTGGTTGTTGAACAGATGGTAAGCCTTGTGTGCCGGGCCACACCAGTTCGTTCGACGGTGGAGCGGCAGGTGCTTCATCTGCTCGTTCAGCGTGACGTGGTGACGCTGGTGGAGATGGAGGACGTGCTTGAAAGCCTGCGGTTAGGCGAGGGAGACCTCGAAGCGGTGCTGCTCGACCAGTACCGAGTGCCCAAGGCCGAATTGGGGGCGGCGCTTGGCGAGGTGTATCAGTGTCCCTATATTCCCTATGAGGAACGGACGGTGGTTGATCCAGGACTTTTAAAAAACTTAAGCGTCGATTATCTGCGAAAGAATGCTTGGGTGCCTCTCCAGCGGGAGGGATCGGTCGTGACGATTCTGATCGGCCATCCGTCCGATGCGGCCAAGCGCGATGATGTCCGACGGGCTTTTCCTGGGGCGACGATACGGTATGCGGTCGGGTTGCGCCGCGACATCGAGCAGTATTTGCTGGCTGCTACCGGTCAGGCTGCTCGGGCCACGCTGACGGACATTCTTGGCGAACTCGTGCGCGAAGCCGGGAACGATCCGGGCGGTGAGGGGGTGGACTGCGGCATTACGGAGCACGATTCCGCCATCGTCCGGCTGGCGAACCACATCATCGCCGAAGCTCATCGGCTGCAAGCGTCCGATGTGCACATTGAGCCCTATGCCAATCGGAAGGACACGGCGGTGCGATTCCGCGTCGACGGGACCTGTTTTACCTTTATGCGGATTCCGGCGGCCTGCCGCCGGGCGATCGTATCACGCCTCAAGATCATGGCCCATCTCGATATCGCGGAGCGCCGCAAACCGCAAGACGGGAAAATCCGATACCGGCTGGCGAAAGATCAAGAGATTGAGCTGCGTGTGGCCACCTTGCCGACAGCGGGCGGGAATGAGGATGTGGTGATGCGGCTGTTAACGACGAAGGACACGATGGCGCTGGAGGCGATGGAATGTGCGCCGGAGGTGCTGCGGCACATCACGGATCTCGCCGAGCGCCCCTATGGGATGTTCCTCTGTGTCGGTCCGACGGGAGCGGGGAAAACGACGACGTTGCATGCCGTGCTCAAGCACATTAATACCGATGAGCGAAAAATCTGGACGGCGGAGGACCCCATCGAAATCACGCAGGATGGGTTGCGGCAGGTGCAGATCCATCCGAAGATCGGATTCACCTTTGCGGCGGCCATGCGGTCCTTTCTCCGGGCCGATCCGGACGTCATCATGATCGGCGAAATGCGGGATCGGGAAACGGCCGACATTGCGATCGAAGCCTCGCTCACCGGCCATCTGGTGCTCAGTACATTGCACACCAATAGTGCTGCCGAAACCGTGACGCGTTTGTTGGAGATGGGGTGCGACGCCTTCAATTTTGCCGATGCCATGTTAGGGGTGTTGGCGCAGCGCCTCTGCAAGCGCCTGTGTTCGTCTTGCAAAGAGGCCTATCAGCCAACCCAGCAGGAGTACGATGAACTGGTCATGGCCTATGGCGCACATGAGTGGGAACGGTTGGGCTTGAAGAATTCATCGAACATGATGCTCTGGCGAGGGCGCGGGTGCACGGCCTGCAATCAGAGCGGATTCAAAGGCCGAGTCGCACTCCATGAGCTACTGGTGGGATCGGACGAGATCAAGCGCCTGATCCAAGCCAAAGCCAGAACCCTGGAGATCGCCAGCCAGGCCATGCGGGAGGGGATGGTCACGTTGCGGCAGCATGGTATCCAAAAAGTCCTGCAGGGTGTCACGACCTATCGGCAAGTCCGGTCCGTGGCCATGAAATAGGGGGGTGTCGCTGATTCCCAATGTCCCGCCCTCTTCCAGATGGGGCTAAGTAGGAGCTTTATCTGGTCAGATTTACCTCCATCTTCCCACTCCGTTTTTCCTCGTTAAGTTCAGTTCTTGTAGTTGAGACCCCTCCGGGAATACCAGCCGATAAGCCACGATCGGGGCAGGTGCAAATACGCGTGAGGAATGGCGGCGCTCCAGCGGCAGCCGAAGTGACGGAAATTGTCGCGCGGTAGTACGGAGAATGTTCGAATCCCTCTAGACTTAAAAAATGGCTGGCCTAAGAAAACAAAGAGTTAGACGTTCTTGCGGGGTAAAGCATAGCGGCATGCCCTTTGCGACTGAGACAAGCGGCGCGATGGGTGTGTCAAGCGAGTCAGAGGGGTGCGTGGAGATGTTCAATTGTCATCTGGTTAGGCGGCTGCAGACGGAGCGTGGGTTTACGCTCATTGAGGTCATGATCGTCGTGGCCATCATTGGGATCGCCGCCGCGCTGGCCGGGCCTAGTTATACCGAATGGATAGCTCGTTCTCAACTCCGCGAGGCGATCAGTGAGGTGCAGCATCAGTTGGCGCTAGCGCGGATTACAGCCATGAGTCGCAATACCTCTGTGACCGTCACACTGACTCTGGCGAATGGGTCGTTGGGGATATCGACAACCAATGCTGCCACAGGGGCCGTTGTATCTGCCACCCAGACGATGAGTACTCCACAAGTTGTGACGTTGAATGTTGGCCCATCGCCAGGGTGGACGTCGATGGCAACGACGGCGGTCTCATTCAATTCCATGGGGATGCGAGTTGGAGGGCCTGGAGCGGCGGCGAATCAAGAGCTGGCGCTCGTCAATACGAGAGGGGTGCAGTATGCACTCAAGGTGACACCTCGAGGCATCGCGAATTGGTGCCCAGATGCGGTGTGTCTATGAATTCATTCAACTTGAGAATGAGAGAGAAGGCAGGATTGGGGTTGTGCGATCCATCAGGCTTTACCTTGATTGAGAGCATGGTGGCGATGGCTATTCTTGCAACGGGGCTCTTGGCCTTGGCAGGCATGCAGAGTATTTCGTTAACGCGCAATGTCGACTCGACGGAACTCACACGTGCAACCAATTTGGCGGCGGACATGATCGAGCGAATCCAGAACAATCGGAATAATGTGGCGCAATACGCCATTAACACCGGTAATGCGACGCCATGTCCGCAAAATCCAGTGACGCAAACCATGGCCAAAGGCGATTGCGATCAGTGGGTGCAATTATTGGCAAATCCGCAGGCGTCCGGACTGACGAATGTTCGAGGGGTCATTACGGTCCCTCCAGCGCCAGTCGGTGCGCTGAACGTCTTGCTGAATCAGTATCCGGTTACTGTCACTATTTCATGGACCGGGGCTACGGGAGAAACCAAAGTGGCTCGCCCTAAACAGATCACACTGACAACTGTGATCGCGCCTGAATAAGGATGGGACGGATGGCAGGAGTAGGCACCATGCTGAGAGTTCGTGTCATGCGAAAGGACCAGCGAGGAGTGACGCTGGTTGAATTAATGATCGGTGCCGTGGTGGCGTCACTGGTAGTGGCGGCGGGATTAGCCATGTTGACGATGTCCGAGAAAGCGATGCGCACCAGTGAACAGACGGTCGACACGCAGCAGAATGTTCGTCTCGCCATGGAATTGCTCTCCAGGGACATCAGAATGGCTGGTTATGGACCGATGAGCGGGCCGGTTGGGAATTGCCAGAGCGCTGTTGTGCCGGCGGATCACACGGTCACAGGACCGGATCGCGGACCGGACCGCATCAGCCTGGTTGTCCCGGTTGGCAATCCTGTGGGAACGGCAGGCAATCCACCCTGGGTTTTTAATGCCGACACAGCGATTAATGCCGGGCCTGGCGGGGCGGTGACCATTATTGCCATGCCATCAGCCGCAGTGGTGAGCAACATGGTGACGGAGGCAGGGGGAAGTCTTACCGTGCCTCCGGCGACGGTGTCGATTGGTGGCACTCTGATTGGGACGGTCACGGCGGCCGCCGGCGCCAATCTGACGATCAGTGTGACCGGTCCGCCAATCGAAGGGCCGATGAAGAAAAATACTCCGGTGTATCTGCTGCAATGCATTACCTATCAAATTATTCCGCCTCCCGATGCTGGAGGGCTGTGTAATGGCCGATCGCCGTGTTTGGTGCGAGGAGTGGCCGGCGGCATGACGGCAGGTGTATTGGATTGCACAACGGCGGGAAGCCGGTGCACATCCATTGCCGACGAAATCGAAGATATTCAGTTTGCCTATGCGTGCGACGGGTGTGTCGCAGGCATCAATAGCGGGACCCCCGATCAGATTATCGATAACCAGGGAGGGGCGGCGGGATTTGATCAGGCGGATTTTGTCACGAACAATTCATGGGCGGCGGGCATTATGACGCCGGACAAGATTCGGCTGGCGCAAGTGACGGTGGTGGGCCGGCAACGGCGCGCAGACCAAGGGTTCGGTGAGGCCAACGGGCAAACAAACCAAAGTGTGGCGTTGCAGGTAAGCGATCACCTCCATTCAGATGGCGTGTTTGCCGCGGGCGACTATACCACGCTGACGCCGCCGTACACCTCGACGCGCCGGCGCCTCCTCACTAAAACCGTGGAGCTGCGCAATCTCAGAAAGTAGGGAGCGGTAACGATATGAGGATGATGCGAGCGGCCTCAGGACAGAGGCAGACAGGGAACGAGCGAGGGATTGCCCTCCTGAGTGTCATGATGGTGATGTTGATCATGACGGTGCTCGGGATCGGCGCGTTGACGATGACGGGGCTGGAAAATCGTGTCGCCGGATTTGCCAGTTCGATGGAGGCCTCGGCGGCGGCGGCGGAAGCTTGCGTTCAGACCGGGGTCAAGGTCATTCAGCAAGTGAAGGAGAACGGAGGCGTTGTGCCGACCGCGTTGCTCGATAATCAAACTCCTCCTGGGCCGATTCCTCTGAGCAATAAGACGCAGTTGGAGTCGGAAATCGGAGCCATTAGTGCAGGGGGCGCTGATACGCCGATTGGCCCGCCGTTTCCGGCCGGACTGACTACTGCAGTGCCGAATCTCATTCAGACAGTGGGCGCGTATTCCGTTGTCGGCGACATCGACTATCTCTACAACAGGCAGCGGCCTGGAATGGGGGCTGAACGCCACAATGCCTATCATGCTGCCTATAGTGGTGCGAATGGCGGTACCGATGTGATGTACCGCGTCGATTGCGTGGCGACAAATGTGACGACGGGGATGAGGAGCCGGCTAACAGCCGTCTATGCCTGTTTGGAGAATGAGGGTTGTCAGCGAATTTAGCGTGCGGGTGTGTACTGACAGAGGTTTGCTCCCCTGAAGGAGCGGCGAAGTAGCCGGCCCTTCGAGCACCACCGGGAGGATAGCAATGAAGCATATGAATCAATCGACGCGAGGAACGGGCTTCTGGGCGGCTGCGGCTCTCGGTGTATTGCTGTCGGGCATTCCGGCCGGTGTGTCAGCCCAGAACATGGGAGACTATACCAACTATCCCCTGTTCCTCAGCCAGGCTGTGCCGCCCAATATCTTGTTTCTCGTGGACATGGGCAATTTCACGCTGGAGGCAGCCTATAGTGGGACAAACCACAAGTATCCGATCTCCTTTAAAACGGGGACTGCTACGGCCTCGAAATATGCTGCTAATGTGACAGTTGATAGCCAGACCGGCGACGATTTGGTGGCGGTAGACAACAGTGGTAGCGCAATCAATACGTCAAATGTGACATCGCCAGCCGATCTCTTCGTTTCGACCAAATCTTATTACGGCATGTTCGACCCATTGCGTTGTTATACGACCGACAGCAACAGCTTCAATTACGGATCGGTGAAAACGTCTGTGTCGGCGACGTGTAGTGGATCGTATTGGGATGGCAACTTCCTGAACTGGCTTACTCAGCGCAAAAAGGAAATGATTTATCAGGTGCTCGTGGGCGGGAAGCCGATCCCTGCCCAAGCCAATGCGGACGGGACGGCCAACAACCTGAATGGCGAGCCCAAGACGGGGGAAAACGGCAGCACCGCCAGTTGCAGCAACAATTCCAGCTCCTGCTGGCGTTATGTGAAGTATGTGCCCAATGCCACCTTGAACGGCCGTACCCCGTCGTTGTCGGTGGCCACAGTGAGTCTGTCCGGCGGCAGCACGGTAAATACAGGCATTATATTCGGGGTCGGAGATGGGAAGCTCTTCGTCAACAACGATGGTACCGCAAGTCCTTTCGATGGAACTACAGGAGGAGGTTCCCCCAACCATCTTGAGTATGCGTTGGAGGTGGATTTGACGACCGAGCCCAATGTGCCGGCCGCGTCGGGCGCCGCCACGAGTTGCATTGTGGGCGATCCTGATTACATGGGGCATTTGGCTTGCTACAAGAAAGAACGGTCGCTCGGCCTCTTTCAAACCATGCGCACCGACAATATGCATGTGGGTGTCATGTTTGTGAATGCGTCCACCGGCCAGGGCGGGAGCCTCCAGTTTTCCTACGATGAGGCGTTTAATTCGTCAGATGTGACCAATATCCGCAATGAACAGGTGGAGGCTAATTCTCCTATTGCCGAAGCGCTCTACGAAGGCCTGTGCCTGTTCCGCAAGAGCCAGGGGCCTTGTTACAGCAACAGTGGATCGTGGTCGACCGGGTATAGTTCCGGGGGAATCGGGGCGGTTGGCGACCCCTATTACTTTGCTAGTCTGGGGCAGATGGTCTATTGCGCCAAGTGCTTTGTGCTGATGATCAGCCCGGGTATAGGCGTGAATGATGGTAATGCACCGAATTTGCAGTCGCCGTTCGGCAATCTCTTTAGCGGAACGAACATTGGCGTGGTGAGCAGTGGAGCCGCGGGAGATCGGTTGGACGACGTGGCTTATTATGGACGTACGCACGATTTGCGGAGCGATCTTTCCGGGACTCAAAATGCCGTGTTTTATGCGGTTAACGCCATGGGGGGGCCAACCGGAGCAGCGCTCTTGGCGTCTGCGGCCAAATATGGAGGATTCGAAGACCGCAATAATGACAATGCAGTCGATTTGACCGGCTCCCAGACCTGTACCTACCCCAGTGGATCGAATCTTGGCAGTGGCTCCAGCACCAGCAACCCGGAATGGGACCTCGATAAGGACTGCGTTCCGGACACGTTTTACGATGCGTCCGAGGGCGGCGATCTTGCGGCCCAAATTAATGCCGCGATTGCGGCCATTTTGAAAAAGGCAGCCTCCGGCACCTCGATCTCGGTGCTGGCGACGTCTTCGACGGGAGAAGGCTCACTTTATCAAGCGTTCTTTTATCCCACGACGTTTGAAGGTGTGAACGAAATCAAGTGGACCGGATTTGTGCAAGGCCTCTTTGTCGATGGGTTCGGGAATTTGCGAGAGGATCGCAGCCCCGGTGGCCCTCCGGACGGGAAGCTCGTCTATAGCGACGACAACATTGTGGTAACGAAGAAGGATCCGGTGTCGGGCAATGTCGTGGTGGAGCGGTATCTCGATGTGGCTCCCATGGATGGCCTGCCTGATACGACGACACCCTATGAGACGGTGGGTTTGCGTGAAATGCAGGGGATCTGGGAGGCCGGGAAAAAACTGGCGTTGCGGGATCTGGGGGCCTCTCCCCGTAACCTCATCACCTGGGTTGATCTTGACAATGACGGTGTCGTGGATGTCAACGAGCAGATGGCGTTTAGTACGGGCAATGCCGCGACGCTCAAGCCCTATTTGCGGGCAAGCAGCAGTGGCACGTTTACGGCTACCAATATCATCAATTTCATCCATGGCACCCAGGTCACGGGCATGCGGAATCGGGAGGTCACGGTCGACGGTTCGTTGAAGGTGTGGAAGCTCGGCGATGTGGTGAACTCGAGCCCGACGATCGTCGGTAGTCCGAGAGAGCGATATGACCTGCTGCATGGCGATGCGAGCTATAGTGGTTTCTACAAGCGATGGGCTAAGAGACGGCAGACGGTGTATGTGGGCGCTAACGACGGGATGCTCCATGCTTTTAATGGTGGCTATTACCACAAGGGCGATGATCCGAATACCAGCGGAGTCGAGGAGCATGGGTGGTACACCACGGGGCCGGACGATAACTCAACAGGGCCGGATGTTGGCAAAGAGTTGTGGGGATTCATTCCCTACGCCTTACTGCCGCAACTGATCTGGTATACCCAAACGAATTATACGCATGTCTCGTACGTGGATTTGCAGCCACGGATTACGGATGTGCCGATCTTTACGGAGGAGTCGGCCTGCGGCGGCGGAACGACTCCGACCGCGCTCGGGTGTATTCATCCCGGTGGGTGGGGAACGATCGCGATCGTCGGGCTGCGGTTCGGCGGCAGTTGCGGTGCTTGTGCGGCTGCGTCCGGCGGCAATAATGGCGGTCCGGCATTCCACCTGGTTATGGATCTCAATAACGATGGCGACACGTCTGATGCGGGCGAGGATCGCTATGTGTATAGCGCCTATTACATCCTGGATATCACCGACCCGGACGCAACACCGACGGTGGTGGGGGTATATTCGTCTTCGGATCTTGGGTTGACGACGAGCTTCCCGACGATCGTTCGGATGAATCCGGCCTCGGACAGCAAGACGAGCAATGTCAACGCGAAGTGGTACATGGTGGTTGGGTCCGGGATGCATGGGTACGATGGGCGTGCTGCCGGAGCGGCGAAGATATTCGTGGTGGAGTTGGGAGCTCCGCTTGGGACTGTGCCGACCGTGACCAAGATGCCGGTGGGATCGTGGTCTTCTTTTATAGCCGACCCCGTGACCTATGACCGCGATCTCGATTATCGGGACGATGTGGTCTATGTCGGGCGTGCGATTGACCCGGCGTCAAGCGGTATCGGAGATTGGTCCGGGAAAATGTATCGATTGACAATGGGGGCCTGTAGCACAGCTCCCTGCTCGACCTCGACGTGGGGCATTCCTTCCGGTGCAAACCGGGTTCCCACGGAAATGCTGGATACGTTTAGCTTGCTATCGGGCTGGATGTATCTCGGACCCGTCACGGCGAGTCCGACGATTACGGTTGATGATACGGGAGAAACCTGGGTGTTTTTTGGCACGGGGCGTTTCCTTAGCGTGGCGGATAAAACGAATACAGATACTCAATATCTCGTTGGGCTCAAAGATTCCGTCATGCGGCCTGGCGGATGCACGCAGTCGTCGACGGTGAATTGCTGGGTGGATAATCTCCTCGATGTCTCTGATGTGCAAATCTGCATTAGTTGCGCAACAGGGTCCAATCAAGTGAACGGGGTTGTTGGAACCACTACGTATCCGGCCCTGATTACGCTTGTGAAGGCAATGGATGGTTGGGTCACAACTCTCCCGACATCGAAAGAACGGTCGATTGTTTCGCCAAGCATCCTGTCGGGAGTCGTGCTGTTTCCGACCTTTATTCCGACCAACGATATTTGTGTCGCGGCCGGAGAAAGCAATCTCTATGGGCTCTATTACAAGACCGGCGGACCGCCGTTGGAACCGCTCTTTGGCGTGGACTCATCGGGTAAGGCCATACGAAGTGTTTCTCTGGGTGAGGGTGTGGCCTCCAAAGTAGCAGTCCATCTCGGGCAAGGCGGTGCGTCGGGGTTCATTCAGACCAGCGACTCCAAAGTGACCAATGTCGCATTCAACGGATTGTCTGCGAAGAGCGAATATGTCTCTTGGATTAATCAACGGGATTGATATAGCCGTGAAGCTGGCTGCGAAGAGCCTGAGGAAGGCGCGAGGTAGCACGCCTCGTGCCCGACTCGCCCGTTCAGGGATTGGAGCCTTGTCTCTGCTTGTGTGTTTTCTGTTCTTTGGGTGTCAGCGGAGTTCCCCTGAGAGCCTGACGGCTGTATCTTCGTCGGGTAACCACTCTCCGGGCATCCGCGCGGTCGCAATTCAGCCGGTGCCGCTGGTGTTGACGGGATCCGTCTTTGCCCAAGTCGAAGCGCAGGACATTGATCGGAATCCCCTCCGGTTTCGTTACCAGTGGAGTGTCAATGGTGAGGTGGTGGCCGGGCAGGAGGGCGAGCAGTTATCGGTGGCGATTCTCAAGCGCGGTGATCGGGTGTCGGTGCAGGTTTGGCCGCATGACGGGATTATCGAAGGGGCTTCGATGACCAGTGAGCCAGTGGTTGTCGGCAATTCCCCGCCTGTCGGATCTGGTCTGGAGATCAGCCCTGAGTATGTGTTCCCTGGCGAGCGTGTGCGGGTTCATGCGAAGGTGTCGGATGTAGATGGTGATGCCATTCAGGTGGTGTATCGCTGGTCGAAGAACGGGAAAGTTATTCATGAAGGCGATGAAACAGATTTCGAGACGGTTGGGTTTGTTCGTGGCGATACCTTAGTGGTGGAGGCGTTGCCAACCGATGGCATAAATCCAGGACCTGCTATGCGATCAGCGTCGATTCTTGTTGGGAATAGTCCCCCGAAAATTCTATCGGATCCAGCCAAGATGATTGTCGATAATCGGTACAGTTATCAGGTAAAGGCCTCAGATGCCGAGTCGGATACCATTACTTTTTCACTGGAAACGGCCCCGCCAGGGATGCAGATTAATGCGCAAACCGGAATGGTGACTTGGGCTGTTCAATCAAGCCTGATCGGCGTACACAAAGTGCGGATTTTGGCCAAAGACAGCCAGGGGGCGATGGCTTTTCAGGAATTCGAACTCAATCTCACCGCAGATACTTTGGCCGGTGCCTGATGCGGCGCCACTCGGCCCACACTTCCGCTTGTCTCGCCTTTTTCCCCTCTGATAGAATGCACTCATCTAATGTTGTCGGAGGGAGAACACCCCGCATTCGTGCGCAAACTTAAGTTACGAGAAGGCACTAATACTGCCGCCCTGTTCGGTCATCACGACTGCCACCTCAAATTGATCGAAGGTGAGCTCGGCGTGCGGCTTTCCGCACGCGGGGAAGAGCTGACGCTGGACGGCCAGCCCGACGCCACTCGTCAGGCCGAGCGCATACTATTCGAACTCGCCAATCTCACCAATGACGGACTGGTTCTTCAGCCGGACGACGTGACGCATGCCTTGACGGCGCTGCGCCAGACGCCCGACGCCTCGATCAAGGACGTGCTCGCCGGCGCCACCGCGATCGTCACCAAAAAGCGGTTTATCGGGCCGAAGTCTCCCACGCAAAAAGCCTATATCGAAGCTATTGAGCAGCACGACATCGTGATCGCGATCGGGCCGGCCGGCACGGGCAAGACTTATCTGGCGATGGCGATGGCGGTGAGCGCGTTGATGACCAAGGCGGTGAGCCGGATCATTCTGGCCCGCCCGGCGGTGGAAGCCGGGGAGAAGCTGGGATTTTTGCCGGGGGATATGTATGCGAAGGTCAATCCCTATCTGCGGCCGCTGTACGATGCCTTGTTCGACATGATGGATATGGAACGGGCTAATCGCCTGATCGAGCGCGGCGATATCGAGATTGCCCCGCTGGCCTTCATGCGCGGGCGGACGCTGAATGATTCGTTTGTGATTCTCGACGAAGCGCAGAATGCTACGGCGGAACAGATGAAGATGTTCCTGACCCGGCTAGGCTTTCACTCGAAGGTGGTGGTCACCGGCGATATCACGCAGGTGGATTTGCCGGCCGAGCGCGTGTCGGGGCTGATTGAGGTGAAAGAGATTCTGCGCGGCATCGAGGGCATCGAGTTCATCTACTTTGACGAGAAGGACGTGGTGCGGCATCGCCTGGTGCAGGACATCGTGAAGGCGTATGACCGGTATCAGTCGGCCAGTGGCTGCGACCCGAGAGCCGCTCGGGGACAGGGTTCGTCATCAGGCTCCCGCAAGGCGGCGCCGTCCGGCGCACCGCCGCGAGACTCCTCGGGCCAATCCCACTAAGCTATGGCTGTCTATGTACGTGTGCGCCTCATGCGGTTGGCGGTGCGGCACACGGCGTGGAAGCGTGTGGCTACCCTGGTGCTGGAGGCGGCCGGCGAAGCCTCGTCGGAACTCAGCATCGAGCTGATCGGGGATGGGCGCATGCGACGGCTCAATCGTGAGTATCGGAAAAAAGATCGCACGACGGATGTGCTGGCCTTTGCCATGCGGGAGTCGGCCTGCCCTGACGAGTCCCTCCTCGGCGATGTCGTGATTTCGGTGCCGACGGCTCGCCGCCAAGCGAAAGAGAACGGCCGGGCGTTGGATGAGGAGTTGGCCTGGCTGTTGGTGCATGGGGTGCTACATCTGTGCGGATACGATCATGAACGGAGCGACCAGGAAGCCCGGCGTATGCGCCGGCGGGAGCAGCACATTTTGCGGGGGCTCAGGCCGATTCCGCGGCTGGTCACGGTACCGAAAGCCGTTGCGCCGCTACGTCGGCGTAGCGGGAAGATGGAGTAATCATGGGGTGGTTTCAGCGGCTCAGCGACGGACTCAGTAAAACCCGCCAGGTGGTCCGGCAATCGCTCGACCGGGTGTTGGGTCGGACGCCGGACCCGGCGATGCTCGAAGAGCTGGAGGCCGCGCTCTTGAGCGCCGATTTGGGCGTGCGTGTGGTAGACCGATTGATGACCCATGTGCGCGAGCATGCGCGCGGGGCGGACGCGGCGAGTTCCGACGCGTTGCAGAATGTGCTGAGCCGGACGGTCTATGGCCTCTTGGCCCCGGTGCAGGGGCCGTCATTGGAACAGCTGATCGCGCAAGGGCCGAAGCCGTTTGTCGTGCTGGTGGTCGGCGTCAATGGAGTGGGGAAGACCACCACGATTGCCAAGATGGCACAACGGCTGGTGCAAGGCGGCCGCCGCCCGTTGCTGGTGGCGGGCGACACCTTTCGCGCGGCGGCGATCGACCAGCTGCAAGTCTGGGCGGATCGTGTCGGGGTGGATGTCATCCGGCAGCGGCATGGGGCGGACCCGGCGGCGGTGGCATTCGACGGCATTGTGGCCGCGAAGGCGCGTGGGGCCGATGTCGTGCTGATCGATACGGCGGGCCGGTTGCACACTAAGTCCAATCTCATGGATGAGTTGCGAAAAGTGACTCGGGTGATCGGCCAGGAGCTGCCGGGCGCGCCGCATGAAACCTTGCTGGTGCTGGACGCCACGCTGGGGCAGAACGCGCTGGCGCAAGCGCGGCAATTCAAGGAATCCGTCGGCGTGACCGGCCTCGTCCTGACCAAGCTCGACGGGACCGCGCGCGGAGGCATCGTGGTCGCCATTGCCGAGGAGCTGAAGATTCCGGTCCGGCTGATCGGCGTCGGCGAAGGGGTCGAGGATCTCCAGGACTTCAATCAGGAAGCCTTTATCGCCGCCTTGTTCGGGCAGCCCGCGCCCCGGTCATAAACCCGTCAATCTCTTTCTCCTCCAGCGACCCCGTGCTATGGTTGACGCAAGACAGTGGCGGGGTGTGCGCCTCGCCGGTGGGATGACATTGGAGCCGCGCGGTTCGCATGATAACGATTTTGATCGTGGACGACGACCAGATGAATTGCGATCTGTTGCAGACCGTCCTGACACGGCATGGCTATCAGGTGGTGACCTGCACGAGCGGGCGCGACGGGTTGGAATTGTTTCGGAAGCAGGCGCCGCGCATCACCGTGCTTGATTTGCGGATGCCCGAGATGGACGGGTTGACGGTGCTCAAAGAAATTCGGGCGATCGATCCCGAGGCGCCGGTGATCATCCTGGGCGGCGGAGCCACCGAGGTGCAGGAGAATCAGGCGCGTTCGCTGCGCGTGACGGATTTTATCCGCCGTGGGCTCTCGTTGGATATTCTCGTCGAGGCCGTGCATCGGGCGTCACAGTTGCCGGTTCGGCCGAATCCGGTCCCGATTCCTCCCGCCCCTGCGATGGCAGGCCAGGACACCGGTGAGTCGGTGCTGATCGTCGACGATGATCCGCTCATTCGGGATTTGCTGGTTCAATTTCTCAGTGTGCGTGGCTATCGGGCCTTCGGGGTGGCCGATGGACATGAGGCGTTGCGCGTCGTGCGGGAAGCGGCGCCGGATCTGATCCTGTTGGATATGATCCTTCCGGGGTTGCCGGGGATCGAGGTCTTGCAGTCGCTTCGGGACATGCAATATCCGGGCGGGGTGATCATCATGACCGGGAGCCATAACGAGGAGATGCTCGAAGAAGCCTGGGCGTTGGGGCCTCAGGAGATCCTGGGGAAGCCGATTGCCCTCGATCGCCTCCTCACCGCCGTTCAGCTCGTGCTCGTCTGCCGCGAGTGCTAAATCCCGCTACCGATGTTGAAAGGGAAACCGATCGCACTCGATCAGTTTCCCACCGCCACCCAGCTTGTGCTCGCCTGCCGCGAGTGCTAAAACCCTTCCGATGCCATTCGGACGCGCGTGCCTAGCTTTCAGCACTGCTCTCATCAGTTTCTCGCTGGTCCTGCCCCTCTCTGACGGACGGGCCGGTGATCCGCCTCCATTCGCTCCGGCCATACGCCATCATGATTTGCGGGCCATGATTGATCCTGATCGGCACCATCTAACGGTCACGGATCGGATGGTGCTTCAGGCCGGCGGGCTGCCGCAAGCACTCGAGTTTACCTTGGCCAAATCGCTACGGGTCACGGAGCTGCTCCTGGTCGAGGGGGGGCGGGCCGTTCCTGTGCCGTTTACGGTCGGCCCCACGCCGGCTGATTCCACTATCCAATCCCTTACGCTCTCGCTGCCACAGAATGTCTCCGGCGACGTGACGCTGGAGTGGCATTATCAGGGCCTGGTCAATGATCCACCGCGCGAGCCGCGCCATCTCCGGTTTGTGACGCCGAGCGAGACCGCCGGCCATATCGGACCGGAAGGCGTCTATCTGAGCAGCGAAAGCGGGTGGTATCCCGATCTGTCCGGCTCGCTGGCCTCCTATGCGCTCGCGGTCAAGATGCCTGAAGGCTGGACTACGGTCAGCCAGGGGCGTGGGGGCGCCACACAAGATTGTTCCCCGGCCAATGCCGGAGGGGCCTGCGTCACATGGCAGACCTGGGAATCGGGTATTGCGGAGGCGCTCACACTCGTCGCCAACCGGTTTCGCGTCGCCCAGCGTGAGTGGACGGATGGGCAGGGGAAGACGGTTCGTCTTGCCACCTACTTGTTTCCTGAGGATGCGGTGCTGGCAGACGAATATCTGGCGGCGACCGCCAAGTATCTCGAGGCCTATGTGCCGCTGCTAGGGTCCTATCCGTTCGAGCAATTCGCCGTGGTGGAGAATTTCTTTGCGAGCGGGCTCGGGATGCCGTCGTTCACTCTCTTAGGCAGCGGCAGCATCAAGCGCCACTATACGCAGCCCTACGCATTGGGGCATGAGATCGTCCATTCCTGGATCGGCAACGTCGTGTGGAATCGCGCCGAGAGTGGCAATTGGGTGGAAGGGCTCACGACCTATCTGGCGAACTATTACTGGCATGAGCTGGCCAAAGATGACCGGCAGGCGCGCGAGCAGCGCCGCTTGATGACGCAGGGGTACAGTCTGTATGTGGCGCCAGAATCCGATTATCCCCTGATGGAGTTTCAGCGGAAGAGCGACGAGAAAGATAATGCCATCGGCTATCAAAAGGCGGCGATGGTCTTCCATCAGCTGCGCAGGGCAATTGGCGACGAGGCGTTCTGGCGAGGGGTGAAGCAGATCGTCGCAGAGCTCTCCGGGCGGCATGCGGATTGGAAGGATCTTGAACGGGTGTTTGCGCAGGTCAGCCGGACAGACCTGCGCTGGTTTTTTGCGCAATGGGTCGAACGGGCCGGCGCGCCGCGGCTGTCCCTCCTTGAGGCCTCGGCCTTGCCCGAGGCCAATCAGCCTGGCGCCTATCGGCTGCAGGTCGCAGTGCGGCAGGAGGGGGAGCCTTTTCGCGTGACCGTCCCTCTCGAAGTCACGATGCAGGACTCGGTACAGACCGTGCTGGTGCCGCTCCTTGAGGCTCAGGGAGAAGTCGAGGTGTCGGTGCCAGCCGCGCCCTTGTCGGTGGCGCTGGATCCCCAGTTCATGACGCTCCAGCGGCTGAGGCGTGACCAACTGGCGCCGGTGCTGAATTTGTATGTAACCGATCGGCAGAAAGCGCTCCTGCCGCTGTTTGCCGACAGCACGACACCGTTTCATGAGCTGGTGGCGCGCATTCAGGCGCAAGAAGAGTCGGTTCCGCCGGATCGCAAGACGGTGATCTTGCCGGTAGACACGGCGGCGCTGCCTGAGTCAGGATCGGTCCTGATCCTCGCGACGCCGGAACATCAGGCGCATGCGCAGGCCCTGGTGACGGACTCGTGCGGGGATCGGGTGCAGTTGGAGCCGGGCGGATTTCGCATCGCCGGGGCGAGGTACGAAGGGCCCTCGATGGCCGTCGTCTTGTCCTGTCATCGCGCGGGGGTGCCTGGCTCGGTGGTGACGGTGTTGTATGCCATCCATCCCGCGGCGGCCACGAAAGTTGCCCGCTTGCTGTTTTTCTATGGATGGCACAGTGTGGTGATCTTTACCGACGGCGCCGTGGCGCAGCGTGACGTCTGGCAGGTTCCTCAGATGATCAAGGAGGTTCGACGCAATGCACAGCAGTAACCGGTATCGCAGTTTGCTCGGAGTGATCGCGGCGCTCATGTTGTGGCCCCAGGCCGGACTGGCCGCCGAGCGAAAAAAGAGCCCGGAGGTGGCAAAGGCCCCTGCCAGCGCCGAGCGGCATCTGAAAAATATCAAGCAGCTCACGTTCGGCCGGCAAAACGCGGAAGCCTACTTCTCGTTCAGCGGGAACAAACTGATCTTTCAGTCGACGAACAACTGGATGAAGGACACCTATGCCTCGGCCTTAACCCCGGCCGAGATTCCCCTCGGCTGCTATCAGATGTACGTGATGGATCTGGACAGCGATCAGGTCCGGCTGGTCAGCACGGGATCGGGCGCCACCACCTGCGGCTATTTCTTTCCCGGCGACCGGCGGGTGCTGTACTCGTCCACGCACCTCAGCGGGCCGAACTGCCCGCCGAAGCCGCCGCGCGAAGGCGCCTACCGCTGGGCGCTCGACAATTATGACCTGTTTGCCGTGCGCATCGACGGACAGGAAATGCAACGGTTGACGAACACACCCGGCTACGACGCGGAGGCCACGGTGTCGCCGGACGGCAAAACCATCGTGTGGACGTCGGTCCGGGACGGCGACCTGGATATTTACGCGATGGATCTCGACGGGGCCCGCCATCGGCGGCTCACCGAGGAGATCGGCTATGATGGCGGGGCCTTTTTCTCGCCGGACAGCAAACGCATCGTCTATCGCGCGTCCCATCCGACCGACCCAGCCGAGATCGCGAAGTACAAGGACTTGCTGGCGCAGCGGCTGGTGGAGCCGGGCCAGCTCGAACTGTTCATCATGAACGCCGATGGCAGCGGAAAGCACCAAGTCACGTCGAACGGCGCGTCGAATTTTTCTCCGTTCTTCCATCCCGACGGCAAGCGCATCATCTTCTCCTCGAATGTCGAGACGCGTGGCGAAGGGGGGCGGCCCAGCTTTCATCTCTATCTCGTGGGTGACGACGGCGCCGGCCTGGAGCGTCTGACCTTCGAGGGCCAATTCAACAGCTTCCCGATGTTTTCACCGGACGGCAAACGCCTCGTGTGGGTGTCCGACCGGAATGCAAGCCAGCCGGGCGAATTCAACGTGTTTCTCGCCGACTGGGTGCCGTGACGGTGGTGGGTCAGGGGCCAGAGGCGAGGGGCGAGGGGCAAGCCGGCATCGGCCACCAGCGGCTTTCCTCTAGCCCCTCGCCTCTAGCCCCGCGCCTGCTGTCGTTCATCTGCCTCTGTGCCGCGCTGGTGTGCGTGTACGGGGGGCTGCGGGAATTCGATGGCCCAGTCGCGGGGCATCTCCGCGCGATCACCACGCCGGAGGGTGGGGGCACCCTGACGGTGCCGTGGATGGCGTTTGTCAGCCAGGCCGGCAACTGGCTCGGCGATGGGCGGCAGTTGCTCACCGTCAGCGCTATGCTCATGGCGCTTGGGTGGGCCTATCCCCCGTCGCGCGGGATGCGCACGGGCATTGAGACGTTGTGGGCCCATGGGATTGCGACGGTGCTGGTCCACACGGTCAAGCATCTGGTCGGACGGCCCAGGCCCAAGTTTTCCACGTCGGGCGACTGGGAGATGGCCCCGTCGTTGCTTTCCGGATTTGACTCCTTCCCGTCAGGCCATACCACGGCGACCTTTGCTTTGGCCGTGGTCTTGAGTCGGCGATTTCCCCACTACAGCCTGCTGTTCTTTGGGGCGGGCGCGTTTGTCGCGTTGAGCCGCGTGCTGCGGGGATCGCATTTCACCACCGATGTATTTGGCGGGGCGGTGCTGGGTCTCGTGAGTGGCGCGCTGGCCATGCTGCCGTGGAAGGACTGGCGCGTGGCGATAGAAACGGGTGTGAGGCAGGCCGCCATTGGAACGGTCTGGGTCTTTGCGCTGCTGTGGGCTGTGACGCACCCGATGCCATCAGGATGGGACAGCATCCTCTTGATGGGGCTTGGTGCAGGGCTGACAGGGCTCGGTTTGTGGTGCAGGCTCGGCAAGTGGCGGCACGCGCATCGGGTCTGGCGCATAGCCATCGCCCTGGGGCTGTCACTCATGACGGCCTCGCCGCTGGTCATGGCTGCGGCAGGATTTCTGTGTCTGGGATTGTGGATTTGCGAAGAGCAGAATCAGAACACCGCCGAAGACTCACGGAGCCTGGCGATCGTCCGAAACGGTGAGTTGGTGGCCGCCGTGCTGCTCAGCCTGGCCGTGCTTGTCGTTGGCCGCGGGGCACTTCACTTGTGAGGCGCCCGTCCCGCTTTTCTCGCTTCCCTGATCAATGTCCGAAGATGAGCGGCTCTTTCGTCGTCGAAGGCGGAGGCGGCAGCGCGGCCGATTCCGGGATCTGCACCATCGGCTGGCTGGCGAGCAAGAGATACCCGTAGCGTTTCAAAATCGGTTGGTAGTTTTTCACGTCGCCCGGCAGTTTCTCCACGAAGGTTTCCGGCAGGAGAATCATCGTGCGGCCGGCCTGCGACAGCGCCTCGCGCATCTTATCTTCTTCACCCTTTCCAACGAAGAGCACTTTGCGGCGGGCATAAAAGGCCATGGAGGGTCTCGTCGAAGCGTAGACGATCAGTTGCTCGCCCGGTTCGAGGTTCACCCCCGCCGCGTAAGCCAGCTCTTGCGGCGGCGCGACAAAGTAGCGATTCACCGCCGGCAGGATGAACAGCATCACGACCAGCACCACCCCAGCGAGCGATCCGGCGGCCGCCCAAAAGGCCCCGCGCCGGCGCGTTTCCGAGAGCCCGAACGCGCCCACCAGTCCCATGCCGATCAGCAGGAGTGTGGCGGCGATGTAGGGGCCGCTCCCCATCGAGAGTTGCGTGGCCAGGGGAAATTCTTTGACCAGTTTCCCGGCGATCTTCGTGTCATAGATCCAGGGCAGCGACGCGAAGGCGCCGGCCAGGAGAAAGCCCAGCCACATCACCACATGCACGGAGGCTCGGGCGCCGCGGGTGGCGGGCTCGGCCATGCAGCGAGACCAGAAAAGGGCCGTGAGAATGGCGGCGGCCGGAAAGAGCGGGCCGATGTAATGCGGTAGCCTGGTCGATGACAGGGTAAAGAAGATGAACGTGCCGAAGATCCAGGCGGCGGTGAACCATTCCAGACTGGGGACGTCTGTCGGGAGATCAGACTCCTGGCCTCTCGTCTTTCGCCAGTTATTGAAGGCGTCATACCAGGCGAAGAGGAGCCAGCCGCTCCAGGGGAAGAATCCGAGGAGCAGCACCGGGATATAGAACAAGAGCCCAAAGCTGTGCCCTTCCATCGGGTTGAGAAACCGGCCGACGGTGTTGGCCTGGGCTGAAGCGGCGTACTCGGCGCCATGGAGCCACCACATCGTGGCGTACCAGGGCAGGGCGATCAGGACGGTCAGCGCTGTTCCAGGCAGCGGTTTCCCCTCCTGCCAGAATCGCCCCCATTGCTTCGTCAGGGAGAGGTAGAGGGCGATGGTGATGAGCGGGACGAGGAACCCGACCGGCCCCTTGGCCAAGGTTCCCAGCCCCATCGCGAGGTAGCAGATCCAGAGCCAGTGCCGCCGGGCGTGCGTCGTCTGAAAGCCCAGCCAAAAGGCGAAGAGCGAGAGCGTGGTGAAAAAGATCAGCACGCTGTCGGTCAGGGCCATGCGGTTGAGCGCGATCATTTGCAGATTGAGCGCGAGCATCAGCGCCGCGAGCAGCGCCGTGACCGGATCGCGCAGCCGTGCGAGAAAGAGATAGAGCATCAGAACCAGGCCCAGGCCGAAGAGGGCCGAAGGGAACCGCGCCGCAAAGGCCGACACGCCGAAGGTTTTATACGACGCGCTCATCAACCAGTACACCAGCGCCGGCTTCGCGTAGCGCGGTTCGTAGTTGAAGGTGGGGCTGATCCAGTCGCCGGTTTCCAGCATTTCCCGGCCCGCTTCCGCGTTGCGGCCTTCGTCGCGGTCGGTGAGGCCGAGGGCTCCCAGGTTCCAAAAGAACAGGACTCCGCAGAGCGCCAGCAGGATGCAGAGGTGGCGCACGATGAGCGTCGCTGGATAGGTGACGGATGACGGGTGAGAATCGCGCGACTCCGCGCTCGCCTCCGTCTCGCGGTTCTCGCTTGTCCCGCCCGTCTGATCGCTCATCGCTGATCACCCTTCACGGGTTTCGAGAGGTCCGGGCGATAGATGAGCATCAGATTGCGGATGTACACCACAGAGCCGATGCTTTGCCCGGCGATGAAGACGGGATCTTTCTTGTAGATGGCATAGGCCAGCGTGATAAGGCCGCCGATGAGGCTCAAGTACCAAAAGGACACCGGCACCTTGCTCGAGGCGCTCTGTTCCGAGGCGAGCCATTGAACGATCCAGCGTCCGAAGAACAGCCCCTGGCCGAGAAATCCGATGGCGATCCAAATGGTGTCGAGACTCATACTGATCACTTATCACGGAGCCGATACCGCAGCACGCGCTGTTGCATCCAGCGGACGGCGATGAGGTCATAGAGCGATTTGAAAAGCCGGTTGCCGACGCCATATTTCGAGAGGCCGTGGGCGCGGGGATAGTGGCTGACCGGAATCTCGGTCACGGTAAATCCGTGCATGAGGGCCAGGGCCGGGAAGAACCGATGCATGCCGGTGAAGAGCTGCAGCTTGTCCACCAAGGCCCGCCGGAAGATCTTCAGCGAGCAGCCGGTGTCGTGGACGCGGTCGCCCGTGACGGCGGTCCGCACCTTGTTGGCGATGCGGGAAGAGAGCTTGCGCACCAGATTGTCGTTGCGGGTCTTCCGCCAGCCGCAGACGAGGTCGAACTGTTGGATCAACGGCAGCATCCGGTCGATATCGGCCGGATCGTTCTGGAGGTCTCCGTCGAGCGTGATGACCAGGTCGCCGGTCGAGTGTTTGAAGCCGGCATCGAAGGCGGACGACTGGCCATAGTTCCGGTCGAAATGCAGCACGCGGACCATGGGATAGGTCTGTTGCAGCTGGTCGAGCAGTTCGCTGCTGCCGTCGGTGCTCCCATCGTCGATATAGACCAGCTCGAAGGGGGCCTTCCGGGACTCCTCGCGTGCGGAAAGCACCGTGAGGACCCGCTCAGTGAGCGGTGTCAGATTGTCTCGTTCATCCTTGATGGGAATGACGACAGAGGCCCATGGGCGAATCGCGTGGGTCATCGGGCGCGGCGGTTCCTGGATAGCTGTCGGAGAAGAGTCACGGCGGCATTCTAGCGAATGGTCCGCGGACCGTCAAACGAGGAGGCGTGACGGGTAAGAGGAGATGGCACGCGGCGAGGGGCTAGAGGCATGAGGCGAGGCGGAAGATCCTCCGCCCGCTAGCCTCGAACCTCTGGCCTCGTGCCTACTGGATAATCGTGAACCGCATCGTGCCGACCAGGCTCATCTCGTTCACCTCCTCGCCCGCATGGATCTCCACTTTATAGCGGCCGGGTGTCCATCGGTCCCGGGGAGGGAAGAGCTTCAGGTAGCCGCTCTCGTCTTCGAGCGCCATGTACATGGCGTCCTGGCTGACGAGCGACTCGGGGGAGAGGCCCGGCACGTCTTCGGGGAAACAGCGGCCGAAGACCTGGAAGGCCTGATAATGCTGGTGTAGGTGGAACACGATGAAGACGGCCGGCGTGCCGGAGGAAAACCGTTCTGTCGGCCGGACGGGCACGATTTCGTGCGTGCGGCGAAACCCCATCTCTTCCTCAAACCCCTCGGCCATGGTGATGGAGCGGAACATGCCGCCTGGCGGCGCATCGAAGTCGTAGGGCTGGGCCTCGTGGGGTTTGTTTTGGAACTCGGGAATGGGGAGATTCCTCGTCAGGGGCAGGTCCTCGGCCCAGGCGAGCGGGACTCCCAGCAGCAAGGCGATGAGCAACCGGCACAGGGCGATCATGAAAAGTTGGTACACTCCCTTGCGCCGCAGAGTCAAGGGTGGGCACTGGGGAGAGCCATCACCAGGCCCGTTCCTAACGGGTCCTCCCCTTTGTAAGGGGAGGCAAGGTGGGGTAGAGGATATCGGCGGTCATGCGGCTTGCGAACGCACGACCAGTCAATGGCAGCTGGAATCTTCGACCTCCCCTGGCCCCTCCTTACGAAGGAGGGGAAAGGAAATGGGATGTTGCCGAAAGGGAGGGGAAGCGCTGAATGCTGACCGCTATGAGTTCTCCGATTGCGGCGGTTTCCAACCGTCTGCTACAATTCCGCCCACGCAACACGCACCACCTGTCATCCGTCACAAGTGAGATCGAAGTTATGCTTCAAGACGCCGACGCATTGCCGCAGTTGATCGGGGATTACAAGCCGCTGGATGAGTGGCAGGCCCACATCAATACGCTGTTCTACCGCCTCCGTGGCGACAAGCTCCGAACCTATTATCAGACCTTCGCCTCCGCCGACTATCGATTGGCGCATGCCCTGGCGGCGGATTATTACGAACAGGTGACGAAGCGCGAAAAGGCCCGAGGCAAGGGGCCCGAGGCGAGAGGTGAGAGTAAAGATTCTCCGACCCCTAGCCCCGCGGCTCTCGCCCCTCGCCTGATTGTGCTCGAGCTCGGCCCCGGCAACGGCAACCTGGCCGCCTGCTTCCTGAGCCATCTGAAAACCCTCGATAAGGACGGCCTGGTCTATCCCCGCGTCCGCTACGTGCTGGTGGACTGGGAGCAGTCGATCCTCGACGGGGCCATGGCGCATCCGGACCTCGCGCCACATCGTGATCGGGTCGAGGCCATGCTGGGGACGGTGGAGCACATCGCCGGGCTGGCGGACCAGTCGGTCGATCGGATCATCTGCAACGAACTCTGGAACGATCTGCCGACCAAGCTCATGGCCAGGAACGCGGGCGACATCGAAGAAGAATACCTTCGCCCCAATCTGAGCGAGACGCTGCATGCCACCATTCAGGATTGGTCGGGGTTCGTGCGGGCCTTCGAAGCCAAGGATGTCGAGCAGCTCAAGACATTCCCGCCGTTTCTTGACGATCTGGTGTGGGAAAAGGAGTTTCGGAAGGTCGAGTGGAAGGATGTTCCCTATCGCAAGACCATCACGGAATTTCTCAAGACCATCGACGAGCAAGTGCTGGTGCCGGTGAATCTCGGGGCCTTTGCCACGCTGAAGGAAGCCAAGCGGCTCCTGGCGCCCGATGCGGTGGGGTTCAGCGCGTTCGACGCCGGGACGGCGGATAAGCAGGTGCTCAACGATCCCGACAAGCCCTGCTACGGCCAGTTCGGCGGGCAGTACAGCTTCATGATCAACTTTGCCCTGGTCGAAGCGGTGGCCAAGCATCTGGGCCTGGGCAAGATCACGATTGAGCCGCAGCGCGAGTTCGTCGGCCGGTCGTTGAACACCAACGTGATCACCCTCATGGATCTGCTGGCCACCCACCCCTCAGCAGGGCCGAAAATGCAGCCCTGGGAGCAGGACCGGCTTGTGCTCAAGACCATTAAGGCGCTCAACGAGACCTGCGAAAGCCCCTATAGCCGCAAACTGGATTTCCCCTTGCAGCACAATATGCCCCAGGAAGAGCGGGAGACGCTGAACGGCATGCTCCTCTCGCTGAAGCGGAACGGTGTGCCGGATACCGTGGCCTACCTGACCGAAGAAGAGCTGGCCACGGCGGCGCGAGACCTGGAAGGGGTCGGCTACGATCCCGATACGGTGAACGTGGCCCTGACCGCCCCGCCAAGCCCGATTGAATATCATCACTTTGGTTGTAAATAAGGCGTGAGGGCCTGGCTCTGTTTCCCCTCCTTCGTCAGGAGGGGCCAAGGGGAGGTCGAATGTTTCAGGGGGCTAATTGGCTGGTGCGTCTCTCTTCCGCCCGATTTCCAATATTTTCCCTTGACTTGCCATAGAGTTTTCTATAGCCTTCCCCCCGATTTAGGTATCAACCACCCATCTTTCGTATGGGACGGCCGGTGAATCTAAATGCGGATGGGCAAGAAAGGCGTCACGTGCAAGATCTGAAGATCTGGCGGCAATCGGCCACCTTGTTCATCGTCTCTTATCGCACGGCTCACCGGGCGCACCTGTCCGGCGCAGATCATTCTTCACGTTCATTATTGAGGTATTAAGATGTTCGGCTCATTCGGCTGGATGGAGCTCATGCTGATTTTGATCATCGTGTTGATCATTTTCGGCGCCGGCAAATTGCCGCAGTTGGGCGAAGGGCTCGGCAAGGCCATCAAGGGATTCAAGAAGACCGTGCATGAGGCCGACGCCATCGATGTGACGCCGGGCGAGCCAGCGCCGCCCACGCAGATTGCCGCGCCGGCCCAGCCAGTGCCGCCACCGGCCGCGCCGGTGCAGCAGAGCGAACAGGCGAAACAGGGCTAACAACAAATGGGCAAGTGGTTAGAGGCACGGGGCTAGTGGAAAACCATCTCATAGCTGGTACCCCTCGCCTCTCGCCCCTCGCCTCGTGCCAAGGGTTACACGATGTTTGGATTAGGCGCCGGCGAAGTGCTCATCATTCTCGTGATTGCGTTTCTGCTCTTTGGGCCGAAGCAATTGCCGGAGGTGGGGCGGCAAGTCGGGAAGGCGGTCAAGGGATTTAAGGAAACGGCGGAAGACCTGCGGAAATCGGTGGAGCCAGAGCTCAACATGATTCAGCAGGAAGTGAAGATGGTCGAGCAGGACTTCCAAGCCTCCATGAAAGAAGCCGAAGAAGAGATCAACGCCGCTGGCCAGAAGCCGGAGCAGGGCCAAAAGTCGATCAACGAGGCGAATCAGGTCTGAATGATTTAGGTAAGGGGTGAGTGTCGAGAGGAAAGAGGAAAGAGGAATAAGGAGGAGTGGAACGCAAGTGCAAGGGTTCATCCTCTAGCCCCGTGCCCCAGGCCTCGTGCCTAGTCAGAAACGAGATTTTACGAGCTAAAACGAACAGGGTCGTGTAGAAGTGTCGTCGAGAGGCAGCAGACGAAAGGGTGCAGGGAAGGCCCTTTCGGAATGGCATCCAGGAAGTCGATGGATGCCATCATAGTGGCAGTAGTTGGATCGCAAGTCGGCAGCCTGTCTGTGGGAGTGGAGCCACCAGGGGCTGTCATCCAATTCACAGGAGGAACGCTATGAGAAGAAGCAAGGAAGCAGCAAAGTGGGTGCTGGCAGCGGCCCTATTGGGGGCGATGCCGGCGGGTCAGGCCTTGGCCGATCCGCCCGTGGCGCCGAAGGTGATCGATTCACCGACCAATGTCCCGCCGGTCCCCCGCGCGATGCCGGATCTGATTCCCTACTGGAATTTCGATCCGCCCAAGAGCCCCTTGTTCGACCTCAGCAAGCTCACCGTCTCCGGTGATGCGCGTGTTCGTGCAGAGTCCCGCAAGAACGGGAATTTCGGGCAGGATGGAAGAAAGAATGCGGATTCGTTCGTCCAACAGTGGGCACGGCTCGGCCTGAACTACGCCGTGTCGCAAGATGTGGATATGTTCACCCAGCTCCAGTATTCCAAGAACTGGGGCGGTGCCGGATCGTCCGCCGGAGCGGCAAATGATTCGGGGAACCAGATCGGAAGTCCCACAAATGTCAGCGGGACTACCACCACCGGCAGTGGCAGCGTTCTCGGTGTCCGCCAGGCCTTCATCATGATCCGCAACCTGGGTGTGGATGGATTGAGCCTGAAGGTGGGCCGTCAGTTGGTCGTGATGGGCAACCATCGTTTATTTGGTCACTTCGATTGGAACAATCAGGCCTTCTCGCATGACGGTATCACGATGCAGTACAACCAGCCCACCTATGAAGTCTGGGCTGGCTGGTTGCATGAAGCGAATTCTGATGCAACTACTTCTGGTGCGTCAGCCGGTGCGGTGAGTTCAGCGGCATCCGGCGGTGCCAATGCCGATCTTTTCTTTACACGCCTGGTTTTCAAGCCGATCGCTGGCTTGGCGATCGAACCACTCTGGGTGTGGCAGAACAACAAGACGGGCACAGCTACGACTGTGACTACTGCGCATGCTCCAGGGCAGAGCCGGCATACCCTCGGTGGCCGGGCCGCCTATCGGAATGGCATGTTTGACGGTACGTTTGAGAGCTATTGGCAGACCGGGCATTTTGATGCGGCCAATCAACAGAATATCAGCATCAATGCGGTCGCCATGGCGGTGGAAGGTGGTATCACGTTGCAGGATGTGCCAACCACGCCGCGCCTGGGCTTGGAGTTTAACTATGCCTCCGGCGATAACGGCACGTGTAATGCCACGACGAACCCTTCGGGCTGTCAGGGTAATGCCAACACGTTTGAGAACCTCTATCCGACCAACCATATCGTCATGGGCTATGCCGACCGTATGGCCTGGCGGAACATGGTTGGGTATAGCGGAAGCGTGCAGTTGAATCCGACTCAGCAGAGCCACTTGGAAACCCGGTACTGGGTCTTCCGGAAGGCGAACCAGAACGATTGCTGGTACACGGCGTCACAAGCCTGCCAGTCATCAGCGTCCACGACGTCCAATTCACTCTATAAGGAATTGGATGTGATCTACACCCTGTTCTTCAAGGGCAACAAGGTGGCCTGGCAGACCGGCTACTCCTACCTTTGGGCCGGCAAGGGCATGGATCAGATCGTGGTGGCTTCGGGTAATGGTCCGTCAGCGTTGAACTCGCAGTGGATGTACACCCAGTTGCAAGTCAATTTCTAAGAAGCTGACAAGCGGCATAGGGCTCGGGGCGAGAGGATCTCTCGCCCCAGCTGGATGATGAAACCCCGCCGAGGGCGATCCCCTCGGCGGGGTTTTTCTTTGCCCTCCGCCGCACACGCGCAATCCCATTCCTCCCTTTGTCTCTTCTGACGAACGCCTATGGATAGCCTGATGCCTTGGACTATCATATGTTGACCATGATCGTTGACCATGGTAGCTTGATGCCATGGGTACACAGCGAAAACGTTCTGAGATGGAAGAGATTTCGATCTCGCAATTCAAGGCTACCTGTTTGGCCGTACTTGATCGTGTGAAACGGACCAATAAGTCCATTCTCGTGCTCCGTAAAGGAGAACCGATTGCGCAAGTCACGCCGCCACCCCCTCCGGTCAAGCAACAGGCATGGCTTGGGTCACTCTCGGATACCGGCAAGATTCTTGGAGATATTATCACTCCGGTGTCCCCGCCTGAGGAGTGGGAAGCCTATCGAGCATGAAGTTATTGCTCGATACCCATGTGTTTCTGTGGAGTGTTCTTGACCCCGATCAACTTGCCACGGAGATTCGAGCCGAATTAGAAAGCCCGGCTCATGAGTTGTGGCTCTCGCCCATCACGTTGTGGGAAGTGCATCTCTTGGCGGAGAAGGGGCGCATCCTTCTCAAGCCGGATGCGCCACGATGGATTCAACATGTCCTCGAATCCATCCCGTTTCATGAGGCTGCTGTCACGCATGCCGTGGCTTTGATGAGTCGGCACATCGATCTGGCTCACCAAGATCCCGCCGATCGGTTTCTTGCGGCGACGGCCGCAATCTATGAGCTGACGCTTGTCACGGCGGATGAACGCCTCTTGCACTCGCATCAGTTCAAGACTCTGGCTGCGCGGTAAGGGGGACGAGGCGCAATTTAGAAGATCGGGAGAAGATCAGAAATGATCAGCGGCTGACATGGCCAAGCGGGATCGATTGCACGCCCACGGTCGGGGGGAGTGCGGGCACGGTGACGGCACTGCCTCTGAGAGAGCGGAGCCACTCGCCGAGGGTCACGACGCCATCGTGGTCAAGATCGGCCTCCCCTGCCAGGCCTGAGAGCAGGCCCTGAAGCTGGGGCGCTGCGCCGGTCGATCTGGCAATCTGAATCACCGTGGCGGTGGACGGTCCAGATGCCCCGGCTAGATCGGCGGCCCAGTTGGGCGCCACGGGTTTCGCTTTCCCGTCTTTCGGCAGTGCGGCTCCCGTCAAGGGCGTATCAAGCACAGCGAGGGCCAGCTTGGCGCCCAGTTTCTGTACGCGGCTTTGCAGCCAGCGCAGCGAGATGAGCCTGGTGCGCGACGAAGCCGGTGTCCCGTCGTAGGGAATAAGCGAGATCTCGCCGGTTTTCGGGTCGGCCAGAGCCTGGCCGCTGAAATAGAACAACACGATCGAGTCCTTGTTGACCCGCTTGGGGAGCCAGGAGGTCAGGGCTTCTTCGATGTCCTCTTGGGACGCCAGTTCGTCTTGCAGCAGCAGGGTGTGATTCTCAGGCACCTGGAGCGAATGGTTGAGGAGGGACAGGGTGCCCTTGCTGTCGAAGGCAAGGCCCTCCCGCCAGCCGGCCCAGGGAGTCCGGTAGAGGCCCACGCCCACGACCACGGCGTAACGATCGGCCTCGTGGGTGCTCGCGGCAGGAGGTTGGACTGAGAGGGCAGGCGCTGCGGGAGGAGCTGCCACCGGCGCCGGATTTATGATTGGAGCCGAGGCCGTGGCGGCAGGGGGCGCTGCCGGAACTTGATTGGACGCGACCTGCGTGACCGTGCCGGCCTGTGTCTTGGCGACGAGCTGTGCGACATACTGGGGAAACTGGTCGGCGAGCTGTTCCGTGGCGGTCTTCATGACGTCATCTAAACTTTGCGTGGCACATCGGCTGCTTCCGCCGAATAGCGGAGTCCAGATACTGGCGGCTTCCGAATAGGTGAGCGGCGCGTCTGGCAGCGGATTCCCCTGAGGATCGTAAAAGATGGCGATGAGCTGGATATCGACCTGTGCGACATACCGGTCGTCCGCGCCGGTGCGCGTTTTGGCTGTCAGGGATTGGTGCAGAAGCTTGATGGTGGCGGTGATGGGAATGGCGCCCGGCGCGGAGACCGGCGCGGGGGCTCCCGTTGTGTCCGCGATGGACATCTGGGCAAACCGGACCCGGCCTGTCTCGTGAAAGGCTTGGACGAGGGCGTCTCCCAGCTTTCCTTTCCAGGCAACGTCAGCACAGGCCTGGTGTTCCAGGATGGCTGTTCGCACGGAGGGGTCGAAACTCAGGGCGACGGACGCGGGGATAAGCGGTTGCGATTGCCGCGCTGGCGCATCGGAGAGGCGTGGGGCTTTAAAATTGCTGCATGCGGCCGTGACGCAGACGATGGCCCCTACAAGGGTTGTCAGGAGCAAGGGGGCAGGCCGCATCAACATCGGAATAAGATACCCGATCGTGTGGATGGATACAACGAGGATATTGGCTCAACCCCCTGGCTGGACCCGATCCGGCTCAGCCCAGCTTGACTGTTTGGTGAGGGGAGGAGGATGATTCATTTCGATGTCATCCTGAGTCTTTCACCGGGAGGTCGGCTATGGCGCTCGTGCGAGTAATGACCGCTGTGCTGTCGTGCAGTGCCTTCTTGTTTGCCGGGTGCAGTCAGCAGCCGCTCTCGCGCATCAGTCACTATGTGGGCGGCTCCGGTGAGCAGGCGCCTCTGGCGGTCTCTGTTCAACCGGCCTCAGTAAGCAGCCCGATCATGGCCGGGCTGTTGGTGATCAATGACACGTCCGCCGCAGGACCCGCCACTGCCTTATCCGATCGGGCCAAGGCTTTTCTCACGCATCAGGTCCGCGAGCGAGTCGAAGGAGCGACGCCGATTCATATTGCCCAGGTGCTTGCGGCGAATGGTTCCGCGCAGCCGCAAGGGCCGGACGCGCTGGTCAAGCTGGCGCGGGAGCAAGGGCTGACGCATCTCTTGGTCGCGCTCTTCTCCAGTGCCGAGTCCGAAGTGCCTATGTACCTTCCCCTCACGGGCGATCCGGAGCAGGGGGGCTCGCGTCCGGGGGTGCCGGGCTATGAAGCGGTCAATTATGCGCTGGCTGAATTGGCCTTGCTCGACACGGCGAGCGGGCAGGTCATCGCCCGGTCCGATGGACGGGCCTGGGCCAGGCTCAACCGGTTGAATGTGCCGATGGCGTCGAACGCCTACCCGGTGATTCATCGCTCGCTTCGCCCGGCGCCTATTTACCCGCCGGCCGCCGATGCCAAGGACGTCTTGCGCAGCCTGGCCGCCGATGAGGCCTTAGAGCAGGCCGCTTCCAAGCTGCAAGAGGCCTGGCCAAAATCCTGATGCGCCTTCGCGGCCGCTCTCTCCATACGGACGCAGCCTGTCTTGTCCTTGACCTGGCCGGAGGCTCTCCACTATCCTGCCTCATCTGATCGAGGAGCCCCTCTCACGGCTGGAGGTATCTATGCGCTGGTTTCATGTCCTGTTGGTGTTGTTGCTGGCGACTGCGTGGACGGCCTGTTCATCGACCCGCTGGGTGCATCCGACCAAGAAAGAGGAGTTTCTGACCTACGACTGGAATCAATGCGAGCGCGACTGGCTCAATCTGATGGCCACGAATCCTGGCATTGCGGGAATGGCTGATAATCAAGCGCTCACGCGGCAGCGAATAGACCGCTGTCTGCAGAAAAAAGGCTGGCGGAAAATCGAGGAGGAGTAATTAAGAATATAGAAGGCGATTGCTGAAAGCCGAACTCATTTCCCCTCCTTCGTAAGGAGGGGTGAGGGGAGGTCGAGGCTGTCGCCAGCCATGAGAGGCTTGTGTGTTCGTGCGCGGCGTGGTTGCTGTGAGCCTCTACCCCTCCGTGCCTCCCCTTACAAAGGGGAGGACAGAACGGACATGGATCGCCGATGGCCGGTTGCCGATAGCTTTCTTTCTCCCTGCTCCTCTATACTTCCTGCGCAGTCATCGGTTTCATGCCAATCTGTAATGCCCCGTGGACCATCTCACTCGACAACTCAAAACACAGTTCAGCTTTGCGGAATTCCGGCCCGGCCAGCTTGAGGTGATTCAAGCGGTGCTGGCCCGGCGCGACGCGCTGGCGGTCATGCCGACCGGCCAGGGGAAATCGCTTTGCTATCAATTGCCCGCCACGCTGCTGCCGGGGTTGACGCTGGTTGTGTCCCCGTTGATTGCTTTGATGCAGGATCAGGTCGAGAGTCTGAAGCAGCGGCAGATCGCCGCCGCCGCCTTTCACTCCGGCCTATCCGAGCCGGAGCGCGACAAGGTAATGCAAGCGTTGCATTTGCAACGGCTGAAGCTCCTGTATGTGGCGCCGGAACGGATGCAGCATGAGGGATTTCTCCGGATCCTGCGCTCCTGCCTCATTTCGCTGCTGGTGGTGGATGAAGCGCACTGCATCTCGCAATGGGGGCACGATTTCAGGCCCGATTACATGAAGATCGGCCGCCTGCGCCGGGAACTCAATCAGCCGCCTTGTCTGGCGCTGACGGCGACGGCCACGACGCGTGTGCAGGCCGATGTATGTGAACGGCTGGCCCTGCGCGATCCGCTGAAGCTGGTGACGGGGTTCCGCCGGACGAATCTGGCCCTGTCCGTCCGCCCCTGCCAATCCATGCCTGACAAGCTGGGCGCGCTGCAGCGGCTGGTCCGCGCCTGTGAAACCGGCACGATCCTGGTCTATTGCGCCACCCGCCGGACGGTGGAGGAAGTGGCGAGCTGGCTGGGGCAGTCGCAGCCCTCGGTCGGCTATTACCATGCGGGCCTGTCCGATGACGAGCGGCGGCTGGTGCATGACGATTTTCGCCGGGGGGTGCTGCGCATTCTGGTGGCGACGAACGCCTTCGGCATGGGTATCGACAAGCCGGATGTGCGCCTCGTGGTCCATTTCGATATTCCCGGCAGTGTGGAAGCCTATTACCAAGAGGCCGGGCGGGCTGGGCGCGACGGATTGCCTGCCGCCTGCGTGGTGCTCTTCCACGAGCGGGATCTGGCGACGCAGGAGTATTTCATTCAGCAGGCGGGGAAAGATCCGTCGAGCGCCGACCGGGCGGAGCGCATGCGGACGTTGTTACAAGAGATGCTCGCCTATGTTGCGGTGCCGACGTGCCGCCAGCTCGCGATTCTGGATTACTTCAGCGATGAGGAAGAGCGGGCGCTGGGTCCCTGCGGTCTGTGCGACCGGTGTGCGACCGGCCAGCCGGCTGAGCCGGCGTTGATGGCGGATGATCAGGCCTGCGCGAAGGCGATTCTGGAGACGGTGTCCTGGTGCGAGGGGCGGTTCGGCGTCAGCCGCCTCGTTGAAATTTTGCGCGGGAGCCGCTCGAAGGCGATGGCCTCCTCTGGCGCCGAGCACTGCCCGACCTATGGCAGTTGCCGCGATCGTTCGAAGGTGGCGATGACGCGTCTGGTCAAAGAGCTGATCGACTCAGGTCATCTGGCCGTCGAAGGGCAGGAGTACCCCACGCTGGATCTCTCCCGTCTTGGGCGTGAGGCCTTGAAGGGAATTGGCACGATCACCGTTCCGCCGTCCGATCCGGCGCAGCCTGTTTCACGGGCGAGCAAGCCGTCCGGCGAACGGCCCAAGACCATGGTCCTGCTCCGCGCCTCTCCCGGCGATGCCCAGCTCTATGAACGATTGCGTCAGTTGCGGACGGCCCTTGCGGAGGAAGAAGGGGTGGCGCCCTTTGTGATTTTCCACGACAAGACGCTGCGCACGATCGCCAGCCATAAGCCGCTGACGGCGGCGGCCTTGCTGGAGATTCCCGGCATCGGCGACGTGAAAGTCGAACGGTACGGCCGCCGGGTGCTGGAGATTGTGAAAGGGGAATAGGAACGCTCTCAGCCGTCAGCGTTCAGCTCTCTTTTCTAACCCCTCCTTCGTAAGGAGGGGCTAGGGGAGGTCGAGTCTTTCCGTGCGGGGCCGCTGAAGTCGAGTTTATTGCAATGCGCTTGAGTAAGTCATTGAGGACACCGTCAAGGTTGCTGACCACGTCATGGTTCTGATAGCGAACGACTTGCAGCCCGAGCGACTCAAGATAGCGATCGCGCTGCTGATCTTTTTGAATCTGCTCGGCATCGGCATGATTGTCCCCGTCGATTTCGATGACGAGCGCCTGTTCTGGGCAGAAGAAGTCTACAATGTATGGGCCAATCCCATGCTGACGTCGGAACTTGAGCCCCTGAACTTGTCGTGCCCGCAGCTTCCACCATACCTGCTGCTCTGGACCGGTCATGGTAGAGCGTAGTTTTCGCTTGAGGCCAAGATAGTCTGCTTGTCCGCGTTTGGCTCTCGGCATGACGCATTACCTCTCGGTCTTCTCTACCCCTCCTATCCTCCCCTTACAAAGGGGAGGTATTTCCTGAAAACTAATCGCTGAAGGCTGATGGATGACAGCTACTTTAGATTCCCCGCCTTGGCAAACCGCTCCTGAAGCTCCTGGTAGGTCTGTGTCACCGGGAATTGCGGGAATTCTTTGGGCAGATGATCGGGCGGTCTGAAGAAGAAGCCGGCGTCGGCTTCGCCGAGCATGGCGGTGTCGTTGTACGCGTCGCCCGCGGCCATGGTGAAGAAGTTCAGGCTCTTGAAGGCGGCGACGGAATGTTTCTTCTGATTCGGCATCCGCATATGGTGGGCGAGAATGTTCCCGCTGCCGTTGATTTCGAGCTGATTGCAGAACAAGGTGGGATAGCCCAGCTGGCGCATGAGCGGCAGGGCGAATTGATAGAAGGTGTCGGAGAGAATGATGACCTGGCAGCGCTCGCGCAGCCAGGTGACGAACTCCGGCGCGCCTTCCAGCGGGCCCATCTTTCCGATGACGTCCTGGATGTCGGCAATGGTCAGCTTGTGCTCGTCAAGAATGGCCAGCCGGCGCTTCATCAGCTTGTCGTAGTCCGGCATTTCACGCGTGGTGATTTTCAGTTCTTCGATGCCGGTCTTCAGCGCGACGTTGATCCAGATTTCCGGCACGAGCACGCCTTCCAGGTCCAAACAGGCAATGACAGGCTTCTGCATGTTGTCTCCCTCTGTTGCGAGTTGAAAAATGTCTGGCAAGTGGCGAGGGGCACGAGGCTAGGGGTGAGGAGCGTGTTCCGACTATTTGCCATCGGCCCCTTGCCTCTCGCCTCGTGCTTCTTGCCCTTGTTGAAAGGCCTGGCTCAGAAACCGCCAGACTTTGTCGAGCGCGCGGTCGAGCAGCTGGGTGCCCTGCCAGCGGGGCTGATTCTCTTCGTGATGGCGTTCGGCCCAGTCCAATGCCGTTGCCAGGGGAATGAGCCGTGGCGGCGTGCCGGTCAACTCGCCCCATAGCAGGCTCAGGGCCGGCCCGATCCGCACCGGGACCGGGATGGGTTGAACCGCATTCGCCACGAGGTCTTGGCACCATTCGGCCGGTGAGGTGACCAGGAGCTCACGGCAGGCGGCCGGCCGCTGCTCATAGATGGAGCAGACTTCCTGCTCCAGAAATGGGCAGGGCAGCTTGAGCGCGTAGTAGGCCCGATTGACCGGCTCCAGCGCGGCGTCATCCGGCGGGTTGGCCGATTCTCCCATTGCCAGCAAGTCGTTCCAGAGTCCCTGGGCCAGCAGCGCCGTCCTGGTGATGGCCAATCGCTGTGTGAGGCGCGCGCGTTCCTCGTCCGGCAAGGTGTGCACATAGGCGCGGAGGGCAAAGGCTTCCGGAGCCGAGACGGGCACGAGCATGCGGCAGCAGGCGGCACAGCCTTTTTTGCAGGAGATCGTGCTCCCGGCCGCGATGAGCTGCTGTTCTTCCAGCCCCTGCGCTTCTTCTCCCAACCGGCGCATCAACGGCACAATGGCCGAAACCGGCACGAAGCCGGTCGGGACCTCGACGGTGCTGGTGAGCCGTCCGGCTGGTGTGTTCAGGGCAATGTCGTATTGTTCGGTCATCGTACTTCGTACTCAGGCCAGGGGTGCGGGGCACGTGGCTAGAGAGGATAACACCTGCTGGATTGCATTCGGCCGTATTCTATCTCCGAGCTCTCGCCTCGCGCCCCTGGCCTCTTGCCAGCAGGGACCGCTCGCCGCGCATTAGCGGCATCATAGAGAACCGTTTGCGCGATGGTCAACCGACGGGCTCTCTTGCCCCGGCCATCCGGAATCCCGATAATGCGGCAGGGGGAAGGCGAACCATGTTGTCGGGTCATGTGATCGGACTCTTGAAAGAGTACATGCGGGATCTCGTGGAGCAGGCCAGGCAAGAGACGCAGGCGCAGGCGCGCTTTGGCTTTGCGACAACCGCCTATCGGCCGGACCAGGCGCTATCGGATTTGTTGGCGCTGCTCGACGACCGGATCGAGTCGGAAGGCGTGCAGGTGGGATTGCCGGACGGGTTTCTCCACGATATGTGGACGTTGTGCAATGAGGCCGGTGCGTACGTGACGGATCGTGTGTATGTGGAGGCGAACGTCGATTCCGAATCCAGCAGCACAGCCAGAACCAGGGAATTGACGTACCGCGCCTTGCTGGAATTCATCGAAGCGGGGGGCCGTGCGCCGTCGCTGGGAGGGGCCGCGTGATGAGCCGGTTGGCGACGAGGCGCTTATAGTTTGCCTGCCAGCCGGTACAGGATCATGCCGGCCGTTTCCTCCGCCACTTCGGTTGTGCGTTGCAAGGCCCAGCTTGCCGGCAGGAGATCGAAGAGCGTGAGATCTTTCCAGGCGTCCATCACCCGGTGTTTGGCATGAAATCCACAGGCGTAGGGTGTGACGTGAAATCCCTGCTTTTCGAAGAGGGCGGTGGCGCGCCACAGGTGGCCGGCTGAGCTGACGAGCAGGATCGAGGCCTGTTCGCCGAGCAGCCGTTTGGTGCCCAGCGCATTTTCATAGGTGGTTCTGGCGTGATCATCGGTGAGGATGGCCGGTGCCGGGACCCCAAGCCGGATGGCCCACTCTTTCATGGTAGCGGGCTCCGTAGGGCCGGACCCGAAGAGACTGAGATCTCCGCCCGTGATGAGGAAGGCCGGTGCGAGCCCCTGGTGGAATAGGTCGGCGCCGCAGATGGTGCGCAGCCGCGACTCCGGCGAAAGCTCAATCGATGGCCGAAGCGTGCCTTTGTCGTGAATCCCCCCGCCGAGCACTACGATGGCCTGCGCAGGGGGAGCAGAGGGGCCGGGTTGATTCACGGGCCAGCTTTCGAGCAGGCTCGTGAGGGGTTTGGCCACGAGGGGGGTCGTGGTGAACAGCAGGGTGAGGCAGGTCATGGTCGCGGCCAGGCGGATGTGGCGCTGACGCGCCGGTGTGGCCGGGAGCCAGGCGAGGATGAGGGTGAGGCCGGCCAAGCCAACGACCCAGGTCAAGGGGTACACGCCGTACTTGACGAGTTTGTAGAGGACGAAGAAGAATGGGGTGAGTTCCATAGAGGCTCCGTGTGATTAGGGCCGGTGGCCCAGCATATCTATCAGACGTCTAGTCAAGGGAGGACAGCTCGCATGGCTCCATCTCGGCGCTATTGGCTGATGAAATCGGAACCGTCGGTCTTTTCGATTGACGATCTGGCGCGCGGCCCCAATCGCAGCACCTGTTGGGACGGCGTGCGGAACTATCAGGCCAGAAATTATATGCGGGCCATGCAGGAGGGCGATCAGGTGCTGTTTTATCACAGCAATGCCACGCCTCCCGCGATTGTGGGAATAGCGGAAGTCATCAATACGGTCTATCCGGACCCGACTCAGTTTGAACGGTCGAACCAGCATTTCGATCCCAAGAGCGATCCCTTGAAGCCCCGTTGGGACATGGTCGAGATTCGGCATGTCCGGACATTCGCTGAGCCTCTCTCTCTGACGCGTTTGCGGGACGAGCCGGCGCTCAAAGGGATGGTGCTGCTCCAGAAGGGATCGCGGCTGTCCGTTCAGCCGGTGGCCGAAAAGGAATGGCGTCATATTCTGAACATGGCTGGGGCGTGACCCGGATCTGACAACCGCCTGTCAGTTGCGGGCTTTTCCTTCATCGAGATACCGGTGCTGCCAGTCCAGCCAGGCATGTCCGAGTTCATGGGCGAGAATATAGCGGCGCCGTGTCACCGGGAGACGTTTGCGAATATAAATCGTCTTGGTTTCCTCGTCCCAGATCCCATCAGAATTGGAATCCTGCTTATCCATTTCGGCGTCCGTGAGTTGGCGGACCGAAATGCGATAGCCGAACGGAAGAATAACTCGAGTCGGGATTCGCGTAATCACAACCTGCTCCATCCAATATGGTGGCGGATGCCCCGGTGACCTGCTCAAATCAGGGGGACGCCCCACCCTCTTTCGTATCCTGCCGTTACAGTACCATAAAGCCGTTGCGGAGTGCCTGTCTAGTTATTGCTTATATATCAATGCTCTATGAGTGTTTTTGATGATCGTTTCAGGAACGGGAGGAGGGCAAGAGGGGGCTGGTCTACGGTTCCCCTTCGGAGGGATTTCGTGTATTATGCCGCGTCATGGATCAGGCCATTATTGAAGAATTGTCAAAGGGATATCCCCACTCGGTCAGGCTGACCGAGGTCAAGGTGCGCGATCGCGGGGAAGTCAAGAAGCTCGATGCCGGAGAGTTGCCGCTGCATGTCGGCGACCGGGTCTTGCTCGAAGTGGATGGCGAAGTGACGTATGGGGTGGTCTATGCCGAGCCCTATCGCACGCCGTTCATTCCGCCGATGCGTGTCTTGAAACCTATCCTGCGCAAAGCCAGTTCGGAGGATGCGGCGCTGATTGCCCGGCTTGAGCGGCTGTCACACGAGGCCACCAGCTATTGTCGGGCGAAAGCCTCGGAGTTCAAACTCCGTCTGAAACTGGTTGAAGTGTTCGGCGCGCTGCAGCGGCGGCAGCTCACGTTTGTCTACACGGCCGACGATCGCATCGATTTCCGCGAGCTCGTGCGGGACCTGGCCCGGCGCTTTGGCGGCCGCATCGAAATGCGGCAGGTCGGTGTGCGTGAAGAAGCGCGGCGGCTTGGGGGCATCGATACCTGCGGGCTGGTCCTCTGCTGCGCGAGTTTTCTCACCGAAGTGAAGCCCGTGACGGTGAAGCAAGCCAGAACACTGGGCCTGCAAGTGGAAGACCCCCGGTTGCTCGGTGTCTGCGGGCGGCTCAAATGCTGCCTCATGTTTGAAATGATGGATGCGCAGGGCAATATCCCGCAGTCCGCGCAGAAGCTGATCACACCCACCAAGTCCAATCCCTCAACGATTACGTCCTAGATGCCGGTTTCTCCGAGTCATGCGAGAGCCGGAGTGAGCATGTGCTCTGCTCGTCTTGCCGAAGGGCATGGGCCGGTGAAACTTCCTGAATCGTTTTTCCTAGGGGCGACTCTAAGTAAATGGTATTTTATGCTGGCACCTCGGGCCTGCTGGTTCGGGGCGATGGTTTAACCATAATAATCAGGAGGTTGCGTGTGATGAAAAAAGGACTGCTTGCCATCATGGCGGTGGCTGCAATTGGATGTTCGGGGATCGCGCCCCAGAAGGCCGTCAGCGGGGAGCCGAAGTCCCCCGTCGAAGGGTTCGATATTCACGTGCAAGCGCCGCACATGATGCCGGATGGCACGCCGGGCGGCCCTTTCCATCATTATTGCAAAGGTATTTCGGATCAGATTTTCCAATGTTTGCTCTTCGAATCCACCGAGCCGAAAGCCAAGCTGGTCGCCATTGAGTATTTCGTCGCGAAGGATCTGACCCGCAAGCTGCCGGCCATTCAATGGCATCGGCATTTCCACGATCACAAGGTGGAAATTGCCACGGGCCGCGTGCAGATTCTGGACATGCCCGCGGACCAGGCTGCGAAGGTGGCGGAAGTCGCGGCAGGGACGGACGGCGTGATCTATCATCTCTGGCAGCATGGGCAGGAATTCCCGGATGGGACGGTGACCTTCCCGCAATCGCTCGGCCATAAGTTCCCTGGGCACTCTGACAAGTAGACCGCATGAAACCGGCCGGTCCGTTCCACGAAGGAACGGGCCGGCCCGTGTCTCAATCACGCAGAGAGCAACGAGTTCAGGAGGCTGGCGCATGCGTCTGCCACGGGTGTATTGGAACGCGGTTGCGGTGCTGTTCTTGGCGGCCGGCCAGTGGAACGCACCGGTGTTCGGCGCCGACGAAGCCGTGCTGCGGCCTCGTGTGCCGGCCGATAAGATTGAAGAAGCGCGGACCTGGACGAATCCCTTTCCGGCCACCGAGGAGCATGTCGAGCAGGGCAAGACCTTGTTCCAGGGGAAGGCCTTTTGCGTGACCTGCCATGGGCGCGATGGAAAAGGGCTGGGAGATATCGAGGGGCTGCGCGGCAAGCTCCCGCGCAATTTCACCGACAAGGTGTGGCAAGCGGCCCGAACCGATGGGGAGTTGTTCTGGATTCTCAAGAACGGGAGCCCCGGGACGGATATGGCGTCGTTTGTCCCGCTGATCCTCACCGAAGAAGAAGCCTGGCACGTCTTGCTCTACGTGCGGTCGTTTAGCCGTCCATAAGGCATGCGACAATCGGCGCGGCCATGGGCCGCCATCGCGCTGGCAGCCGTTCTCGGGTTCCCGTCCATTCCCGCCTGCGCCGAGTCCGATTGGTCGGCCATCGCCGGGAGCCGGATGACCTACACCGACGACGTCTTCCAGTTCTCTGCCTCACGCCGCCAAAAGTTCAGCGAAGATCCGAGTCAGCCGACCGTCGTTCCCACGGAAAAGAAAGCGGACGTCGTCTGGGACCCTTCGCTGGAAGTCGTTCGGACGTCGGCGAACGCCCTCGGCATCAATCAGATTTCCGCCAAAGCGCACGGCTTTATCTATACGGACAACCCTGTTTTCAACCATGCCGACTACCGGCTTCAGATGAAGCAAGGGCTCTCGCCTGACACGACGGTCCTGGTTCGCTACCGCTATGTGCCGAATATGTTTCTGGGGCCAAACTTCGAGCGGAGAACCGGCACGCGATCGATCCAGGACGAACGGGTGACGTCGCATACCGGGCGGATCGAATGGGAGCAGAAGCTCGGCGCCCGGTGGGTGGTCAGCCTGATCGGGCGCGGCGGGCTTCGGCTCTATAACGAGGCGTTTGCCGAGCGGGATACGCAATTCTGGGCGGCCGGTCCCCATATCTCCTATGTGCTGTTCGACCGGGTGACGGCGTCGCTGGGGTATCTCTTTGAGCGCGGGTATGCGGACGGGGCCGGGGATCTCCGCTTCAATGACGATGTGTCCTATCGGCAGCATGTCGCATCGGCTGGTGTCGATGCCGGTCTGACGGAGCATCTGTCTCTCCATCTCCTCTATCTCTATCGCCGGAAAGATTTCACCAGCGAGTTGGCCGGCGACACCCACCTCAATCGGCACGACGATACGCATCAGGGCGCAGCGGAGCTTCAATACCGTATGACCTCGGCGGCGCTGCTGACGGTGGGCGTGCAGCGCACCCAGCGTGTCTCCACGAGCGAGACGCGGAGTTTCCAGGATATGCAGGTGTCGATCGGCGGACAGTACCGATTCTAGCGGCGTGGCAGTGGGATGAGAGGCCCGGGGGATCTGCTACATGATTTCCTGCTCATAGGCGGTCGTGGCTTGCGGATATGCCAAATCTAGCATATCATGTGAGCCATGCGAGGGGCTCACATGAAGCCGGTGCATTTTGTCGGATCTTCGCGGGAGGATCTCCGGGATCTTCCCGACGAAGCCAGAGAGACGGCTGGGCATCAGCTCTTCAAGGTGCAACAGGGGAAAGAGCCGGATGATTGGAAGCCGATGCCAACGGTTGGGAGTGGCGTCAATGAGATCCGAGTACAGGATGAGAGTGGGGCCTATCGAGTGCTCTACCTGGCGAAGTTTGAAGAAGCCATTTATGTGCTGCATGTCTTCGAGAAACGATCTCAGAAGACCCCGAAAGGCGACATTCAGTTAGCCAAAGGGCGCTATGCTGATTTGTTGAAGTGGAGGAAGGAGCAAGGTTAATGACACGCGCAACCGTGACCAAAGGCAGCGGGAATGTGTTCAGGGATTTGGGGTTCTCCGAAGAAAAATCCGCCGAACTGATTTTGAAAAGCAGTCTGCTGCAAGCGCTGCAAGAAACGATAAAAGAGCGGGGGTGGAAGCAAGTCGAGGCAGCGGCGCAGTTGGGGATAGACCAAGCCAAGGTGTCAAAATTGTTGGCCGGGCAGATGGCGGGATTTTCCATTGAACGGCTGGTTCATTTTCTCTCGCTGCTGGGGCAGGATGTCGAAGTCACAGTCCGAAAGGCTTCACGAGGGCAGCGACGCGGGACCGTACGGATGAAGATTGCCAAGAAGTTAGAAAGGGTTGCTGGGTAATACGAGGAATTTTGCTCAATCAACAGTATTCGTCGCGCTCTCCTGTCCCTTTGCCGATCATGTTTGTTTGAAAGAAATATGGCGAAAACTTTCAAAGCGAGTTGGGCTTTGAAAGATCTTCTTCAGTATAGGTTCCAGGGGGAGAAGCAATCGGAAAGTCACAGGAAATATTTTCTGTGACCCTCTACAGGGTGTCTACACCGCTCGGTGTCGGGAAAGAGGGGAGTTGTAAGTGCTTGTTTTTGGTGGGCCGTGTAGGGGTCGAACCTACGGCCCGCTGATTAAGAGTGCTGCTTGTGGGGGTTGCTCAAGTCCTTGACGATTTGGGCAATCCCCGCTCTCCTCTAGGCGAATCGCAGCTTGTCCACTTGTCCCACCTTGTCCCTATTCATCGCACTTCAACCTGTTTTGTCGCTTCCGCTAACACTGGAATAACACCTCCCCCCGTCATCGGCACACACCCACCCATCAAGGGGCATGAGACTCATAAGCCTTGTGCGCCACGGGGACAAAAGGGACCGTATTGCCCCAACATCAAGGGCCAAGTATAATTTTAACCTCTTTGCTTTGGTTACAGAATGAAGAGGAATAAATGCGCGGATGGTGTGGCTTTGTAGGGGTAATAATCGTTGTAGCTTTTTCTGGATGCGGGATGGCTGCTATCAATGACGGCATTAAGCAATATCATCGAGCCTCCGTCAATGTGAGCTTGGGGGACTCGAAAGAGAAGGTGTTGTCCGTTTTGCTAGTCACCCAGGAAGGCCTTCCAGCAGCTCAGAGGAGGCCACCTGAATCGTTTCGTAAGGACGGTGTACAAACAGATATTTATTACTTCAGAACGGGACCGTGGGCAGGGAATCAGGTCACCGATGATATGTTCACGCCATATGTTTTTGTCGATGGCAAACTTACATCCATTGGCTGGACAGCTTTGGGTGGCCCCAAGACGGTTTATAGGCCACCCTCTCATCAAGAGACTGTGATTAACACTCCTTCTTCACCGACCACGACGACCTGTCAGCAGGGTCTAGCGGGAAGCGTGAACTGTTATTCATATTAACCGCACCCGTACTCAACCTTCTTGATTACATCATCCCCTGGCGGCTCCCTCCATTTTCTGAACCAAGACGCCCATTGAAGGTGTGTGCTGGTCGCAGACCGAGATTGTTGGACAAAGGAGCGGGTTTGGCAGCGTTGGCTTCACCATCGTGAAATGCTAGTCTATCGTGCAATAGTCTATACGGATGGGTTGGGGCTGGGGTATGCCAATCCACAAAAAGGAGTCAGTCAGAGAGTCCGTAGAAGACTGGTCTCCCCGTCGGTTCTACAATACTATGCGGAAGATCTTCCGACCTGTTCGTGAGAACCCAACCTGTCTCGTCGTGATTCCATTCCACTTGAATAGGCCATTGTTATCCAAAGAGTTTCGTGGGTGTGCTGAGCACTACATCACGGCTAGACGTAAAGAATACCTTGCTCGGCTTTTTAGCAGCCAACAAGGGAGGCGTCCTCAAAGCCCCAAATCAGAACAATGGCCAGACCTCGAAGGGCTGGGTCTCTCTCAAGAAGAATTTTGGAATTATGAGACGCCCCTAGCGCAATTGTACTTTGCTGAAACGAAACAAGCACAGGCGCAAGCCAGACGCCAGGCAAGAGGGCTTGCCC